>NZ_JAYSDA010000028.1:0-67885 GCF_041914625.1 Aquitalea pelogenes | reverse complement strand
CCCCTTCGAAGCCCAGCTCAAACGAGCTGGGCTTTGTGCTTTTGGGCTGCGGTAAGCGTCCGATTATCGTCAATCTGTCAGCGACTGCTGCTTTGATTTGTGAAGACAAGCCGCGCTGTTGGACAATGGCTTCATCTTCGTGTCTGGAGTGTTCATGCTATTGCGCCATTTGTCTTTCAAGTCGCTGTTGGTTGCTAGCTTGTTCGTGGTGACGCTGATTCCCTCGTTGGCACTGGTGCAAACCTGGTGGCATCTGCAGCAGTTGGCGGAACAAGTGGACCAGAATCAGCGTCAGGCCCTGCTACTTTCCGAATCCATACGCATATTTTCCAGTCAGGGTGAGCTGTTTGAGCGCTCTACACGCCAGTGGAATGTTTTGCGTGAGGAGAGCTATTCCCAGGTTGGCAAAGAGGCCTTGAGCGCACTGATGCAGCTGGCGGCCAGGCTGGAGCGGCAGGATGATGCCGGTTTGCGCAGACTCGGACGGGCATTATCGGAGTGGGGGAAGCAATCGCTGGCCTTGCTGGATGGTGGTGAACATCCTGTTGCGGCGTGGTCCGCACAGTATGAGTCGCTGTCCGGTTTGGGAGCGGCGCTGGAGTCACGTATCCGGCAATTGGGTGAGGTACAGCGCAAGCAGTGGGACAGCAATTTGCGGGAAAAACGTCAACAGGCTGACCGGGTGGCCATCCTGTCATTATGCCTTGCCGTGTTTTCCGGATTACTACTGGCTTGGCTGCTGGTCAGGCCCCTGCAGCAGCTGCGCGGTAAAATTGCCGCCCTTTCGCAGGGAGTGCGTGGTCAGAGCTGGTTGATGTCGGCTCCGGCCGACATCGTGCAGCTGGCTTCTGCCCTGGGTGAGCTGGATCATCGACTTGCCCGGCTGGAAGAGGATAAGGCGGATTTTTTCCGTCATGTCTCGCATGAGCTGAAAACCCCGTTGGCGGCTATTCAGGAGGCATCGTCACTGCTTCAAGACCAGATTCCCGGCCCCTTGCTGCCCTCGCAACAGGAAATCGTGGCGATTACCTTGTCCAATACCCGTTTGTTGCGACAGCGGGTGGATGCCTTGTTGCGGCATGATGCTGCCAACTGGCTGGCACAGCCTCTGGACATGCGTGTGCATGAATTGCATGCCTTGATTGAGGATGCGGCGGCAAGCATGCGTCCCTTGTTGCAGCAAAAGCGCATCACGCTGGAACTGTCGCACGATAGTTTGCAGGTGCCGGTCGATAGTGAAAAATTCCGAACCATTATTGATAATCTTCTTTCTAACGCTATTCGGTTTTCTCCTGTTGGCGGTGTTATTTCCGTTGCAACTGGCAGGGAGGCTGATCGTACATGGGTAGCGGTCATTGATCAGGGGCCAGGAATTGCGCCTGAAAATCACACACTGGTTTTCCAGCCCTTCTATAGTGGGCCTGCTCCAACCGGCGAGGCTCCGGGTAGCGGTATCGGGCTGACCATGGTGAAAACCTTTGCCCAACTGATGGGAGGCGATGTTGAATCCTTGCCTGCTGCTAAAGGTGCGCATTTCCGTGTCTGGTGGCCATGTACTTCCCTGAATGAGCATTCGCATGATGCGTAACAATATTTTTGCCTTGCTGTTGTTAAGCCAGTTGTCGGCATGTGCTGGTTGGTCAGAACACTCCTCACGCGATGCCGGTGGGATAGTTGCCTGGAAGAGTCAGTCTCGCAACTGTCAGGATGCAGAGGCTGTCCTGGGCAGCCTGCGACGTAGTCGTGATAGTGCCTTGCCCGGGAAAGATGCTTGCGCCGGCGAGCGCCTGCGCTATGTAGCACAGCAATGGCTAAATGGTGAGTCCAGGATTGAGCCATTGCGCAGCCAACTGGACAAGGCGAATGAGCAGTTGCGGCAAGAGCCGGCAGAAGGCTTGTCGGGCTTGTCCATCTTGCTGGGCAGTCTGCTCAATGAGCGCAAGCGACATGAGGATGCCATGCAAAGAAGCAATGCCCAGCTAGCCGAGCAGCAACATCGTGCCGATGAGCTGGCGGCCAAGCTGGAAGCCTTGCGTCTGATTGAACAATCCATGGTCAACAAGGCCAGCAAAAAGAAGATACAACCATGATGCATGCCGGGCGTGTTCTGTTGGTGGATGATGATGCGGACTTGCTGCACCTGCTTGGATTGCGTCTGGAGGCAGCAGGTTATCTGGTGGACAAGGCAGCTTCGGCCGAGGCTGCACTGAGCGCCCTGGCTGTGCGCAGAGCGGATGTGTTACTGACCGATTGGCGCTTGCCGGGAATGGATGGCATGGCCTTGTTCGAGCAGGTGAAACGGAGTTATCCGTCCTTGCCGGTGATCATCCTGACTGCTCATGGCACAGTGCCTGATGCGGTGGAGGCGGTAAGTCGCGGCGTGTTCGGTTATCTGGTGAAGCCATTTGACAGTGCCGCCCTGCTGAGCAAGGTGTCTCAGGCGTTGCAGTTGTCTGCGCCTGCCTTGTCGCATGATGAGCAGGATGCCTGGCGCGCAGGGGTGGTCAGTTGCAGTCCTTTGATGGATGAGCTGTTGGCCGAGGCGCGTCTGGTTGCTGTTACGGATGCCAGTGTATTGATTCGCGGTGAAAGTGGTAGCGGCAAGGAAGTGCTGGCCCGGGCATTGCATCGCGCTAGTCCACGGGCAGACAAGCCGTTTATTGCAGTCAATTGCGCGGCCATTCCGGACAACTTGCTGGAGAGCGAGTTGTTCGGACATGAGAAAGGCGCCTTTACCGGGGCGGCAGCGCGCCACCAGGGGCTGATTGCCCAGGCCGATGGCGGCACCTTGTTTCTGGATGAAATCGGGGATATGCCGCTAGCCCTGCAGGTCAAGCTATTACGCGTGCTGCAGGAGCGGGAAGTGCGCCCGTTGGGAGCCAGCAAGCCAATCGCCGTTGATGTCAGGCTGATCTCGGCAACGCACCGCGATCTGGAATTGCTGATCAGTGATGGCCTGTTTCGTGAAGACCTGTTTTATCGTCTCAATGTCCTTACCCTGCAATTGCCTGCACTGAGTGAACGGCGGGAGGATATTCCGCTGTTGGCGCAGCATTTCCTGAGTCAGGTGTGTGAACGTTATGGCAAGGAGGTAGCCGGATTCGCTCCCGACGCCATGGAATATCTATGCAGTCTGCGCTGGTCTGGCAACATCCGCCAACTGGCCAATGCCGTCGAGCAGTGCTGCGTGTTGAGTACCGCAGGCCTGATTCCGTTAAGCCTGGTGCAAAAAGCCGTATCAGACGGCATGGCTAGTATTCCTACACTGGCAGAGGCGCGGCGCCAGTTCGAACGGGAATATCTGGAGAAGCTTCTGCGGGTGACTGCAGGCAATGCCAGTGTGGCTGCGCGTATTGCTGACCGTAACCGAACCGAGTTCTACCGCTTGTTGCAAAAGCATGATCTGGTGGCGGCAGCGTTCAAGGACTTTTAAACCGGTATCACGATCGAAAACCCCTGTCGCCAAATGGCGACAGGGGTTTTTTCATGTTAATCAATGACTTGAGCATTGTTGCCATCTCGCCTTGTCGCTGATGGGCGACAGTTTGAGACAAACAAGCAGCGGAGTATGTGGCGTTTTTTTACTAAGCCATTGAATTTAAATGCTTATATAAGGTTGGCATGGCTTTTGCAATAGCAGCTGGAGTGCTCTTGTACCGAGGTGTGCGATGAAAATGAAACGTTCCGCATGGATATTTTTATTATTGCTTCCGCTGCAGGCAGTGATGGCAACTGACAGCCTGCTGATGGACCCGATTGCCGAACATGTTGCTGTTTCTCATGTATCAGATGACGAGAAAATAGCCTGGGAGCTGAATGAAGTTCTGAAGCCGCTAGCCGATGGTTCGGGTTCGGTCGTGCATCCTTCGGTCAAGGCCGGGATGGTGTGGCTGAAAGGCTCCAGCCCCAGTCGCGATACCGTACGGCACTTGCTTGAGGTTGCCGCCAATGTGCCTGGGGTGCGCGAGGTTCGTTCGGAAATGTTGATACGCCCCATTTGATTTCTTGCTGCTTGATGTGAACTGCCCTTTGGCCTGCCTTCCCCCCCGAGAGGCAGGCCTTTTTTTATTCAGAAACTGACGACTTTGTCGGCTTCCAGCGTCCAGTCGGCCAGTTCCGGCATGCTGCCTATCTTCACGCCAGGTAGCAGGCGGGTCTGATCCAGCCCGCGTGCCTCGGCACAGGTGCGACAAACATGGACGGCGACACCATGTGTCATGGCTTCGGTCAGCATGTCTGCCAGGCTTGGCCCATTGGAATTGCCCTGACCGTTTTGCGCGGTGATGACCGCATCGGACAGCAGAAACAGCTTGATGCGACTGGGTTGCCCATGGCTCGCAAGGGCCAGTGTCAAACGTAATGCACTCAGACAGCGTTCGTTGCCATAGGGGCTGGCATTCACGATGAGCAAAATATTCTGCACGGCAAGTCCTGTCATTGACTACAAAGTGGATTGGCCTGCCTGCGAAGTCCGGGTAGCTGCTGTGGCTGTGGCCTGGATCGCAAGCGGTAACGTTGTGGTAATGCAACAGCAACGGGGTGGGCGGATGCGGCAAATAATAGGACAAGTCGCTTGATTTGCCTTGATCTGTTGCCGTCCACGCAGTGTCTGATGCCAAGAATATTTTATATTGTCGAACAAAGAAAAATGCAATTGTATACAATAGGCAAATCTTAACCGGTATAAACCGGGCTGCGAACAAAATCGGGAGTTTTCCATGCAATTCGAGGTGTTTGCCCTAAACCAGAGCGCCTTGCGCGATGCCATTACATCCGCATACCGTCGCGATGAACAGGAATGTGTACAGGCCTTGTTGCCGCAGGCGGCTTTGCAGCCGGCACAGGTAACCGCTACCCAGGACCTGGCGCGTCGCCTGGTCAGCCAGGTGCGGCATGAGCGTACGCGCTCCAGCGGGGTAGATGCCCTGATGCATGAGTTTTCGCTGGATAGCGCGGAAGGCATTGCCCTGATGTGCCTGGCTGAAGCCTTGCTGCGTATTCCGGACAAGGAAACGGCCGACAAGCTGATCCGCGACAAGATTTCCCGTGGTGACTGGAAAGCCCACCTGGGCAACAGCTCTTCCTTGTTCGTCAATGCCGCAGCCTGGGGCCTGGTGGTGACTGGCAAGCTGGTTTCCTCGCACAGCGAGCAAGGCCTGTCTGCTGCCATGACCCGTCTGATCGCCAAGGGCGGTGAACCGCTGATCCGCAAAGGCGTGGACATGTCCATGCGCATGCTGGGCAAGCAGTTCGTTACTGGTGAAACCATCGAACAGGCGCTGGAGAATGGCCGTGAGCGCGAAGCACGTGGCTATCGTTTCTCCTACGACATGCTGGGTGAAGCCGCCATGACCGAGGACGATGCCCAGCGCTACATGAAAGACTATGTGATGGCAATCCACGCCATCGGCAAAGAGTCTGCCGGCCGTGGCATTTACGATGGTCCGGGCATTTCGGTAAAACTGTCCGCCATTCACCCGCGTTACAGCCGCGCCAAGCGTGAACGCGTGATGACCGAGTTGTATGCCCGCCTCAAGGAACTGCTGGTTCTGGCCAAGCAATACAATATCGGCCTGAATATCGATGCCGAAGAAGCCGACCGCATGGAGCTGTCGCTGGACTTGCTGGAACAGCTGGCTTTCGACAAGGATCTGGCAGGCTGGAATGGTATTGGTCTGGTGGTGCAGGCTTATCAGAAGCGCTGCCCCTTCATTATTGATTATCTGGTGGATCTGGCACGCCGTTCCGGTCACCGCTTCATGGTGCGTCTGGTGAAGGGTGCCTATTGGGATGCCGAAATCAAGCGCGCCCAGGTGGACGGCCTGCCGGGCTACCCGGTGTATACGCGCAAGGTGTATACCGATATTTCCTATCTGGCATGTGCCAAGCGCCTGCTGGCCGCACAGGATGCCATCTACCCGCAGTTTGCCACCCACAATGCCTACAGCCTGTCCGCCATTTATCAGCTGGGTCAGGGCCTGGATTACGAATTCCAGTGCCTGCACGGCATGGGTGAGACCCTGTACGACCAGGTGGTGGGCAAGGACAATCTGGGCAAGGCCTGCCGTATTTACGCGCCGGTGGGTTCGCATGAAACCCTGCTGGCTTATCTGGTACGCCGCCTGCTGGAAAACGGTGCCAACAGCTCTTTCGTCAACCGCATCGTGGACGAAAACGTATCCATCGACGAACTGGTGACCGACCAGGTAGCGGAAGCCGCCAGCCATGCCGGTCAGCCGCATCACAAGATTGCCCTGCCGGTTTCCCTCTATGGCAGCGAGCGTCAGAATTCCAAGGGCCTGGACCTGTCCAGCGAGCATGTGCTTGCCGCCCTGCAAATCGGCCTGCAAGGTTCGGAACAGCAGCAGTGGCTGGCCAGCCCGCTGCTGGGCGATGCCGATATCAGCGAAGGAGACAAGCTGCCGGTACGTAACCCGGCCGACCACGCCGACATCGTCGGTGAAGTGATTGAAGCCACGCCGGAACATGTGGAACGTGCCTTGCAACTGGCCGAAGCTGCCGCCGCACGCTGGGCCAATACCCCGGTGGCAGACCGCGCTGGCTGCCTGAACCGCATGGCCGACCTGATGGAAGACCACATGCCGGCACTGATGGGCCTGGCAGTGCGTGAAGCGGGCAAGACCCTGAGTAATGCCATTGCCGAAGTGCGTGAAGCGGTGGATTTCTGCCGTTACTATGCCGCGCAGATCGTCGCCAATTTCGACAATGCCACCCACCAGCCGCTGGGCCCGGTGGTGTGCATCAGCCCGTGGAACTTCCCGCTGGCCATCTTCATTGGTGAAGTGACCGCCTCGCTGGCCGCCGGTAACCCGGTGCTGGCCAAACCGGCCGAGCAAACCAACCTGATTGCCGCCTATGCCGTGCGTCTGCTGCACGAAGCCGGCGTGCCGCGTGATGTGCTGCAACTGCTGCCGGGCCGTGGTGAAATCGTCGGTGCTGCACTGACCAGCGATCCGCGTATCCAGGGCGTGATTTTCACCGGCTCCACCGAAGTGGCACAAATCATCAACCGCACCCTGGCCAAGCGTGGCGAGGACGTGGTGCTGGTGGCCGAAACCGGCGGCCAGAACGCCATGATCGTGGACAGCTCGGCCCTGCCGGAGCAGGTGGTGACCGATGTACTGAGCTCGGCCTTCGATTCCGCCGGTCAGCGTTGTTCCGCCTTGCGCGTGCTGTACCTGCAAAGCGATATCGCCGACAAGGTGATCGCCATGATCAAGGGAGCCATGGCCGAACTGACCGTGGGCAACCCGGCCAGACTGAGTACCGATGTCGGCCCGGTGATTGATGCCGAAGCCCAGGCCGGCCTGCTGGCACACATCGACAAGATGAAGCAGCGTGCGCGCTGGTTCTACCAGACCCCGCTCACGGAACAATGCCAGCAAGGGACGTTTGTACCGCCAACGCTGTTTGAAATCGACAACCTGTCCGATCTCACCCGTGAAGTGTTCGGCCCGGTACTGCATGTGCTGCGCTTTGAAGCCAGCCAGCTGGACAAGGTGGTGGCAGAAATCAACAGCACCGGTTATGGCCTGACCCACGGCATTCACAGTCGCATCGACGAAACCATCAACAATATTGTCGACAAGATCAAAGTGGGCAATGTCTACGTCAACCGCAATATCGTGGGTGCGGTGGTGGGCGTGCAGCCCTTCGGCGGTGAAGGCAAGTCCGGTACCGGCCCCAAAGCCGGTGGCCCGTTCTACCTGTACCGTCTGACCCGCGCTGCATGGGCGCCCAAACTGGCCTTGCAGCCGGTGGCCGCCAATCTGTCCGGTCTGTCCAAGCTGGCCGCCGTGGCGGGCAGCATGGGCGTGAGTGGCCTGAATGCACGCATTGATGCGGCAGGTCGTGCTTCGCCGCTGACCCATCAGGTAAGCCTGCCGGGACCGACCGGCGAAAAGAACACGCTCTGCTTTGCCCCGCGCGGCAAGGTAGGGTGCGTGGCCAGCAGCGGAACAACGCTGGCCGAACAACTGGTGGCCGTACTGGCTACCGGCAACGTGGCAGTGCTGGCGGATTCGCCGGCCAATCGCCAGTTGGCCAGCACACTGGGCAGCCATGTCGAGCTGACGCAAGACGTGCTGACTGCCTCGCTGGATGCCGTGCTGTATGAAGGGGAAGACGCAGCCCGCGTGCGCCAGCAACTGGCGCAACGTGACGGTGCGCTGATTCCGCTGATTCTGGCCGGCAAAGATGGCTACAACCTGCATCGTCTGGTGGTGGAGCGCGCAGTCAGCGTCAATACCACGGCAGCAGGTGGTAACGCCAGCCTGATGAGTATCGGCGACTGATGTCAGTCAGCCCCGGCCCGGCCAAACCCGGCTGTTGGCGGGAATGGTCACAAACCGGGGCTGTGTGACGATATCTTTGTCACGCTACTTGTCATGTGCTGTCGGCATTGGAATAATGCCGCCAGCGTTTTCACTTACAACAAGCTCGCTGCATGAGATCTGTCCGCCACAAGCGGACAGGAGAGACCGAAAGATAGAGGATTCAAGATGCAATTCACCAAGCTGACTACCGTTACCATCGCTGTCGCAGCCGCTCTGGCACTGTCTGCATGTGGCAAGAAAGACGACGCCGCCGCTCCGGCTGGCGCATCCGCTCCGGCTGCTGCCGCTGCTGGTGGCGACACCGTGAAAATCGGCTTTGCCGCTCCGCTGACCGGCCCGCAAGCCCACTATGGCGAAGAATACAAAAACGGCGTGACCCTGGCCATCGAAGATGCCAACGCCGAAAAGCCGACCATCGGTGGCAAGCCGGTGACCTTCGAACTGGACGCCCAGGATGACCAGGCCGACCCGAAAACCGCTACCCAACTGGCACAGAAGCTGGTGGACGACAAGGTTTCCGGCATCATCGGTCACTTCAACTCCGGTTGCGCCATCCCGGCCTCCAAGATCTACTCTGACGCCGGCATCCCGATGATTGCCATGGCGACTTCCCCGGTCTTCACCGCACAAGGCTTCAAGAACACCTTCCGTTCCATGACCTCCGATACCCAGCAAGGTAGCGTGATGGGCAAGTTCGTGGTGGACACCCTGAAGGCCAAGAAAATCGTCATCGTTGACGACCGTACCGCTTACGGCCAAGGCCTGGCTGACGAATTCGAAAAAGCCGTCAAGGCTGCCGGTGGCGACGTGGCCAAGCGCGAATTCACCAACGACAAGGCAACCGATTTCGCCGCCATTCTGACCTCCATCAAGGGCGTGAATCCGGACGTGATCTTCTACGGTGGTGCTGACGCCCAGTCCGCCCCGATGGCCAAGCAGATGAAGCGTCTGGGCCTGAAGGCTCCGCTGATCTCCGGCGAAATGACCAAGACCCCGAACTTCCTGCAACTGGCAGGCAAGGAAGCCGAAGGCTCCATCGCCTCGCTGGCTGGCCTGCCGCTGGAACAAATGCCCAAGGGCAAGGAATATGCCGACAAGTACAAGGCACGTTTCAAGACCGACGTAGCCACTTACTCCCCGTACGGCTATGACGCGACCCGCGCGCTGATCCAGGCCATGAAGGATGCCAACTCCACCGATCCCAAGGCTTACCTGCCGGTACTGGCCAAGATCAAGTACTCCGGTGTGACTTCTTCCAACTGGACCTACGACGACAAGGGCGACCTGAAAGACGGCGGCATCACCGTGTACAAGGTTGAAGGCGGTCAGTGGAAAGTGATGCAAACCATCGGTGGCGGCGCTGCTGCTCCTGCTGCAGCATCCGCAGCCCAGTAATTTTCTTACTGATTTGGCTCAGAAACGGCGCAGACACTGCGCCGTTTTTTCATGCCTGCTGCTCGACAATTTCCCGCAGAACCGGGGGCAGATGTGCATAATGAAAGCTGTATCTCTCAAGACTGATGTGATTGTGTATGAGTGAGTTGTTTGCCAGCATGCCCGCCAATCAGGCCGGGCGTGACTTTGTAGTGGGTGATGTGCACGGGTGCTTCACCGAATTGCGTCAGTTACTGGAGCAAGTGGTGTTTGATGGCAGTCGCGACCGGCTGTTTTCTGTTGGCGACCTGGTGGATCGCGGCCCGGAGTCGCGCCAGGTGCTGGAGTGGCTGGCGAAGCCCTGGTTTTATGCGGTAAGGGGCAATCATGAACAGATGGCACTGGAATTCGATCTGGCACAAACCGATGCCTGCGAACGCTACCTGAATAATGGCGGCGGCTGGTTCATCTGCCTGGATGAAAAAGACAAGCAAGCCTACCGTACTGCGTTCTTGCGCCTGCCGCTGGCGATAGAAGTGGTAAGCGAGCACGGCCTGATCGGCCTGTTGCACGCCGATTGCCCGCTGGACGACTGGAACTTGTTGCGTCAGCAACTGGCATTACCCACCCCTTGGGGAGAAGAGGGCGGCAAGCTGCTGCGCCAGATCACCTGGTGCCGTTTGCGGGCCAAAGGCATGGTACGTAAGCCGGTTGTCGGCGTGTACATGCTGTGTGTGGGGCATACTCCACAGCGCCAGGTCAGGCAGATCGACAATGTCTGGTATCTGGACACTGGCGGCGTATACGGCCGCCAATTGAGCATGCTGCAGCTGGATACCATGCAGACGCATAGTGTGAACGTGGCCGACAAGGGCTATGGTACTGACATGCTGGAAAGCTGAACTGCCTGTGTTATTGCTGCCGGGCAAGCTCTTTGCCGGGTAGTCGGTGCAGAAGCGTTGTTTGAGCCTGAACAATGTATTGCCTTATATGTTCATGGCATTTTTCTGCGCTGCTATTATGTCGTGTGATTTTCGGGTAACTGGTCCCGCGTGCCGGGTTAGTCTCATTCCCTTGTAACAGGCTGTTTTATGTTTGCATCAATGTTGTTGCGTCATCATTCCGGGCTGCAGCGCAGCCCTGCGGATTTTGCATGCCTGCGGCGTACTGGCGTTCTGTCCGGGCGGCCCGCATGAGTACCTCTCCCATTCCATCCCCCTGTCAGCAGCGTTGCCAACTGGATGCCACCGGGGAAAGCTGCAAGAGTTGCCGGCGAACATTAAAGGAAATAGCTGGTTGGCCAGGCTTCAGCGACTATGAAAAAAAAGCGGTGTGGAACCGCTTGTTGTCCTTGCCGCCGCTTGCCCAGGCCAAGCAGTGCCAGCGCTGTGGCGACACCTTCCGCTGTGGTATTGCTGATGGTGAGGAAAACTGCTGGTGTGCCAGTCTGCCCAATGTCATGCCCATGACGCAGGATGGCGGAGATTGCCTGTGCCCGGCCTGCTTGTTACAGGCCATTGCACAGGCTCCTTCCGGCCAGCAAGGGGATGCGGCCCCCAATTCCTCAGGCCGATAGCAGTTTTCCTGTCTTGAATGACTGTGCGGTGGCCACCTTGGCTACCGTCATGCCCGCCGTGGCATACGGGTGCAGTTCCTGTGCGTACAGCATGCCGCCATAGCGTGAACTCAAAACTGCCACCTTGTCCTGTAGAGGGTCGATGATTTCGGCCACGGCCTGGCCTGCTGCTACCAGTGTGCCGGGAGCCAGCAGGAAATTGACCACTCCCGGATGGGGTGCCTGCAGGTTTTCCGAGCCGGACAGCGGAGTGGCCGGGTAGGGCAGCGGTGGCAATGCCGGTGCTTCGCCCGCAATCAAGCCGCGCAGGCAGAGAAAATCCAGGATGGCGCGTGCGTCCTGCCGCGCCAGCGCCTGTGCCACCTGATGTTGTCCACGCAATTCCACGGTTACCGACAGACAGGCCATTTCGATGGGCACATCCAGGCCATCCTGGCGGCACAGTGCTTCCAGCTCCCACCAGGTCTGGCTGCAGGCTTCGTCAAACGGATAATCGCCGGACTCGGTAGCCAGCAATTGCGCATGGGATTGCAAGTAGCGCGCCAGTGGCTCGCACTGTGGCCACAAGGGCGTGCCGGTGTAGACATGCAAGGCCGCATTGCTGTCGCAGTGCAGGTCCAGCACGATATCGGCATCGGCGGCCAGCAGTAACAGCTGCTTGCGCAGGCTGACCAACTCGGTAGGTTCAGCCAGTTGTTGCAGGTGTTGGCGCATGGCCTGGCGGATCAGTGCGGTATTGGCTTTGGCATCCTTGCCCAGCTGATGCTTGACTGCGGCGTACACCGCCTGGGTCAGCTGCGGGTAGTGGCGGTTGAAGTTTTGTCCGCTGGCCAGTTCGAAGCGACCAAGCTGATACCCCAGCAGCGACTGGGCGTGGCCAATCGGGTTGGCTTGCGGTACCAGAATGATTTCACCGGCAATTTTTCCTTCCTGTTCCAGTACTTGCAGTGCCTGTTTCAGTTCCCACGCGGTCAGCATGCCGGGGAGCTCGTCTGCATGCAAAGATGCCTGGATATAAGCCTTCCCGGCGCTGGAGCCCGGCTGGCCGAAGTGAAAGCTGGAGAGCTGGCGCTGCGTTCCCAGGCAACTGGATGTCAATGGATGTTGGTGATGAATCATGAGGGCTCCGATGATGCCGCCATCAAATGCCGGCTTGAAGATGGTGCAGACAACAATGTAGCGCGTTGTGCGTACGCTGTCTAAATGCCTGCCCTCCGGTGTGTGTGTGCGGGGCTGCCATGCTGGCTTTGGCAGCGTCGGGATGTTTGGCGATACATGATCAGAAATTTCCTATTGTTTGTTAAGAAATAACCCGGATAGTGATTGCATTGCCTTTTCTAAGCTTAGAGAGGCTCATGGTCGGTACGCTGCCAGCGCCAGTCTGAGCTTCTGAACGTGCTGGAACGCGGCGGATAATCACAAACAGGTGTCAGTGTCATGTCATATCATCAATGGATTTCAATGCGGCGGTGCATCGGCCACCGCTTGCAAGCACGCGCGGCGGATTCTGCTTCCAGCCCTTACGGACCAAACGAAGGAGCCGGCACGCCCGAGTCGGATCTGTGGGCCGAAGGGTTGCAACCGCGGGTACTGGTTGCAGAGGATAATCTGGCCAATCTTTTTCTGCTTAACAGCCAGTTGCTGCGACTGGGTTGCCAGGTGGTGGGGGTCAGTAACGGACTGGATGCGCTGACTCAATGGCAGCAGGGGCAGTTTGATTGCTTGCTGACCGATTTGAGCATGCCGCAGCTGGGAGGGTTTGACCTGGTGCAACAGCTGCGGGCCGCGGGTGAGCAGCGCCCGGCCATTGGCATATCGGCTGACCCTTCCGAACGGGATCAACAACGTGCGCAGGAAGCAGGCTTCAATATCCTGCTGCCTAAACCGGTTACCTTGCCGTTTTTGCATACTGTGCTGCTGCGCTACAGCCTGGATGTCTGCATGCAACGATTGCCGGTGTATGAAGCCAGCAGCCTGTCTGCCTTGTTTGATGGCAATCAGGATCTGATAGAGAAGTTTGTCAGCAAGCTGCTCGAAAGCAACCAGCAGGACTTTGCCGCCGCCAAGGCATGCTTTGCCGAGCGGGACTGGAATGGCCTTGCCCAGATGTTGCACAAGATCAAGGGTGCGGCGCGCCTGATTGATGCCCGGCAGGTAGTACGCTCGTGCGAGCAGCAGGAGAAAATCTGCAAGACCGGCAATGCCGAACAGCTGGAAATACTGCTGGCGGATCTGGACTTGCGCTTGCAGATGCTGGCCCGGCAATTGCGTAGCTTGTCCTGAGCCAATCACAGGCCTGCATGACAGCAAAAGAGCTGCCGGTTTCCCGACAGCTCTTTTTCATGGCGATGCATTACGCTCAGCGCCGACTGATGATGGCCTGCAGAATCCGGCGGAAGGTGGCGATTTCATCGGGCGTGAAACTGGCCAGCATGGCGGCTTGTTGTTGCTCGGCCAGGTCATGCAAGGCCTCGGCATGCAGCTTGCCTTGCTGGGTCAGCTGATAATGCTGTCCTTGCAGGCTGATCAGCTCCTTGCGTATCAGCATCTGGGCGGCTTGTTCCACTTCCCTGTCCGGCATGTTGACCTCGCCGTGCATGGATGCCATATCCAGGCCCTGTTCCATCACCAGCAGCATGCGTGCCTCGCTGGTACGCAGCCCGGTGGCCAGTTGCAATGGCTGGTAATGTTGCTGGTAGGCCCGTACTGCCTGGGTCAGCAGGTAGTAGACATTTCCATCCAGCCGCTTTTGCCATTGCCGGTCTGCCGGGCTGCTTTCTTCTTTCTTTTGCTGCAGGCCATGCGGCAATGCCATGGCATAACTGCCCTGATGGTAGAGCAGGGGTGCCCGGCCAAAGTCGTCCAGTGCCACCACCTTGCCCAGCATGATCCAGTGATCTCCGCCATCATGTATGGCATGGCGTTCGCACACGAAGCGGGCGGCGCAGTCCTCCAGCAGCGGCGTGCCACCAGCGCCCTGCGTGTGCGGTACACCGGCAAAGCGGTCGTCGCTCTGGCGGGCAAAGCGGTTGGACAGGCTGATCTGGTCGGCTGCCAGGATATTGACGGCAAAGTGACTGGCCGAGGCAAATACCGGATAGCTGCCGGAGCGCTTGTCTATGCTCCAAAGAATCAGCGGTGGGTCGAGCGATACCGAGTTGAAACTATTGGCGGTGACGCCCACTTTTTGTCCATCGCTATCGCAGGCCGTCATCACGGTGACGCCGGTGGCAAAGTTACCCAGCGCGCGGCGGAACAGGCGTGGGTCATCCACACTGGCCGGTGGTTTGCTTGTCATCCTCATCTCCTTGTTTTGCTTGTTGTGGGGTGGTGTCAGACCATGCTGGGGTCGGGTTCCAGTCCCATCAGTTCGCGGCCAAGGATCTGGGCGCAGACATCGTAGTCGGTATAAGCGTGGGCACCGGTCATGTGCGAGTCACGGAACAGGCGTTGCAGCTCGTTGCCTTCCATCCAGCTGGTGGCACCGGCGGCGCTGAACAGGCGATCCACCGCTTCGATGCACATCTTGACCGCATAAGCCTGATTGGTACGCCAATAGGCCAGTGTAAGGCGGTCCGGGTAGGCACGGCGACGGCCGTGTTCTGCATGATCCTGCCAGGTCTTTTCCAGCAAGGCGCGGGCGGCAGCCACCTGGTGGGTGGACTCTGCCAGGCGCATGAGGGCAGGCGTGGCAGTGCCGACGCTGGCACCGGTGTAGGCCCGCACGCGGTTGGCAGTTTTGTCCTTGAAGGCCTGCAACATGCGTTCGGCAATACCCAGGCTGATGGCGGCAAAGCCGCTGGCAAAATAGGGGCGGTACGGCGTGGTGAAAATATCGCTGTCCGGATACAGGCCAAAGCCGCTGGAGCGGCCTTCCATCATGTCCTTGGCCGCTTCGATACGGTGATTGGGGATGAAGGCATTGCGAATCACCAGGGTTTTGGAGCCGCTGCCTTTCATGCCCATGGCAAACCAGTTGTCGCGGATTTCATAGTCACTGCGTGGCAGCACGCCAAAGCTGTAGACCAGTTCGCCCTCGGCATTTTTGCGGCGCATGCCGACAATGGCCCATTCGGCATGATCGCAACCGCTGCTCCAGCCCATTTCGCCGCTCAGGTACACGCCACCCTCGGCTTCCTCGATCTGGCTGAACGGGGCAATGCTGCTGCTGGCGGTGGCGTCCGGGTTGTTGGCCCATACTTCGTCCTGCAATTGTTGCGAGAACATGGCCAGCTGGTGGCTATGAGTGCACAGCAGGCTGAATGCCCAGGCGGTGCCGCCACAGGCACCGGCCAGTGCGGCCACGCAGTCAGCAAATTCCGGCAGGGAGATTTCCAGCCCGCCGTATTTCTTCGGCTGGAAGGCGCGATGCATGCCAATGCCTTTGAGCAGGCGGATGTTTTGTTCCGGCACCTGCCGCATGGCTTCGGCCTTGTCTGCGTTGGCGGCGATTTTCGGCAGGATTTGCTGCAGCCGGGTCAGCAGTGTGTTCTCACTCATGAATGTCTCCTGTTGCATGTATTTTATTAACAAGTTAAGTATTCGTGCCGTGAGCAATGAAATACGGCAGCCAGCTGGCACTTGGTGTTGTTATCGTCTGCCGCGCGTAAAAGCGCGACGTGCTGACTGCATTATGTAGGCCATATTGCAGCCATGAAATACAAGTTTCAGGTTGATTACTGTACTTTTCATGGATTTCTTCGACCCTGCACCAAAAGGCAGATGCGGCAAAAAAACAGCCACCCGGCAAGGGGTGGCTGACAAGGATGGTGCAGCTGAAAGGAGAATCTGCCCATCTGGAGCGAGTTTGGCGTCAGAAGCTGTGGCGCAGCCCCATGGCCAGTCCGTGTACCGTACTGCCAGCAGGCACACTGCCAATACTGCTGAAGCCGAAATCATAGGCAGCGCTGCCATGATTCCGGATTTGCGCATAGAGGGCTTTCAGGGTGGTGTGACGCGACAGGTCGTATTCGTAGCCCAGCTCGGCATGGCGTGCCCGTCCGCTATCGCTGGCTGTGCTGCCTTGCAGCTTGCCGGACTCGCCATACTGGCTGATCAGCCGTCCATGGTCGCCGACGCCGATAACGGCCTGGGCATACCACACATTCTGGCTGAGGCTGCTGCCCTGATAACTGGCGGCGGCCGTGGGCGTGAGCTTGCCATCGGTGTGGTCAAGCAGCAGGCCGATACGGCTGACTTCGCCAAAACGGTAATAGCCACCTGCGCGCAGGTTCCACACCTGGCGGAACTGGGTTGTGCTGCTGGCAGCATCATCCACACCGGTGTCGATGCGCTCGTAAGCGGAGGTCAGCAGCCATGGGCCACCGCGATAGCTCAGCCCGAGGTCAAACACGCTGGCGGTATGACTGGCACCGGCGGCGCGTGTTTCCACCGCGTCATAGCCCACGGTTGCCGTCAGCCCCTGCCAGCTGGGGCTGGTGTACTGCACGGCATTCTTGCGGCGGGTGTCGAAGGGGCTGGTGCGCACCAGGGTGTTGCCATTGCCGTCGGCCGGGGTGGCGCTGCCATAGCTCTTCAGCAGGCCGTCAGCGGACAGGATATTGCCCAGCTTGCCCAGCAGCGCGCCGGACATGCCAATGCCGGTATTGCCCTGATTGACATCCAGCATGCCGGCCACCACGCGGGTAGGCGGGCTGATCAGGCCGGCCTGCACATTGCCGGCAGGCGTGGCGAAGCCGACAAAGCTGTCGCGGGTGCCAAAGGTGGCATAGGACGGCGCGCTGTCCAGCCACAGATTGCTCTCCAGCTGCCAGTAGGCGCTCAGTCCGTTGCCCAGCTCTTCACGGCCCTTGAAGCCGATCAGCGAGCTGTCCGAACTGATGCGGCGCACGCTGCTGCCGGGCTGACCATTGGCAGCACCACGGGTACCTACCGATTCGATGGTTTCGTCCAGTGTGCCGTACAGGGTGACGTCGGCGTGGGCCAGTAGCGGCAGCAGGAACAGGGCTGCCCAAAAATGTTTGCCTTGCATGATATGGCTCCGGTTTGGGCCTGCGTTGCCGATTGTCAGGCGCAGGCCGTCGCGGTGTGCGGCCTTGATGCCGGACACCGTGCAGGTAAATAGGGAAGGGTTAATGGTTCAGTGGCGGGCCGGCTTTTGCAGCGGAATCAGCAGAAACACCAGCGCACCGATCAGCAAGGCGGCTACCGCATACAACAGGCCGCTGGTGAAGCTGTGCGACATGTCCTTCAGCCAGCCCACCACGAAGGAGCTGAGCGCCGAACCGATATTGCCGGTGGCGTTGATCAGCGCAATGCCCACCGCCTTGGCCTTGGTCGACAGCGTGGTGTCCGGGGTGGTCCAGAAAATGGTCATGGCGGTAAAGGAACCGGCCGATGCCATCACGATGCCGGCCAGCCGCACCACCGGGTCGCCGGCATAGGCGGTCAGCAGCCAGCCTGCTGCGGCAAACAGCATGGGCAGCACGGTGTGCCATTTGCGCTCCTGGGTGCGGTCGGAACGCGCGCCCCACCACAGCATCAGCAAAATGGTGCCCAGCTGCGGAATGGCGGCCAGGATGCCGATGGTGACATTGCTGCTGCCGGCATTGAAGCTTTTGACGATTTGCGGCACCCAGATATTCACCATGCTCAGCGTGTTGACCAGGCAGAAATAGGCGAAGGCGAATTTCAGCACCGTCGGTTGCAGCAGTTCGTGCATTACGCCGGAATGTTGCTGGGCCGGCTGGTGTGCTTCGGCGTCCAGCATGCCTTGCAAGCAACGCTTTTCGTCCGGGCTGAGCCATTTTGCCTTGGCCGGCGAGTCATCCAGATAAAACCACACCACCACGCCCAGCACGGCTGAGGGCAGGCCTTCCACCAGAAACAGCCACTGCCAGCCGGCCAGTTGCCAGATGCCGTCCATTTCCAGCAGATAGCCGGATACCACCGAGCCCAGCGCTGCCGTTACCGGCATGGCAATCATGAACAGGGCATTGGCGCGGGCGCGGTAGACGCGTGGAAACCAGAGAGTGAGGTAGACCAGCATACCGGGCAGGAAGCCGGCTTCGGTAATGCCCACCAGTGCGCGCAGGATGTACAGGCTGGTGGCGTCATGGGCAAACATGGTGGCGGTGGAGGCAAAGCCCCAGGCCACCATGATGCCGGCCATCCAGCGCCGCGCACCGATGCGGCTGAGCATCATGTTGCTGGGGATGCCGCACAACACGTAGGTGATGTAAAAAATGGTGGCGGCAAAGCCGAACATGGTGGCCGTCAGGTTCAGGCTTTTGGCCATGGTGAGGCCGGCAAAGCCGATGTTGATACGGTCCAGAAAGGAAAATACGAACAGGATGAACAGAAACCAGATCAGGCGTCCGGAGACTTTGCGGATTACCCGCTGTTCTTGCTGTGTGTCGTCCTTGTGCGCCTGATCCATCAGGTTGGGCGCGGTGTGGCAGGTCGTGGCTTTATCCAGACTCATGCACTTCTCCTCATTTATCGTGCCGGGAGCGTTCCGGCGTGTTGTCCTTTGTCGTGGTGCCTGCTCTTGCTGGCAGATCACCTTGTTGCCTTGCTGCGGTGTGCGATGTGGCTGTGCGGTCCTTTCGGTTGTGGTTAATTGAATATATTAATTATCTGGTGGCTGGACACAGTGCCAGCGGACAGCCCAGCGGGCTGCCCGGTTTTGTTTCAGTACACACCACTGGCACCGGCTTGCTGACCGCCAGTCTTGAAGCGACCGGCCAGTGCTTCGGCACTACGCGCCAGCACGGTGCTGTCCACGCCCACGGCGACAAACTGCGCGCCAAGCTCGATATAGTGACGGGCCAGTTTTTCATCAGCCATCAGGATGCCGGCCGCCTTGCCCTGGGCGCGGATGCGGGCGATGGCCTGTTCGATGGCGGCTTGTACTTCCGGGTGGGCTGGCTGGCCCAGATAGCCCATGTCGGCGGACAAATCTGCCGGGCCGATGAACACGCCATCCACGCCGGGTGTGGCGGCAATGGCGTCCAGATTGTTAAGACCCTGACGGGTTTCGATCTGCACCAGCACGCACAGCTCGTCTTCCGCATGCTTGAGGTAGCCCTCGATGCGGTTCCAGCGCGAGGCGCGGGCAATGGCGCTGCCCACTCCGCGGATGCCATGCGGTGGATAGCGGGTGGCGGCTACCGCCAGTGCCGCTTCTTCGGCGGTCTGCACCATGGGCAGCAGCAGGGTTTGCGCGCCAATGTCCAGAATCTGCTTGATGCGCACCGGGTCGTTCCATACCGGGCGCACTACCGGGTGGCTGGGGTAGGGGGCGATGGCCTGCAGCTGGCCCAGCATGTCGGTAAGTGTGTTGGGCGCGTGTTCGCCGTCGATCAGCAGCCAGTCGAAACTGGCACCGGCCAGCAGCTCGGCGCTGTAGGGGCTGGCCAGGCTCAGCCACAGGCCGATCTGTACTTCGCCGTTTTTCAGCGCAGCCTTGAAGCGGTTGGATGGGTTCTGCATGGAATTTTCCTTAAAAAACAAGAGCAGCTGACAAAATAGCGCAGCGCCCCTGATGCAAGGCGCGCCGACGCA
Organism: Aquitalea pelogenes; assembly: GCF_041914625.1. NCBI lineage: Bacteria > Pseudomonadati > Pseudomonadota > Betaproteobacteria > Neisseriales > Chromobacteriaceae > Aquitalea > Aquitalea pelogenes. The sequence goes on along the minus strand of NZ_JAYSDA010000028.1, from coordinate 48,052 downwards.
GACAGTACAAGGTGTACGGCCAGGAGGCGCAACGCAGCAGCAGGGTTTTTGTTCGCTGATCTAAACAAAGCGGCAGCTGATGGCACCCAGCGGCCCATAGTCCACATGGAAGGTATCGCCAGCCCGCGCCGGCACCGGGCGGGTGAAGGAGCCACCCAGAATCACCTGACCGGGCTTGAGGCTGACATCAAACGGCGCCAGCTTGTTGGCCAGCCAGGCCACGCCATTGGCCGGGTGGTTCAGCACCGCTGCGGCCACGCCGGATTCCTCGATCACCCCGTTGCGGTACATCAGCGCAGATACCCAGCGCAGGTCCAGCTCGGATGGCTTCACCGGGCGGCCGCCCATCACCACGCCGGCATTGGCAGCGTTGTCGGAAATGGTATCGAACACCTTGCGCGGGCGACCGGATGCCGGGTCGATGGACTGGCTGCGCGCGTCGATGATTTCCAGTGCCGGAATGACAAAATCGGTGGCCTGATACACATCGAACAGGGTGATGTCCGGGCCTTTCAGCTCCTTACCCAGGATGAAGGCCAGCTCCACTTCCACCCGCGGCACGATGAAGCGGCTGGTAGGAATGTCGCTGCCATCATTGAAGAACATGTCGTCCAGCAGGGTGCCGTAGTCCGGTTCGTTGATCTGCGAGGACATCTGCATGGCACGCGAAGTCAGGCCGATCTTGTGGCCCTTGATCGTCCTGCCTTCTGCCAGTTTCATCTCCACCCAGCAGCGCTGGATGGCATAGGCGTCTTCAATAGTGATGTCCGGGTAGTCCAGCGAAATCTGGCGGATCTGCTCGCGTTGCTGTTCGGCCTGATGCAGGCGGCGGGCGGTAGTGTGGATGATGTCTTGCGTCAGCATGTGGTCTCCTCAGTTGGCGATGCCGCCAAAGCACAGGTATTTGGTTTCCATGAATTCTTCCAGCCCCAGCCGTCCGCCTTCGCGGCCCAGCCCGGACTGCTTGATGCCGCCAAACGGGGCGACGGCGGTGGAAATGGCCCCTTCGTTGATGCCCACCATCCCCGCTTCGATGGCTTCGGCCACCCGCCAGCAACGGCTTACATCGCGGCTGAAGAAGTAGGCGGCGAGGCCCGACTCGCCGCTATTGGCCAGACGGATGGCCTCGGCTTCGTCGTGAAAGCGGATCAGCGGAGCCAGCGGGCCAAAGGTTTCCTCCTGTGCCACCAGCATCTGTTCGGTGACATCGGCCAGCACGGTGGGCTGAAAGAAGTTGCCGCCGCGTGCATGCGGCGCACCGCCGCTAAGCACCCTTGCCCCCAGGCTGACGGCGTTGGCTATATGGCGCTGCACCTTGGCCACCGCTGCCTGGCTGATCAGCGGGCCTTGCTGCATGCCGGGTTCGCTGGCCGGGCCAACCTGTAGCGCGGCCACGGCAGCGGCGAGTCTGTCGGCAAAGGCATCGTAGATGCCGTCCTGCACCAGCAGGCGGTTGGCGCAGACACAGGTCTGGCCGCTGTTGCGGAATTTGGCAAACAGCGCGCCCTGCACGGCGGCATCCAGATCGGCATCGTCAAACACGATGAAGGGCGCATTGCCGCCCAGCTCCAGCCCCAGTTTTTTCACCGTGTCGGCGCACTGGCGCATCAGCAATTTGCCCACGGCGGTGGAGCCGGTGAAGCTCAGCGCCCGCACCAGCGGGCTGCCGGTCAGTTCAGCGCCGATGGCCACCGCATCGGTACCTGTGACGACATTGAATACGCCGGGCGGCAGGCCTGCCTGTTCGGCCAGAGCCGCCAGCGTCAGTGCGGACAAGGGCGTTTCGGCGGCCGGTTTCAACACCACGGTACAGCCGGCGGCCAGCGCCGGGGCCACCTTGCGGGTAATCATGGCGTGGGGGAAATTCCACGGCGTAATGGCCGCCACCACGCCCACGCCCTGGCGCACGGTGAGCAGGCGCTTGTCGGCAAATGGGCTGGGAATCACTTCGCCGTAAACCCGTTTTCCCTCCTCGGCAAACCATTCGATATAGCTGGCACCGTAGGCAATTTCGCCGGTGCTCTCGGCTGGCGGTTTGCCTTGCTCCTGGCTGATCAGCGCCGCCAGCTCCTGCTGGTGTTGCAGGATCAGCGCATGCCAGCGCAGCAGCATGGTGGCGCGCTGCTGCGCGCTCAGTGCGCGCCAGGCGGGCAGGGCAGCATGGGCGGCCTTAATGGCCGTGCAGGTTTCTGCTGCGCCAAGATCCGCCACCCGGGCCAGCAGTGCGCCGCTGGCCGGGTTGTGCACGGCAAACTGTTGCGCGCCGGTCAGCCATTGGCCGTTGATATAAGCCTGTTCACGCAGCAGGGACGCGGATGGGCGGGATTCGGTGTTCATGTCGGTTTCCGGGAAAAACGGATCAATTGCAGACTCAGCCAGGCGGCGATACCGCAGGCCATCACCAGCAGACACATGGCGCGCGGGCTGCCGTCAAACAGGCTGGCCACCAGTGCGCTGGCCAGCATGCCGCAGCCAAACTGGCCGGATACCGCCAGCGCCATCACCGCACCGGCCCGGTCGGCATGCAGTTGCAAGAGCCGCGCCATGGCATTGGGGCCGATGCTGCCGGTCATGCCCACGCTGAACAGCAGTGGCAGCACGGTCAGCCACAGGCTGTGCGCGCCCAGCAGCCACAGCGCCAGCCCGGCCAGCGCCACTACGCCGCATTGCCATTGCAACAGGCTGTCGATGGCATGCCGTCGCAGCAGGTAGCGGTTGAGCTGGCTGAACAGCACGATGGCGACGATATTCAGCCCGAACAGATAGCCGTAATGCTGCGCGGCCACGCCGAAGTACTGGATGTACACAAAGGGCGAGCCGGTGATGTAGGCGAACATCGCGCCAAAGCTCAGGCCCAGCGCCAGGCTGTAGCCCATGGTGGGCAGGTGTTGCAGCAGGTGGCCATAGGCACGGAAGGCTTTGCCCAGCGTGATGTCGCTGCGGCCACTGGGCGGGTGGCTTTCCGGCAGGCGCAGTGCCACCACGGCCAGCGATGCCGCGCCAATCAGCGCCAGCAACAAAAACAGGCTGCGCCAACCGGCCAGCAGCAACAGCCAGCCACCCAGCAGCGGTGCCAGCAAGGGGGCGATCATGGTGATCTGCTGCATCAGCGTCAGCACATGGCTGGCCTCCGTCAGCGGAAAGGCATCGCGCACGATGGCGCGCGCCATCACCGTGGCCGCGCCGCCACCCATGGCTTGCAGCACGCGCAGGGCAATCAGCTGTTCTGCCGTTTGCGCCGCAGCGCAAGCCAGGCTGGCCAGCACATACAGGCTGAGGCCGGTCAGCAATACCGGGCGGCGGCCATAGCGGTCGGACAGCGGGCCGTACAGCAGCATGCCGCCGCAAAAACCGGCCAGAAAGCTGCCTATGGTCAGCTGGATGCGTGCCACCGGCGCGGCCAGATCCGCCGCAATGGCGGGCAGGGCGGGCAGATACATGTCGATGGACAGCGGGCCGAAGGCCACCAGCACCCCCAGCAGCACGATCAGCCGCACCTGTTGCTGTGCCTGACTTGCGGTATGCATGGCGGTTTATCTGAAGCGCTGATGGACGTTGTTGTGCTTGTAGCTGAGCCTGGCGTCCAGCTCGCTCAGTTCAAAAGTGAGGGCCAGGTAGCGGGCATCGAACAGCGGGGCAAAGTGCTGCTTGATCAGCGCAAACAGGCCCTCGGCGGTGCGCTCGCGTTCTTCAAACGTACGGCCGTGGCCGATTTTCAGGCTCATGTGGACAAAGGCGTAGTCGGCCTCGCCATCGGCCATGCGCCAGGTGTCCAGCCAGATGGCGCGGCTGCGGATGCCCGCCACCGGGTACAGACCGGTGCCAATCAGGTAGGCATGGGCTTTTTCGAACAGGCCGGGCAAGTCGGCCTGCTCGCGGATATTGTCGGTACATTCGACGATGAAATGCGGCATGGAATCCTCCGGGGAAAACTGCCAGCCTGCCGGGGCAGGGCTGGCCGTGTTGGGCAAGCAATCAGACGGGAAGTACCACGTTGATCTGGCCGGTGCCGGAGCTGCCAAAATAAGGCGTGATCACCTCGGCCTTGCCCTGGTATTCGTCCCAGCCCAGCGCGCCCAGCAGCATGGCGGTGTCGTGCATGAAGCCTTCGCCATGACACTTTTCCGCATACTCCGGCAGCATGGCGCAGAAGGTTTTCCAGTCGCCGCGCTGCCACATGTCCACCACTTCGTGGTCGAAGGTTTCAAGGAAGGGGCTCCATACCTTGTGCAGGTATTGCTCGGCCACGCCGTTCTGGGCAAAGCGGTGTGACAGTGAACCGCTGGCGAGGAAGGCCACTTTGCCGTCGTACTGTTCTTCCACCGCCTGACGCATGGCCATGCCCAGCCGGGCGCTGTCGGCCAGGTTGTGCACCGTGCACATGGCGGACACCGACACCACCTTGAAATGCTGGTCGGCATTCATGTAGCGCATCGGCACCAGCGTGCCGTACTCCAGTGCCAGCGTGGTGGCATCGTGTGCGCGGGTGTGTACCCCGGCCTTGGTGGCGGCATCGGCCAGCAACTGGCCCAGCGCCGGATTGCCCGGATAGGCATAGGGCAGGTTCTTGATGAAATGCGGCAGTTCGTTGGAGGTGTAGACCCCTTCAAACGCCGGGGCGCAATTGATGTGGTAGCCGGAGTTCACCAGCCAGTGGGTATCGAACACCACGATGGTGTCCACCCCCAGTTCGCGGCAGCGGCGGCCGATTTCCTTGTGGCCGTCGATGGCGGCCTGACGGCAGCCTTGGTGCTGGCCGGGTAGTTCGGAAAGATACATCGACGGCACATGCGTGATCTTGGCCGCCAGGGCGAGTTGTCCCATGGAGTGTCTCCTTTGTAGTCGTGAGGGCAGTGGGCATTGATGTGTGCCACAGCCAAGAGGCCGGGCGTTCTGTGGCGCCCTGACCATCTGTTGTTTTTCAGCTGCTAACAAAATAGTGCAAGGTCCCTGATGCAAGTCGCGCCGACGCAGACAGCACAAGCAGTACGGCTAGGAGGCGCAACGCCGCAGCAGGGTTTTTGTTAGTGGCGATAAGTTCACAGGCCCCAGCGAGGAATATGGTGGCTGCCCATCGAAATGCAGACGTTCTTGATTTCGGCAAACACCTCGAAGCTGTATTCGCCCCCCTCGCGCCCGGTGCCGGAGGCTTTCACGCCACCAAAGGGCTGGCGCAGGTCGCGCACGTTCTGGCTGTTGATGAACACCATGCCGGCTTCGATGCCACGGGCCAGGCGGTGGGCCTTGCCGATGTCCTGGGTCCAGATATAGGACGCCAGGCCGTATTCCACATCGTTGGCCAGCCGCAGCGCGTCGGCCTCGTCGTCAAACGGCATCAGGCACACCACCGGGCCGAAGATTTCTTCCTGCGCAATGCGCATGCGGTTGTCCACATCGGCAAACACCGTGGGCTGGATGAAGTTGCCACGTGCCAGATGGGCGGGCAGGCCGGCCGGGCGTTCCAGACCACCGGCCACCAGACGGGCGCCTTCTTCCATGCCGATGCGGATATAGCCGGTGACCTTGTCGTAGTGCTGCGGGGTGATCATGGAGCCGACCTGGGTTTTCGGGTCTTGCGGATCACCAACAATCAGGCGCTTGGCGCGCGCGGCGAATTCCTCGACAAACTTGTCGTACACCGGGCGCTGGATGAAGATGCGGCTGCCTGCGGTGCAGCGTTCGCCATTGAGCGAGAAGATGGTGAACAGCGCGGCGTCCAGTGCGCGGTCCAGATCGGCATCGGCAAAAATCAGCACCGGCGACTTGCCGCCCAGCTCCATGGAAAACTTCTTCAGCCCGGCATTCTGCATGATGCGCTTGCCGGTGGCGGTGCCGCCGGTAAACGACACGGCGCGGACATCCGGATGGCGCACCAGCGCATCCCCTGCGGTGGCGCCATAGCCCTGCACCACATTGAACACGCCGGGCGGCACACCGGCTTCCAGCGCCAGACGGCCCAGCTCGTTTGCCGTGAGCGGCGACAGCTCGGACATCTTCAGTACCGCAGTATTGCCCAGCGCCAGGCAGGGCGCGGTTTTCCAGGTGGCAGTCATGAAGGGCACATTCCACGGCGACACCAGGCCGCACACGCCCACCGGCTGGTACAGCGTGTAGTTGAGCATGCTGTCGTCCACCGGGTAGCTGTGGCCGTTCATGCGGGTACACACTTCGGCGAAGAAATCGAAGTTGTGCGAGGCGCGCGGAATCAGCACGTTTTTGGTCTGGTGAATCGGCAGGCCGGTGTCCAGTGTTTCCAGCTCGGCCAGCATGGGCACGTTCTGGTCGATCAGCTCGCCCAGACGGCGCATGATCCTGGCGCGTTCCTTGGCCGGAGTACCTGCCCACTTGGGAAAGGCTTCCTTGGCGGCGGCCACGGCGGCGTTGATTTCGTCGGCACCGCCGGAGGCGACTTCGGTAATCACTTCGCCGGTGGCCGGGTTGACGGTTTCAAAGACTTCTTTGCTCTCGACCTCGCGGCCGTTGATCCAGTGTTTGATCATCTTGTGTTCTCCTGTGCAGGCGCGCCGTCTACCGGGCTGCGCCGGGTAATCGTTCAGCCGATTATTGACAACCCCCTCTCGCTTTCTAAGCAGAAAGCGAGGCGCCCTTCTTCAATTGGCAGGGCAAGGCCAAAGGGATCGGGAATAGATGGAAAGGCTGCGGAATCAATCAGTTTGTTGAAAGGCCCGGCTTTGCCGGGTCCAGTGCAATCTCATCAAATCACTTTGTCAGCAGCCTGTCGGCGTACTGCGCCTCGCTGACAATGTGGTTGACCAGACGGCCCACGCCTTCCACCTCGACAATCACCTCATCGCCCGGCACCACATCAGCCAATCCTTCCGGCGTGCCGGTGGCGATCATGTCGCCGGGGGACAGGGTCATGAAGCTGCTGAGGTAGGCAATCAGATAAGGAATGTCGAACACCATGTCGCTGGTGTTGCCCTGCTGGCGCAGCTCGCCATTCACCCAGGTGCGCAGGGTGAGGCTGGCCGGGTTGGCCACGTCGTCGCGGTCCACCCACCAAGGGCCGATCGGGGTGAGGGTGTCGCGGTTTTTCACCCGCAGATTGGGCCGGTAGTAGTTTTCCAGGTAGTCACGTACGGCGTAGTCATTGCACACGCTGTAGCCGGCCACGTAGTCCATCGCCTGTTCGCGGCTGACGTTCTTGGCGGTTTTGCCGATGATCACCACCAGCTCGCATTCGTAATGCATGTACGTGATGTTGTCCGGGCGAACCGATACCTGCCGGTGGCCGGTGAGGGTGGCCGGTGACTTGAGGAACACCAATGGCTCGGTCGGGGCCTTGAAGGCCAGCTCGGCGGCGTGGTCGGCATAGTTCAGCCCCAGCGCGAACACCGTGCCTTCTGCCGGCGGCAGCCATTCGACCGCCTCTTCGGCAAAGCGGCGGCCATCGGCCAGCTGTACCGAGTGGTCGTCATTCACCAGAACTGCGTGGATGTCTGCCTCACCGGGCAGGCGGATGCGGGCGTGTTTCATTGGGCGCTCTCCTCGGCGATCAGGCGGTTTTCCAGGCGACCGATGCCGTCGATTTCCACCGCCACGGTGTCGCCGGGGCGGATTTCCAGCTGGCGCAGCGGGGTGGCTGGGATGATCACGTCCCCCGGCTGCAAGGTCATGAACTGGCTGAGGGCGGCAATCAGCTGCGGCACGGAGCGCAACCAGTCGCGGCTGTGATGGGTTTCAGCCAGCTCGCCATTCAGGTAACTGCGGATTTCCACGTTCAGCGGGTCGATGGCAGCGGCATCCACCTGCCACGGGCCCATCGGGCAGAAACCGTCGCGGCACTTGGCCTTGACGGCCGGGCGGTAGAAGCTGGTTTCTTCCAGGCTGATTTCATTCACCACGGTGTAGCCAGCCACGACAGCCAGTGCCTGTTCGACTGCCACCTTGCTGGCCACCTTGCCAAGCACCACACCCAGTGCACCACCGGCAAACACCTTGCCCGCCTGGGTGGGCAGGGCAATGGCGCTGCCGTGGCCGGCGTGGGTATTGCGCGGCTTGATGAACAGCACCGGCGTGGCCGGGGCTTTCTGGTAGGGCGGCTGCTGGAATTCGGCTTCCAGCTGTTCCAGCAGGCTGCGGTGGTTCAGTGCCACGCCATACACGGTGCCGCTGGCCGGAGCCAGCCATTGCGGGGAGTCTGCCAGCGGATTGCCGTTGTCCAGCAGCAGCTTGCCATCGGCCAGCGCGGTCACGTGGCGGGCTTGCTGGTTCAGCACGATGCGGCCTTGCTTCATCGGTCTCTTCCTTGTTGTGGTGGTGGACAGCGGGGCTGACCATTTATTTAATATATTAACTTTATACGGGCCTGCTTCCGTCTTTGTCAACGCGCTTTATCTGCTGCAAGCGCTGTTGCTGCCCACTATGCCATGTGGCATGCCGCATTTTCTAAGGAATTAACTGTACTTTTCATGGAATTACTGTGAACGCTGGTTTATTCGTTTTCGCTGGAATACTGCTTGGAAATGCGAGAAAGCCAATCAATACAAAGGGTAGGAGCCGGCTGTGGCTTGCAGCTGGAAAATGCTTGCTGTACAAAAGATGGAAATCAGTCGGCATGTGGCATTTTGCGCACATGACAGCATGGAGCCGCCATGAAGCAGGAAAGCCGTACCCCGATTCCCAATATCGACATCGGCAAGGTGTATGACAGTCGCTATGGTGAGTCGGATATCAATGTGGAAGCCTTTGGCAAGCTGGCGGAGTTTTTTGGCCGCAATATGCCGGTGCACCGGCACGACCGCTTTTTCCAGCTGCATTATCTGGCCAGCGGACAGATACGGCTGTATCTGGAAGATCAGCACTATGTGGCGCAGGCTCCGCTGTTTTTCTTTACCCCACCCACCGTGCCGCATGCCTTCATCACCGAAGCTGATACCGACGGCTATGTGCTGACCGTGCGGCAGGAACTGGCGCGCCAGTTATTGCATACCTTGCCGCTAACGCAGCGCGAGGCAGGGCTGATGCAGCCGTTTTGCGTTGAACTGGCCGACGGGGCTGCTGCACAACAGCTACCACAGCTGCTGGCCTTGCTGGCCGAGGAGTATGGCCATGACGCAGTAGGGCGCGAGGCCGCGCTGCACGGCCTGGTGCAGCTGGTACTGGTGACGGCCTTGCGCCTGAGTGCGCAGGGCGAGCACAGCCGGCAATGCCGCCGCGAGGACTTGCAGGTTTTCCATCGCTTCAATGCCTTGATCGAAGCGCATTTTCGCGAGCACTGGCCGCTGTGGCGCTATGGCGAGGAAATGGGGGTGACCGAGTCGCGGCTGAATGATATTTGCCGGCGCATGGCGGATTTGCCGTCCAAGCGGCTGGTGCATGACCGGCTGTTGCAGGAAGCCAAGCGCTTGTTGATGTATTCCGCCGGGTCGGTAAACGAAATTGCCTATCACCTGGGCTTCAAGGACCCGGCGTATTTTTCCCGCTTCTTCCTGCGTGAAACGGGCAGCAAGCCCAGTGCCTACCGCCTGCAGCATGGAGGGTAGGCAAGACAGTCAGTCTGGCGTGTCTTACTGCAGCAGGCTGCGCTGGCGGGTTTCCGATGGCAGCTCGCAAAACAGCTTGCGGTAGTCGCGGGCAAAATGTCCCAGGTGGTAAAAGCCCCAGTGCCCGGCGGCATCGCGCACGCCCAGCCCGGCATGTTCCGGCGACAGCAGCATGCGCCGTACCGCATTGAGCCGGATTGAGCGCAGGTAATCCACCGGCGTGGTGCCGGCAATCAGCTGGAAGCTGTTTTGCAGGGTGCGTCGGCTGATGCGCAGCTGCTGGCACAGGTCCAGCACGGTCACCGGTTCGTCGCTGCTGGCCAGCACGATGGCCTGACTGCGCCGCACGATGTCACAGTGGGTGGCATGGGTAAGGTTGATGGCGCGCTCCGGCACGCTGCCGTGCAGCAGGTCCAGCAGCAGGCTGATCAGCTGGTGTTGTACCAGCTTCTGGCTGCCGGCAAAGCGCATCAGGTCCGGGTTTTCCACGGCCTGTTCAAACACGCTCAGCAGCAAGTGGCGGGTGTGGGCCAGTTGTTCGGGCGGAATCTGGATTACCGGCTGCCATTGGCGTTTGCTGTTCAGCTGCTGGTAAAACTCCGGTGCCAGTGCGGCCAGGTCTTCATTGCGTACCGACAGCTGGATGGAGTCCACCTCGGCAGGCGCATGCATGATGAATTCTTCATTGCTGCGCAGGGCGGTAATGGCATGACAGCCTACCGCGCGGCCTTGCAGGGTGAGGGGCAGCGGGGCGTGGATGGGAATGGCAAAGTGCACCATGTCGGCTGGCGCGCGGCCGTATTGCACCACGCGCTGGTTGAAAGCTTCGCGGAACACTTCCAGATGGCCGGTGTTCAGGCGGGACAGCGAGCTGTAAAACCGCCCGCCGCTGATCTGGTCGTATACCTGTTGCCAGCCGGGCAAGTGCGCGGCATGGCACTGGGCATCATTGAAATGGCGAACCTCAGCCAGCATGGTGGACCTCCTGATGCATTTCTCCGGTGGCAGCCTGTGGCCCGTCACCTTCTGTTTCTGACGATGTAGATGTCAATCCGGTGCGATGGCGTGTGCTATCGCCCGGCCTCTGCGGGCCATCTTTTCTGTCTGGGCAAGGCAGTGCCATGTCTGCAGCGGACGTCCTGTCTTGCCAGGCCAAGTCCAGACTATATTGGGTCATTTGCCGATGCGCTGCAAAAAATACTTAATATATTATCTATTTGCCTGTCACCATTGCCTGGCAAGGCCTTTTCCAGCCTTGCCAGGCAATGGTTCTGCCGTGTTGGCTGCTGTTTCTTCATTGCAACAAAGCAGTCCGGGAAGCACCGGTTTTACGCCTGGCTGCCCAGCCGGGCAGGCCATGCAGGATTTGCCGATTTGGGATAAGCCCGCCAAAAACTGACGCGTATATTGATCTGCAACAAATCGCGTTGCCGCGGTTGCTGCTTGTCAGCAAATGGTGGCGACAAGGCAAATCAGGTGGCCTGCCTGCTGGCAAGGCCGCCCTGCAAGGAGTGGAGAGAAAATGGATCACAATCGGGTGGATGTTCTGGAGTCGGTGAATGCCTTCCTGCTGCGCGAGCATGGCTTGCTGATGGACGGCAAGATGGTGGCCGCCAAGTCCGGCCAACGCAGCGAGGTGCGTAATCCGGCTACCGGCCAGGTAATTGCCAGTGTGGCCGATGGCAACGAGCAGGATGTGGATGCGGTGGTGGAAAGCGCACACCGTGCCTTCACCGCCGGGGTGTGGTCCGGCCTGCGCCCGGCCGAGCGCGAGCGCATTCTGCTGAAGCTGGCCGATGTGCTGGAAGCGCATGCTGAAGAGCTGGCCCAGCTGGAAACACTGAACCAGGGCAAGTCCATCCATATCTCGCGGGCCATCGAAGTGGGCGCGTCCATCGAGTTTGTCCGTTACATGGCCGGCTGGGCTACCAAGCTGGGTGGCGAAACCATGGACGTGTCGATTCCGGTGCCGTCCGGCACCCGCTACACCGCCTACACCCGCCGCCAGCCGGTGGGCGTGGTGGCCGGCATCGTGCCGTGGAATTTCCCCTTGATGATTGCCATCTGGAAGATGGTGCCGGCCCTGGCCGCCGGGTGTACCGTGGTGCTCAAGCCTTCCACCGAAACTCCGCTCACCGCGCTGCGTCTGGGTGAGCTGGCACTGGAAGCCGGCATTCCGCCTGGCGTGGTGAATGTGCTGACCGGGCGTGGTTCCCGTGCCGGGCAGGCGCTGGCCGGTCACCCGCTGGTGAGCAAGGTATCGTTTACCGGCTCCACCGAAATCGGCAAGACCATCGGCCATACCGCCATCGACAACATGACCCGCTTCTCGCTGGAGCTGGGCGGCAAGAATCCGATGATCATGCTGGGTGATGTGGATGTGGACAAGGCCATCCAGGGCGCGCTGATGGGGGGCTTCCTCAATCAGGGCCAGGTTTGTGCCGCCGCTTCCCGCCTGTATATCCAGCGCAGCAAGTTCAAGCAGATTGTCGAAGGCCTTGCCGCTGCTGCCAACAGCATGACGCTGGGGTGCGGCATGGACCTGAACGCCCAGGTCAACCCGCTGGTGTCAGCCCGCCAGCAGCAGTCGGTGTGCCGGCTTATCGACGCTGCCCGCAGCGAAGGTGCCAGCATTCTGGCCGGCGGCGGCGCGGCCGATCTGCCCGGTTACTTCGTCAAGCCCACCATCATTGTCAACGCCGCCCAGCACAGCACCATCGTGCGCGAGGAGGCATTCGGCCCGGTGCTGGTGGCGCTGCCCTTCGACCATCCCGACGAGGCCATTGCCATGGCCAATGACTCGCGCTATGGCCTGGCTGCCAGCCTGTGGACCAACGACCTGTCCGCCGCCATGAACCTGGTGCCGCGCATCGACGCCGGCACGGTGTGGGTCAACAGCCATATCCCGCTCGACCCCAGCCTGCCGTTTGGCGGCTTCAAGCAATCCGGCATCGGCCGCGAATTTGGTCGCGGTGCGGTGGAAAACTTTACCGAGACCAAGTCGGTCTGCATCGCGCACTGAGTGACTGACAGGCCCCCGATCCTGCGTTGCGCCGCCTTGCTGTACTCCTTGTATTGGCTGCGGCGGCGTGGCGTGACTCAGGTACTTAACCAGGTTTGCTGGCCGCCATCGGCCGCACATATGTCTGCAAAGGAGTAACCCATGTCTTACGACAAGTCCCGTTTCTGGCACCCCATGCTGCACCCGAATGAAATGAAACAGCGTCAGCCCATCCGCATCGTGCGTGGCGATGGCTGTCATGTATTCGACGACCAGGGCCGCAAGCTGGTGGATGGCGTCGCTGGTTTGTGGAACGTCAACGTCGGCCACAACCGCCCGGAAATCAAGCAGGCCATCGTGGAGCAGCTGGACGAGCTGGAATACTTTCAGCTGTTCGACGGCATCTCGCACCCGCGTGCCGAGGAATTGTCCGCCACCCTCATCGACATGCTGAAGCAGGAAGACATGGCGCGGGTCAGCTTCAGTTCCGGCGGTTCGGATGCGGTGGAAACCGCACTCAAGCTGGCCCGTCAGTACTGGCGTGTCAGTGGCCAGCCGGACCGCACCAAGTTCATCTCGCTCAAGCAGGGCTATCACGGCGTGCATTTCGGCGGCGCTTCGGTCAACGGCAATACCGTGTTCCGTCGCAGCTACGAACCGCTGCTGCCCGGCTGCTTCCATGTGGAAACGCCGTGGCTGTACCGCAACCCGTTTACCGAAGATCCGGAAGAACTGGCGCAAATCTGTGCACAGATGCTGGAGCGGGAAATCCTGTTCCAGAGCCCGGACACCGTGGCCGCCTTCATTGCCGAACCCATCCAGGGTGCCGGTGGCGTCATCGTACCGCCCGCCAGCTACTGGCCGCTGATCCGTGCTGTGTGCGACAAGTACGGCGTGCTGCTGATTGCCGATGAAATCGTCACCGGTTTTGGCCGTTCCGGTTCCATGTTCGGCAGCCGCCTGTGGGGCGTGAAGCCGGACATCATGTGCCTGGCCAAGGGCATTTCCTCCGGCTATGTGCCGCTGGGTGCCACCGTGGTGAACCAGCGCGTGGCCGATGCCTTTGCCAAGAACCAGGATTTCGGCGGCGTCATCATGCATGGCTACACCTATGCCGGTCACCCGGTTGCCTGCGCGGCGGCCATTGCCAACCTCAAGATCGTGCGCGAGGAAAACCTGCCGGCCCAGGCCGCCGCACAGGGTGAATACCTGCTGGCCAGGCTCAAACCGTTTGCCGACAAATACGCGGCAGTGGGCGAGGTGCGTGGCAAGGGGCTGATGATTGCGCTGGATCTGGTGCAGGACAAGCACAGCCGCGAGCCTATCGACCCGATGGGCGGCTATGCCAACAAGGTGGCCGAAATCGCGCGCGAAAACGGCGTGCTGGTGCGCCCGGTCGGCACCAAAATCATCCTGTCGCCGCCGCTGGTCATCGGTCAGGCAGAATGCGATGCCATCGTCAGTGCGCTGGCTGCCGGTTTCGAGGCTGCCTGAACCACGTGACGGGAGGGAGCGGGCCAAGCGCCTGCTTCCGCCCATTGCCAGGACATCACCATGACCCATCTGCTGGCTGACGCACCGGTGGCAAAGCCGTTGCAACGTTGTCTGGACGTACTGCAGGATGTATTGCCGCACAGCGCCACTGCCTTTTACCGGGTAGACCGGCAGCAGCAGCCGCATGATTTCGTCTTGCGTCACATGCCGCAAGAGGTGCATCAGCGCTATGTTGCGCGTTACATGGGGCACGACCCGCTGCATCCGGCCAGGCTGGCCCGCCAGCCGCTGGATGTGGTGACGCTGGGCCGCGCCTTGCCAGACGAGCTACGTGCCACATCGCGCTATGCACCGTTTCTGGCCAGCAACCGGCTGGTGGATGTGGCGGAAATCCTGCTGCGGCGGCAGGGGCGGGTGGTTGCCGCTTTCTCCCTGTTGCGGCAAGGGCGGATGCCCGGTTTTGGCGACGACGAACTGCGTGTGCTGCATGGCTTGCATGACCTGCTGGACATGGCGCTGGACAGCACGCTGAGCCAGCCTTGCCCGGACCCCGCCATCGTGCTGACCGAGCGCGAGCAGGCAGTGGCCATGCTGTTGTCTACCGGTGCCTGCAACAAGACCATTGCCCGCGAGCTGAACATGGGGCTCGCCACGGTCAAAACCCATTTATTGCACCTGTTTCGCAAGTTTGATGTGAGTAGTCGTACCGCGCTGGCGCATGCGCTGTTTGTCCGGCAACAAGCCGAACAGCACTTGCGGCAGTGACGGTTTCGTCCGGGACAGCCATAAAAAGAAGCGCGCCCGGTTATTAGCATGATGGGGAAGGTGTACTGATGCGCCACAGACAGGTAGCAAGCCTGCTGCAGTGCCTCCCTGCCATGGTTAGCGAGTCTTCAGGAGGAAAACAGCATGTCGATAGAGAAGAAACTGACCCGGCACCTGCAGCAAGGGGTGGTGGGTTTTCCGGTGGCGCTGGCCAGTTCGGTCGGCGTGGTGATGGCCAGCCCGGTCATCCTTACCGTTACCAGCGGTTTTGGCATGGCGGGCAGCACCTTTGCCCTGGCCATGCTGATTGCCTTCATCATGATGCAGGCGCAGGCCACCACCTTTGCCGAAGCGGCCTCGATGATGCCGACGTCCGGTGCTGTCTACGATTACATATCCTGCGGGCTGGGGCGCTTCTGGGCGATTACCGGCACCATTTCCGCTTATCTGCTGGTGCATGTGTTTGCCGGTACGGCGGAAACCATCCTGTCCGGCATCATGGCGCTGGTGAACTTTGAACACCTCAACACCATGCTGGAGCACAGTGGTACTTCCTGGATGGTGGGGGTGGGGCTGGTGGTGCTGTTCGGCATCCTCAATGCGCTGGGCGTCACCATTTTCGGCAAGGCTGAAATCGTGCTGACCTTCGTGATGTGGGCCACGCTTACCGTGTTCGGCATCATCGGCCTCATCAAGGCCCCGGCCGTGTCGCTGCAAGGCTGGTTCGGCAGCCCGCTGGACCTGAGCGACGCCAGTGGTGTACTCAGCCTGATCGGCATGGCCATGTTCATGTTTGTCGGTTTCGAGCTGGTGACCCCGCTGGCCCCGGAGCTGAAAAACGCCGGTCGCAATATTCCGCGTGCGGCCAAGCTGGGCCTGACCGGCGTGGCCGTCACCATGGCCATCTACGGTGCGGCCATGGTGCATCAGGTGGCCAATGTGGCGATGGACCCGAAAAATCCCGCCGGCCCGCATTTGCTGGATACCCCGATGGCGATTCCGGCCTTTGCCGATCAGGTGATGGGCCCCTTCGGCAAGATCTGGCTGGGTATCGGCCTGCTGTTTGCCGGTGCGGCCACCATCAATACCCTGATTGCTGCGCTGCCGCGCATCCTGTACGGCATGGCGGTGGATGGTGCGCTGCCCAAGGCGTTTACCTATCTGCACCCGCGTTTCAAGACGCCGCTGGTGGGCATTCTGGTGGCGGTGGTCATTCCCTGCGTCCATGCCTGGTTCATCCAGGGTGATCTGGACCGCATCATGCCGCTGGTGCTGGCGGCGGTGTGCGCCTGGGGTGTGGCTTATCTGCTGGTGAATCTGGCCATTGTCCGTCTGCGCTTCACCCGGCCGGATTTCCCGCGGGCCTATCGCTCGCCCTGGTTCCCGCTGCCGCAGATCGTGTCTTCGGTGGGCATCCTGATTGCCATCTGGTACATCACTCCACCGGGCATGCATCCGCGCGACATCTATCTGCCCTTTGGCATCATGCTGGGTCTGACTGCGCTGTATGCACTGGTGTGGACCGTGTTTGTCCAGAAGGTGAACCCCTTCCGTGCCGTGGCCATAGAAGACATTCTGGCCGAGGAGTTCGGCAAGGTGGGCGGCCATGCTTCCCTGATTGACGAGGAGCTCAAGCGTGTTGCCTCTGGTGCTTGAGCGACTGTGGCAAGCGCGCCAGCCACGGGCTTACCGGCCGGGGGCAACCCTGGCCAGGCTGGCGCAGGACCTGAACGGGCTGGAAGTGGTCGGTGCGGAAGAGGGCTGTCCGGCATACCGCTTGCCTGCTGCGGACTGGTTTTTCCGGGTGGAGGAGCGGGTGGAAAGCCAGTTCCTGCTGCATACCGTCAGCTGCTGCTTTGTACTGGCACTGCCTGGTACTGCGCCATCCCGTCCGTCCCGGCTGCAACTGCAACACCGCGGCAACTGGCAGCGCAGCGGTTTTGCCTGTCTGCGCCGCGAGGGGGATGGTGCAGCGCTGGCGGGCCTGATGGCCTTGTTGCAGCAGGACCGCGACTTGCACACCGCGCTGATGCCGCTGGATTTCAAGCGTTGTGAACTGATTGCGGATGAGCAGGGCTGGCGGCTGGAAGTCGAGCATTTTGCCGCCAGTGAAGTGGTGGGCAGCTTCCCGCCTTTTCGCCGCTATATCCGGCTGTTGTCCACACAGAAGCTGGCCTTGCTGGCGGTAATGGCGGCGGTGCGGCGAGTGGTGACCAGTGCGGGCTGATTTTCATGCGCTAAAACAATACACAACAGGCCCCGGCATTACGCCGGGGCCTGTTGCATTCTGTCTCTGGTGTCAGCGGTCCGCTTCGGTCAGCAGCGGCTTGTCCTCGGTCAGTGCCACGGGGGCTGGCAGTTGCTCCAGTTCGTTCAGCAGGCTGATTAGCAGCTCCAGTTTTTCCTCGCCAAAATGCGCTTCTATCTGCCGGTAGCAGGCATTGGACAGCGGCGCGACTTCACGGGTCAAGCGACGGCCTTCCCTGGACAAGGACACGATCAGCCGACGGCTATCCACCTTGTCACGGCTGCGGTGAATCAGGCCGGCCTTTTCCATGCGCACCAGAATACCGGTGAGGCTGGGGGACAGGATGCAGGCCAGGTCGGCAATCACCCCGGCTTCCATTTCGCCGCGGTCATCCAGCAGGCGCAGAATGCGCCATTGCTGTTCGGTCAGGCCCACACTGTTGAGCAAGGGGCGAAAGTAAGCCATGACGGCTTCACGGGCGCGCAGCAAGTGCTGCGGCAGGCGGTGCTGGTGTTGTGCGCTGGAAGTTGGCATGCGATTCAGGATGGCGGATCAATGTGATTAATATCTTAACATTCTGAGCGCCTGTTCCCAAGTCGCCATCTGCCATTTGCCCGGCACCATGTGGGCCACATGCAGAGGCGGCTCCTCCATCTGGTGGATGGGGGAAGATGGCTGGTCTGCCTACACTGTGCTTTCCCGTTCTTATTTCAGGAAGGAAAGCAGATGGCAGCTCAAGCCAAAACCGTGGTGATTACCGGTGCCGGCAGTGGCATAGGCGCAGCTTGCGCCGCATTGCTGGCAGCCGACGGCGTGCAGCTGGTGTTGATTGGCCGTCGTGCGGCACCCGTGCAGCAGCTGGCCGCCCAATACGGTGCGCTGGCACTGGCGGGCGATGCAGCGGACAGCAGGCTTTGGCCGGACTGGCTGGCACAAATCCACCAGCGCTTTGGCACGGTGACTGGCCTGCTGTGTTGTGCCGGTGGCCTTGGCATGGGCAGTGCGCTGGATACGGACGATGCCGCGTGGCAGGCCGCCATGCGTGTCAATCTGGATACCGCTTTTGTTGCCGCACGGGCATGCCTGCCGGATTTGATCGCCAGCCGGGGTGCCATGGTGTTGCTGGCTTCGATTGCCTCACTGGCCGCCGGGCCCGAAGTGTGTGGCTATACCACCGCCAAGCATGCGCTGATTGGCCTCACCCGTTCGCTGGCGCGTGATTACGGCCCGCACGGGGTAAGGGTGAACGCGGTCTGCCCCGGCTGGGTGAAAACGCCGATGGCGGATGAAGAAATGCAGCCGTTGATGCAACAGTATGGCGGCAGCCTGGATGAGGCCTATGCCCGGGTGACGGCGGATGTTCCCTTGCGCCGGGCTGCCGCACCGGAGGAAATCGCCAGCATCTGTCGCTTCCTGCTGTCGGAGCAGGCCAGCATCATCACCGGCGCGGCCATTGTGGCTGATGGCGGCTCCAGCATTGTCGATGTGCCTACCCTGGCTTTCAACGCACTATCCTGAGTACAGTTGCAATTGGATTCCATGAACAACACCGCCTACATGGCGGTGTTGTCGTTTGCTGAGCCACCAATCGTTTCAGTGCAGCGCCGCCGTGCTTTCCGGCAAGGTGGCACCGCCGTCCACGATGATGGTCTGGCCGGTGATGTAGGCTGCGGCATCCGAGGCCAGAAACAGCATGGCGGCGGCAATATCTCCCGGCTCGCCCAGTCGCCCCAGTGGAATGTTGCGGGCGATGGCGGCATTCAGCTTGTCATCGCCCAGATTATCCATGGCCGGGGTGCGGATCATGCCCGGTTCCACGCCGTTGACGGTGATGCCATCACCCGCCAGTTCCAGCGCGGCCGCGCGGATGAAGCCATTGACCCCTGCCTTGGAAGCGGCATAGTGCGCCAGCCCCGGATAGGCAACCCGCGGGCCGGTCACCGATGAAGTCACCAGCATGCGTCCGCCGCCTTGCGCGCGCATGGCGGGCAGTGCGGCCTGACTCAGCCAGAACAGCGCCTGCAGATTCACCGCCAGCGTTCGTTGCAGCAGGGGCGGGGTGATGTCGGCAAACGCAGTGAGCGGGAAATAGGCTGCGTTGTGGATCAGCACATCCAGCCGGCCATATTCTGCCAGTACCTGCGCCACCAGTGCGGTGGCCTGTTCCGGCTCGGCCAGATCGCACTGGCAGGCGCTGGCCTTCAAGCCCTGTGCCCGCAAGCTGGCGGACATGGACTGGGCCGTTTCTCCCTGCACATCGGCCACCACCACCGTAGCCGCGTGGCGGGCAAACAGCTGGCTGATGGCGGCACCTATGCCTTGTGCGCCGCCGGTCACCAAGACCACTTTGCCGGCAAAATCCAGGTTCAGCATGGCTGTGCTCCGGCTCACAGTGCGTGGCTGGTGTGGTTGAGAATCTGCGTGATGGCACCCACCGGGAAGTTGGACAGCGCGCTAAAGTCGTTGCCCTGGTAGCCGAAGATCTTGCCATCGGTTTTCAGCTGTTGCAGGTCGATCAGCACCACGCCCAGCGTGGGGACAATCTTTTCCCGCCACACAAACAGATAAAGCTGCTCTGCCAGCTTGAAGTAATGGCAGCGGTCCACATCGGCCAGCCCTTGCTCCACCCCTTGCAGGCACTGCCAGGTATAGAAGTGGCTGTTCAGATAGATGTGTTCGTAGCATTCGGTGGGGCTGTAGCGGTACTGGTTGCGCAGGCCGATCAGCTCGTCGGTGCTGTGGTGCAGCGCGCTGTGTGCTGTCACCGGCTGGTCGATGCAGCCATGGGCAAAGCGGCAGTCCACGGCGGTCAGCGCCTCACCGGCCAATACACGGCTGAAGGCGGAACGGGCGACATCTTCCGCCTGTGGCAGCACCCCGGCCACGGCAGTGAACAGGCCATGTGCCAGATCCAGTACCAGGCTGAGTGAATGCCCGTGCTGCCCTTCCGGCAGGAAATCCAGCAACACGATATCGGGACGCAGGCTGCTGGCGCGGTAGCGGCCCTGGCCGCTAAAGCCTGACGCCTCTCCGTTGGTCAATGCCGTCAGTTGGCAGTCTGCGGCATTCACTTGCAAGTGGGCCCGGCTGCCATCGGCAAAATGCAGTTGCAGCTGACGGCCCTGCAGTAGCGGGCTGAAAGGCAGGATGTGGCTATCCGGGGCAAAGCCATCGGCCAGATCGCCGACCGGAATGAAAACGGGTTGATTGCTCATGCTGCGCTCCTGATGAGGGTGGGTGTGGGCGCAGTGTGCAGTGGGCTTGGCCAGGCAACCATCCACCGTATGGTGGAGCCATGCATGCAAACAGGGCGCTGTCCCGGCAGGAGAGCGCCCTGTAATGCTTATCCCGTCAGTAAACCAAACCTGAGGAGATGTGCGATGAAAGCCGCGGAATCAGGCGTCCGGCACGTTCATCGAGTTGATGCTGAAGCCGGCGTCCACATAGGTGATTTCGCCGGTGATGCCGGAGGACAGGTCCGACAGCAGGAAGGCAGCGGTGTTGCCCACTTCTTCGGTGGTCACATTGCGGCGCAGACAGGATTGGCCGGCAGCAATGGACAGCAGCTTGGAGAAGCCGGAAATGCCGGCAGCAGCCAGGGTCTTGATCGGGCCGGCGGACAGGCCGTTCACACGGATGCCGTCCTTGCCCAGGCTGGCAGCCATGAAGCGTACCGATGCTTCCAGGCTGGCCTTGGCCAGACCCATCACATTGTAGTTGGGGATGGCACGTACCGCGCCCAGGTAGGACAGGGTCAGCAGGGCACCGTTACGGCCTTGCATCATCGGGCGGGCAGCCTTGGCCAGTGCCGGGAAGCTGTAGGACGACACATCGTGTGCAGTCTGGAATGCTTCGCGGCTCAGTGCGTCCAGGAAGTCGCCTTCCAGCGATTCGCGCGGGGCGAAGGCAATGGCGTGTACCAGGCCGTCCAGGCCGTCCCACTGTTTGCCCAGGTCAACAAACAGCTGGTTGATTTCATCGTCGCTTTGTACATCGCAGCGGAACACCAGTTCGCTGCCAAAATCCTTGGCCATTTCACGTACACGATCTTCCAGCTTGTCCACCACATAGGTGAATGCCAGCTCGGCGCCTTCGCGGTGGCAGGCTTGAGCGATGCCGTAAGCGATGGAGCGGTTGGAGATCATGCCGGTAATCAGAATTTTTTTGCCTTGCAGAAAGCCCATTTGGAGTCCTTCTTGGTAGAAACAGGGGGGCATTATACCCAAGCCTGCGCTACGCTGTCGTGGGGATTGTCCTACAGCCTGCCTTCAGGACTCGGCAGGTGCTCGGAAAAAGGTTTATATCGTGGTAACAAGCGGTAAAACGGAATCAGACTGCATTCCGTTACCATGCTGAAACAGGCTATTCTAGCCACGATGAATCTTAAAATCCTGTCACTGCGGCAGCTGATGCACGGCACCGGCCTGTCCGGACAGGGATAAAAGCCATAATGATAAGCTAGTCATGATCAATTCGTAAGCCGTACAACAAGATGAAACACTTACATTGCTTGGGGGTGATGCTGCTGCTGTGGGCGTGCAGCAGCATGGCTGCGCCGTCTCAGGCGCTGGGCTATGTGCCGAAATATGCGGCAGGCTTTACACATTTTGACTACGTCAATCCGTCTGCGCCCAAGGGCGGGCGGCTGGTTTTGCCGGCACAAGGCAGTTTTGACACGCTCAACCCTTTCTCGCTCAAGGGCGACAAGGCCGATGGGGTAGAAGCCCTGACGCTGGATACCCTAGGGGTGAACAGCAAGGACGAACCTTACAGCTGTTATGGCTTGCTGGCGGACGACATGCAGCTGGCAGCCGACAAGCTGTCCGTGCGTTTTCATCTGAATGCACAGGCCCGTTTTGCCAACGGCCAGCCGGTGCAGGCCCCCGATGTGGTGGCTTCCTTCAATACCCTCACCCGCGACCGCAGCGCCGCTCCCCTGTACCGGCTGTACTGGGCGGATGTGAAGCAAGCAGTAGCGCTGGATGCCAACACCGTGCGTTTTGATTTCAAGCGCAAGAATTCCGAACTGCACATGATTCTGTGCCAGTTGCCGGTGTTTTCCCGGCAGTGGATTCCCGCTGGCAAGACGCTGGCCGACATGGTGCTGGTGCCGCCCATCGGCTCCGGCCCCTATGTGCTGAGCCAATACCAGCTGGGCAAGAACATCCGGTTTCAGCGCAATCCGCACTATTGGGCGGCCAATTTGCCGGTACGGCGCGGCATGTTCAATTTTGACGAAATCGGCTACCGCTATTACCAGGATGAAACCGCCCGGCTGGAGGCCTTCAAGGCCGGCGAGTTTGATGTTTCGGCCGAAAACATGGCCAAGCAGTGGGCGCGTGGCTATATCGGCCCCAAGTTCGACGATGGCCGCATCATCAAGAAAGTGCTGCCGCATCAGCGCTCTGCCGGCATGCAGGGCTTTGTGTTCAATCTGCGGCGGCCACAGTTTGCCGACAAACGCCTGCGCCAGGCCATCAGTCTGGCTTTTGACTTCGAATGGGCCAATCGCAACCTGTTTTATGGCCAGTACCGTCGCAGCAACAGCTTTTTCACCAATAGCGAGCTGGCTGCCAGCGGCCTGCCGGGGCCGGATGAGCTGAAGCTGCTGGAACCGCTGCGCGAGAAACTGGACCCGGCAGTATTCGGCCTGCCGGTGGAACCTCCCTTCACCGACGGACGTTATGGCATCCGCCGCAATCTGCGCGAGGCGCGTCAGCTGCTGTTCGAGGCAGGCTGGCGCTATGAGGGCGGCAAGCTGGTGGATCACATGGGCCGCCCGTTGCGCATCGAGTTTCTGACCTATTCCAAGGTATACGACCGGGTAGCCAGCGGCTGGCAGCAGAACCTGGCCAAGCTGGGAATCACCCTGACTGTGCGGGTGGTTGACCCGGCCATCTACCAGCGGCGGCTGAATGATTTTGACTACGACATGACGGTGGTGGTGTACGGGGCCAGCAACAGCCCGGGCAACGAACAGCTGGACTTCCACAGCTGCCAGGCGGCACAGACACCCGGCTCGCAAAACTGGGCCGGACTGTGCGACCCGGCGGTGGAGGCCTTGCTGCCGCAATTCCAGCACTTTGCCAGCCGGCAGCAGCTGCTTGCCGCCAGCCATGCACTGGACCGCGTGCTGCGTGCCGGCTATTACCTGGTGCCCAACTGGAATCTGCCGTATCACCGCATGGCCTGGTGGAACCGCTTTGGTCAACCGGCCAAGCTGCCGCTGTATTACAGCCCGACCACGTGGGCCATCGAAACCTGGTGGGAGAAAAAATAAGCATGTGGCGCTATATCCTGAAACGGCTGTTGCTGATGATTCCCACGCTGATCGGCGTGCTGGCGCTCACCTTTGCCATCATTCAGTTTGTGCCGGGTGGGCCGGTGGAGCAGATGGTGCAGCAACTGAGCCATGGTGGCGTGGCCGGTGAAACCACGGCCACCAGCAGCGTGTTCAAGAGCCGTGGCGGCTTGCAGCCGGAAGAGTTGCAGGCACTGCAAAAGCTGTATGGCTTTGATCAGGCGCCCTTGCAGCGTTTCGGCCACATGCTGGCAGGTTTTGCCCGTTTCGATCTTGGCGAGAGCTTTTTCCATCACCAGTCGGTGGCGCAGCTGATTCTGTCCAAGCTGCCGGTGTCGATGAGCATTGGCCTGTGGACCTTCTTCATCACCTATCTGCTGTGCATTCCGCTGGGCATTGCCAAGGCGGTGCGTGACGGCAGCCTGTTCGATCTGGCCAGCAGCACGGTGATTTTGCTGGGTTATGCCATTCCGGGTTTTGTGCTGGGGGTGGCCCTGCTGGTGTTGTTTGGTGGCGGCAGCTTCTGGCAGCTGTTTCCGCTGCGCGGGCTGGTGAGCGACAACTGGGACAGCCTGAGCCTTATCGACAAGGTGCTGGATTATCTGTGGCACATCGTGTTGCCGGTAACGGCCTCGGTGGTGGGGAATCTGGCGGTGATGACCATGCTCACCAAGAATGTGTTTCTGGAGGAAATCCGCCGTCAGTATGTGTACACCGCGCGCGCCAAGGGCTTGTCGGAGCGGGCCATCCTGTACCGCCATGTGTTCCGCAATGCGCTGATTCCGCTGATTACCGGTTTCCCGGCCGCCTTCATCGGTGCTTTTTTCACTGGCAGCCTGCTGATTGAAACCCTGTTTTCGCTGGACGGGCTGGGTCTGCTGTCTTACGAGTCCGTGATGCGGCGCGATTACCCGGTGGTGATGGGCAGCCTGTATGTGTTCACCCTGCTGGGGCTGGTGGCCAAGCTCTTGTCCGATCTGAGCTATGTGCTGGTGGACCCGCGCGTCAGTTTTGACGGAGGGGAGCGATGAGCCACGCACCCAGCCTGACACCGACCCAGCGCGCCTGGCGACGCTTTTGCCAGCACAAGCGCGGCTTTTACAGCCTGTGGCTGTTCTTGCTGTTTTTTGTCCTGTCGCTGGGGGCGGAGCTGCTGTCCAACGACCGGCCGCTGGTGGTGCGTTATCACGACCAGCTGTATTTCCCGGTGCTGTTCGATTATCAGGAAACCGCCTTTGGTGGCGATTTCGATACCGCAACCGATTATCTGGACCCCTTCATCCAGGACCAGTTTGCCCGGCCGGGCAATTTCGCCATTTATGCGCCCAACCCCTACAGCTACAACACGGTGAACTACTTTGCCGACAATCCCAATCCGGCCGCGCCATCCAACGACAATGTGCTGGGTACGGATGACCGCGGGCGTGATGTGCTGGCAAGGCTGATCTATGGTTTCAGGGTGTCGGTGCTGTTTGCGCTGGCGCTTACCGTGTCCGGCACCCTGCTGGGGGTATTGTTTGGCGCACTGCAAGGCTTTTTCGGTGGCAAGTTCGACCTGCTGCTGCAGCGTGTGCTGGAAATCTGGGGCAGCCTGCCGGAACTCTATTTGCTGATCATCCTGGCGTCCTTGTTCAACCCCAGTCTGTGGCTGCTGTTGCTGTTGCTCACGCTGTTTGGCTGGATGGGCCTGGCCGATTACGTGCGGGCAGAATTCCTGCGCAACCGGCAGATGGACTACGTGCTGGCCGCGCGTGCCAGCGGGCTGAACAGCTGGCAGATCATGTGGCGACACGTGCTGCCCAACAGCCTGACGCCGGTGCTGGCCTTCCTGCCATTCCGGGTGAGCGGGGCGATTCTGGCGCTCACCAGCCTGGATTTTCTCGGCCTTGGCGTGCCATCTTCCACGCCCAGCCTGGGCGAGCTGTTGGCACAGGGCAAGGATAATCTGGATGCCTGGTGGATTGCGCTGCCCACCTTTGTGGTGCTGACCGTCACCCTGTTATTGCTGATATTCATTGGCGAAGGCCTGCGTGCCGCGCTGGATACCCGGAAAGGCTGAGATGGAAACCCTGTTGACCGTTGCCGCGCTCAATGCCCACTTTGGCCGGCAGCAAGTCCTGTCCTCGGTCGGTTTCAGTGTGGCCGCGGGCGAAAAAGTGGCGCTGGTGGGTGAATCCGGCTCCGGCAAGACCGTCACCGCCCAGGCACTGTTGCAGCTGAATCCGGATGTGCGGCTTGCAGGCTCCATCCGCCTGGCCGGAGAAGAACTGCTGGGCGTGGGCGAGAAGCGCCTGCGGCAGATCCGTGGCCGCGACATCGCCATGATTTTTCAGGAGCCCATGCATGCGCTCAACCCGCTGTTCACCATTGGCCGGCAAATTGGCGAAACCCTGACCCTGCATCTGGGACTGAATGCCCGTGAAGCGCGGGCCGAGGCCATTCGCCTGTTGCTGCGTACCGGTATCCAGGATGCCGCCGAGAAAATCGACAGCTATCCTTTCCAGCTGTCCGGTGGTCAGCGCCAGCGCGCGATGATTGCCATGGCGCTGGCCTGCCAGCCGCGTCTGTTGATTGCCGATGAACCCACCACCGCGCTGGATGTGACGGTGCAGGCGCAAATCCTGCAATTGCTGGATGAATTGCAGCAGGAGATGGGCATGGCGGTGCTGTTCATCACCCACGACCTCAATCTGGTACGGCGCTTTGCCGACAAGGTCATCGTGATGCGTGGCGGACTGGTGGTGGAAAGCGGCAAGGTGGCGCAGGTGTTCAGCCATCCGGCCCATCCTTACACCGCCGAGCTGCTGGCCAGTCGCCCCGACAAGCTGGAGGACGATGCCGCGCCCGCAGCTGACACCCGGCCCCGGCTGCAAGCCAGCGCCATCAAGGTGAGCTATCCGGTGGCCGGTGGCTGGTTGCGCAAGCGTAATCGCACTGTATTGCAGGATGTCTCGCTGCAGGTGCCGCCGGGGCAGACGCTGGGCATTGTCGGTGAGTCCGGCTCCGGCAAGACATCGCTGGGCCTTGCCCTGCTGCGCCTGCTGCCCTGCGAGGGGGAAATCCGGCTGGATGATCTGGCATTGCATGCCTTGCATGGCGGCAAACTACGCCGTGCCCGCAAGGATTTCCAGGTGGTGTTCCAGGACCCTTTTTCCTCGCTGTCGCCACGCATGACGGTGGGGCAGATCGTCGCGGAGGGCCTGGCCTTGCACCAGCCGGGCTTAAGTGCCGCGCAGGTACGCCAGCAGGTGGTAGCCACCCTGACCGAGGTTGGCCTGCATCACGAAATGATGGAACGCTATCCGCACGAGTTTTCCGGCGGGCAGCGCCAGCGCATTGCCATTGCCCGCGCGCTGATCCTCAAGCCGCGACTGATCCTGCTGGACGAGCCTACCAGTGCACTGGATGCCACCTTGCAAAAGCAGGTGCTGCAACTGTTGCGCAGCCTGCAGCGCAAGTACGGCCTGAGCTATCTGTTCATCAGTCACGACCTGGCGGTCATCCGTGCCATCGCCCATCAGGTGCTGGTGCTGCAGGCGGGCAAGGTGGTGGAGCAGGGCCCCACTGCCCGGGTATTTGCCAGCCCGCAGCAGCCCTATACCCGCCAATTGCTGGCGGCAGCCTTGCCGACGACTTGAAAATGGCGGGGTCCGCTCCCATTGTCAGTTGACAAGCCGGATTTTTGCACGCATTTCCTGATGTGCCGCACGCTGCGCCCGACCGGGCGACAGTGGGCGGATTCTGCCGCTGCCGCCACCAGACGGCGGTTGCTCCACGCTCAGTCAATTGTTACCATCAACGGCTATCGATACTGCAAACCACCCCGAATACTAGAGGAAGCCATGAGCGATCTTATCCTGCACGTAACCGACGACTCCTTTGAACAAGACGTCCTGAAGGCCGATGTGCCGGTTCTGGTCGACTACTGGGCTGAATGGTGCGGTCCTTGCAAGATGATCGCCCCCATCCTGGACGAAGTGGCCAAGGAATACGCCGGTCGCCTGAAAGTTGCCAAGCTGAACATCGACCAGAACGAACTGACCCCGCCGAAATTCGGCATCCGCGGCATCCCGACCCTGATGATCTTCAAGGACGGCCAGGTTGCCGCCACCAAGGTGGGTGCACTGGCCAAGAGCCAGCTGGCCGCCTTCATTGACAGTCACATCTAAAGCGTCTATCCTCAGCTGAATTTCTTCAAGCAGGCGGCACATCAGCCGCCTGTCTCTTGTCTGCACCCACACCTCACAAACAGCGTTCTGCTCAATCTTTACGAGTCGACCAACGGCCGCTATGCATTTATCTGACCTCAAACACCTTCATGTATCCCAGCTCGTGGAAATGGCTATTTCCAACGAGATCGAGGGCGCGAACCGCCTGCGCAAACAAGACCTCATCTTTGCGCTTCTGAAAAACCAGGCCAAAAAAGGCGAAAGCATCTTCGGCGAGGGCACCCTGGAAGTGCTGCCGGACGGCTTCGGATTCTTGCGCAGCCCGGATACCTCGTATCTGGCCGGCCCGGATGACATCTATGTCAGCCCGTCGCAGATCCGCCGTTTCAATCTGCATACCGGTGACTCGATCGAAGGCGAAATCCGTACCCCCAAGGACGGCGAGCGCTATTTCGCACTGGTGAAGGTGGACAAGGTGAACGGCGAGCCGCCGGAGAATTCCAAGCACAAGATCCTGTTTGAAAACCTCACGCCGCTGTTCCCGACCGAACAGTTCAAGCTGGAGCGCGATATCCGCGCCGAGGAAAACATCACCGGCCGCATCATCGACCTGATTTCGCCCATCGGCAAAGGCCAGCGCGCCCTGCTGGTGGCTCCGCCGAAATCCGGTAAAACCGTGATGCTGCAACACATTGCCCACGCCATCACTGCCAATCACCCGGAAGCGGTGATGATTGTGCTGCTGATTGACGAGCGCCCGGAAGAAGTGACCGAAATGCAACGCTCGGTGAAGGGCGAGGTTGTCTCTTCCACCTTCGACGAGCCGGCCACCCGCCACGTGCAGGTTGCCGAAATGGTGATCGAAAAGGCCAAGCGTCTGGTCGAGCACAAGAAGGACGTGGTCATCCTGCTGGACTCCATCACCCGTCTGGCACGCGCCTACAACACCGTGGTACCTGCTTCGGGCAAGGTGCTGACCGGTGGTGTGGATGCCAACGCCCTGCAGCGCCCCAAGCGCTTCTTCGGTGCCGCGCGTAATGTGGAAGAGGGCGGCAGCCTGACCATCATCGCAACCGCGCTGATCGATACCGGCAGCCGTATGGACGATGTGATCTACGAAGAATTCAAGGGTACCGGCAACTGCGAAATCCATCTGGAACGTCGCATGGCGGAAAAACGCATTTTCCCGGCACTGAATATCAACCGCTCCGGCACCCGTCGTGAAGAGCTGCTGGTGCCGCAAGACCAGCTGCAACGCATCTGGGTGCTGCGCAAACTGCTGTACCCGATGGATGACATCGAGGCGATGGAATTCCTGCAGGACAAGATCAAGGCCACCAAGTCCAATCTGGCCTTCTTCGACTCCATGCGTCGCTAAACCTGACGCGGTTTTCCCGCCTGGGAAATGATGAATGAACCCGACGCCGGACCTGAGCAGGTCTGGCGTTTTTCATGGTATTGCTTGCAGATGGAATTCAGTAGCCGTTTTTTCCAGATGGAGTTGTTCTCCGCCATCGGCACCGTTGCTTTTGCCTTTTCCGGTTATCTGATCGGCGTGCGCAAGCAGCTGGATTTGCTGGGCATCGTGGTGGTGGCCCTGCTGACCGCCATTGGTGGCGGCATTTTGCGTGATGTACTGGTGGCAAGGGTGCCGCTGGTGTTCTTCAATTACAGCAGCCTCGCCATCATCGCCGCCACCCTGTTGTTGTCGGTCTTGCTGCGTTTGCACCGGCGGCAAAGCCGCACGCTGGACCGCCTGTTCATCATTGCCGATTCGCTCGGTCTGGTTGCCTTCAGCATTACCGGGGCACAGGTTGGCCTGATGTACGACCTGAACGCCTTTGGCGTGGTGTTGCTGGGTTTCATTACCGCGGTGGGTGGCGGTGTGGTGCGTGACATGATGGTGAATGACATTCCCTTCATCCTGCACAAGGATTTTTACGGCACGGTGTCCATACTGGTAGCTGGTGGCTTGTTTGTGCTGGACCAGTTGACCTGGGTCACCAGCTGGATGTTGCAGTTGCTGTTTGTGCTTGGCCTGGCCATTCGCCTGTTTGCACACTGGAGCGAGCTGGCCCTGCCCAAGATTGGCCCGCAATCAAAACAAGGATGACAGCCATGTGGCCGGCTGAAATGGTGGAGGCCCAGGCCTGGATACGCCAGCGTCTGGCAGGGTTCGAGTTTGATGGACGTGCCGGGGACATTCCCTGGCGTGTAGCCGGGGCGAAACAGCGTCCGGCGGCGGTGCTGGTGCCGCTGGTGTGGCATGACAGCGGTCCTACCGTGTTGCTCACGCGGCGGACGGAGTCGCTGTCCACCCATGCCGGGCAGGTCAGTTTTCCCGGCGGCAAGGTGGATGCCGAGGACAGCTCGGTGATTGCTGCGGCCTTGCGTGAAGCACAGGAGGAAATTGGCCTGGCGGCCGATGGCGTGACGGTGCTGGGTACGCTGCCGCAGTACGTCACCATTACCGATTTTGTCGTGACGCCAGTGGTGGCCATGCTGCAACCGCCCTTGCAGTTGCGACCGGAGCCTGGTGAAGTGGCGGAGGTGTTCGAGGTACCACTGGCGCTGGCGCTGGATGGGCGTCAGTACGAGCGGCACAGTTACGAACGTGACGGTGTGCGTGGTCAGTATCTGGCCATGCAGTGGCAGCAGTACACCATCTGGGGCGCTACCGCCGCCATGCTGCGCCTGCTGGCGCAGGCACTGGGCCAGCGCTGATGCTGCTGACCCGGCAATCGCTCATTCCGGGTTGCCGTCGCTGAGCATCAGGTCGCGACCGGCCATCTTGGCCTCGTACAGCAGCTTGTCGGCACGGCTGAGCATGCCCGACGGGCTGTCTCCCGGTCGCCAGTCGGTAATGCCGCCACTGAAGGTGACTTTTTCATCGGTGAACGGGAATACCGTGCCGGCCAATACCTGCTGCACCCGCGCCATCACTTTTTCTGCATCGCGCAAGCGGGTGCAGGGGAAAATCACCAGGAATTCTTCGCCACCAATGCGGGCACACACGTCCATGCTGCGCGTGCAGTCGATCAGCGCATTGGCCACCGCCAGCAGCACATTGTCACCGGCCTGATGGCCAAAGCGGTCATTGAACTGCTTGAAATGGTCGATATCGAATACTGCCACTGACATCGGCTGGCTGTAGCGTTCGCAACGTTGCAGCTCTTCCCGCAAGGTCTGGTCGGCATGACGGCGGTTGCACAGCCGGGTGAGCGGGTCGGTGATGGCCATTTCATTGAGCAGGCGGTTCTTTTCTTCCAGCTCGTTTTCCAGTGCCTTGCGCTGGGAAATGTCATACAGGGCAATCAGCGCGGCCGGAATCTGCTGATGCGGCATCAGTTCCACCGACACAATCGCCCAGAAACTGCTTTGGTCTTCGCGTTGCAGCTCGGTTTCCCGGTTGGCTACCGCTTCGCCGTTGCGCAGCCATTCATTGACCGGCTTCAGATGCAAGGGCAGATCCAGCAGTGCCGGCTGGCCATCATGACGCAGCGGGGCAGGGGGAATCTGCAGCATGTCGCGCGCCGGGGCATTGGCACGCAGGATGCGCATGGTTTGTGTCGCGACCAGAATCAGGGCCACCGGTGCGGTATCCAGCGTGAGCCTTGCCAGTTCCTCGCTTTCGCGGATGCGGGCAGCACTGGCGGACAATAAGCGGTTCTGCCGGATGCTGGCCAGATGACTGCGCAACGTGATCAGGGTCAGCGCGGCGGTGAACAGCCAGGCCAGTATCGCCAGCGTTGCCTTGTCATGGTAAGCGCGGGTGAAGTCTCGCTCGGCGATGCCTACCACCACGCGGAAAGGGAAGCCTTCCATCAGGCGCGAGCTGTACAGGCGGACTTCCTGATCCAGAATCGAACTGGCACGGAACTGCAGGTAATTGTCGTGGCGTTCCAGCACATCGGTGCTTTGCAGTTCGTTCAGCGGCTGCTCGGAATGCGCGTTCTGCGCCGGCCAGCTGGCTTGCAGCACCTGGCGCTGGTCCAGTACCAGGATTTCGCCAAAGCGGCCTACCGGCAGCTTGGCAACTTCGGTCTGGAAGAAGTGACGGTCCAGAATGCCCACCACCATGCCCACCGCCTCATCGTCCTGGTTCAGCAGCTTTTGCACCAGCACAATGCCATCCTGGCCATGGTCCTGCCGGGTGGAGGTAAAGCTGCCATCTTGATTGCCATTGCGGTGATACCAGCGGCAATAGTCGGTTTTCAGCTGCGAGGCGGCATTGTTGTGCTGCGTGGAGTACAGCACGTAACAGGCGCTATCCAGGATGTCGATCTGCTTGAGTTGCGGCATCTGGCGCAGCTTGCCCTGCAGCAGCAGGTCGATGCGCTGTTCCTGTTCTGCACTGAGCATGTGTTTGTTCAGCAGCATCTGCACCAGATTGCTGTCGCTGGCGCTTTTCAGGATCAGGTTGGTTTCGCGCAGGCCGGATGACAGGCGCTCTTCCAGCAGCTGTGACAAGCCCGCGGCCTGGTTGCGCGCTTCGCTTTCCCCTTGCTGCTGCGTGCCTGCCAGGTCGAGAACGACCACCAGCAGGGTGCTGAGCAGAAAGATGGCAGCCAGCCATTTGGCTAGTCTGCCCTTGTCGTGGAAGAGCGTGGGCAAGAGTGCGGTTTCCCTGGCAAGGTGATGGAGCCTGCAAGCGGCAGGCTGTCTTATTTGGTATATCCCTTAAAACGACAAAAGGACAATGTCGGACTGCGGTCCGTGCATTGTCCCTTGCAGCCGGGCTAGACGGCGAAGCGCATGGACAGGTCGATGGCCTGGATGTCCTTGGTCAGCTTGCCGATGGAAATGCGGTCGACACCGGTTTCGGCAATGGCACGCACGGTGTCCATGTCCACACCGCCGGAGGCTTCCAGCAAGGCCTTGCCCGCGCTCAATTCCACCGCGCGACGCATGTCATCCAGCGACATGTTGTCCAGCAGGACAAGCTTGGCACCGGCGTCCAGCGCCTGTTGCAGCTCGTCCAGGTTTTCCACTTCAATCTGCAAGGAAACGCCTTGTGGAATGATGCGGAAGGCCTGTTCCAGTGCCTGGGCAATGCCACCGGCCGCCATGATGTGGTTTTCCTTGATCAGGATGCCGTCGTACAAACCGATGCGCTGATTGTCGCCCCCGCCCACGGTCACCGCGTACTTCTGCGCCAGGCGCAGGCCAGGCAAGGTCTTGCGGGTGTCCAGGATGCGGGCGCGGGTACCGGCCACCACATCCACATAACGGCGGGTCTGGGTGGCAACGGCAGACAGGGTTTGCAGGAAATTCAGGGCGGAACGTTCAGCGGTAAGCAGCGCGCGTGCCGGGCCGCTGATTTCGCACAGTACGGTACCGGCCGCCACCTTGCGGCCTTCGCGTACCTGCCACAGCACGCTGCAACGCTCGTCTACCTGGCGAAAGCATTCCTCGAACCAGGCTTTGCCGCAAATCACGGCATCTTCACGCAGTAACACGGTAGCGCTGCTTTCCGCGGTCCGGTCAATCAGCTGGGCGGTCCAGTCGGCCTGACCAATATCCTCGGCCAGCGCTATGCTGACTTGTTGGGCAATAAGATGGTTGGCTGGCTGTTTGCTCATGACGGAACTCAGGCGTAAAAAAGCGTTATTGTACCCAGCCATGGCCTGACTGTGGTGCTTATCGTCGTGGTGGTATCATGCGCAGCACACTGTCAGGCTGGAGAATTCATGGATTTGCCTGCTGTACTGTTTCCCACCTGGCTGCTTTATGCCGCCATGGTTGCTGCCGGCATGGTGCTGGGCTTTGCCGCCAGCCGCGTTAAATGGCGCACGCTGGATGCCAGTGCCAGCAATGCCTGGCTGGGCGCGTTGGTGGTTTTGCTGGGCTTGTGGCTGATGCGTGGCGGGCTCAAGCCGGGCTTGTCCTTCCACATGCTGGGAGCAACGGTGCTGACCTTGCTGATGGGCCCCTGGCTGGCCATGCTGGGCCTCGCCGTTTTGTTGCTGGCGCTGGCGGCGGGTGGCCATGGCGACTGGCTGGCGCTTGGGCTGGACTGGCTGTGCGATGCGGCGGTGCCGGTTGCGGTGACGGCAGGCCTGTTGCAGCTGGCACGCCGCAAGCTGCCGGCCCAGTTGTTTGTCTATGTGTTCATCAATGCATTCATCGCAGGCGGACTCAGCCTGTTTTGCAGTGCATTGGCCGGCATGCTGCTGTTGGGCAGCCAGGCGGTCTATGCCTGGGATTATCTGCTGGAAGAAGCCTTGCCGTTTTACTTTCTGCTGTCCTGGTCCGAGGCTTTTACCACTGGGCTGACCATGGCCGTGCTGGTGGTGTACCGCCCGCACTGGGTCAGCACGTTTGATGATGCCGCCTATCTGGGTTCGGGCTCGCGCTGGTGATGTCGGCGTAATGCCTGAGATGTTGAGCTATTACAAGGAGTTGTCATGCCGTTTGCACTGTGGAGTATCTTGCTGGCTTCTTTTTTGCCTTTGTTGTGGACGGCGCTGGCCAAGGCCGGGGCACCCTATGACAACCATCAGCCGCGTGTGGTGCTGGCGGCGGCCACTGGCTGGCGCCAGCGTGCCAACTGGGCGCAACAAAATGCCTGGGAAGCCTTTCCCAGCTATGCCGCAGCCATGTTGCTGGCCTGGATGATGAAGGTGCCAGCTGCCCGGCTGGACTTGCTGGCCGTGGTATACGTGCTGCTGCGCCTGGGCCATGGCCTGTGCTACATCAGCGACAAGGCCACGCTGCGTTCGCTGTGCTGGCTGGGTGGTTATGCTGTGGTGGTGCTGCTGTTTGTCAGCGCTGCCGGGCTGTTCTGAATGTTTCAGTCCAGCAGGCGGTGAGCCTGTACCGCCTGTCGCACCGCGTCAAAACCGACGGTGTGGCAGGCCTGCCAGCCTGCTTGCGTGGCGCTGTGCACGCATTCGATGTTGTCATCAAAAAAGATGATGTCGGCAGCATCCACCTGCAGCGCTTGCTGCACATGGTGGTAAACAGCCAGATCCGGCTTGCGCAAGCCCAGGTGGTGTGAGGCAAAGCAGGTTTCGAACAATGGCAGGATGTCGAACTGGCGCTCGATCTTGCCCCAGTGCAGCGCATTGTTATTGCTGAGCACGGCCAGCCGGTAGTGCGCGCCGAGTTGTTGCAGCAGCTCTCGCACGCCGGGGTAGGGGCCTTGCAGCCAGTCGTCCAGTGCTTGCAGCATGGCCGCAGTGCCCAGTCCCAGTTGCAGCCGTTCATCCATCAGCCGGGCAAACTCCTCCGGTGTTACCCGGCCGGTATCCAGCAGCGCCACCTCCGGCGTATGCATCCAGAACTGCCTGGCCTGTTCACGTTCCAGACGCCCTTGCGACACGGCCATCAGGGGGTCGATGCCGTTCCAGTCCACCAGCACACCACCCAGATCGAAAACCAGCACCGGCTGCTTGCCGTGTCGTGTCACTTGCATGTCTGTTTCCTTCATCAAAGCCGGGTGTTACAAGACCAGCGGTTCGGCTTCCAGTTCCACACCGTAACGCTGGCGCACTGTGTCCTGCACATGGCGTGCCAGTGCCCACATCTGGCTGCCGCTGGCGGTGCCGTGATTCACCAGCACCAGCGCCTGGCGATCATGCACGGCGGCATCGCCCTGACGGTAGCCTTTCAGGCCTGCCTGATCAATCAGCCAGCCTGCTGCCAGTTTCACCATGCCAGGTCCGGCCGGGTAGTGCGGCAGGGCGGGAAAGCGCTGCAACAGTGCATTGGCCTGTGCCTGACCGATTACCGGGTTCTTGAAGAAGCTGCCGGCATTGCCCAGCTCGGCCGGGTTGGGCAGCTTGCTGGCGCGGATGGCCATCACCACATCGCTGACATCCAGTGGCGTGGGCTGGCTGATGCCACGTTTGTCCAGCTCCTGCTGGATGTCGCCATAGGCCGTTTTCAGTTGCGGCTGGCGTGACAGCTGGAAGCGCACGGCGGTCACCAGCAGGCGACCGGCGGCTTCGTGTTTGAAAACGCTGTCGCGATAGGCAAAGCGACAGTCGGTATTCTCCAGTACCACAGGCGTGCCATTGGCTTGCAGATCGGCACACACCACCTGGGCAATGCGGTCTTTCACTTCCACGCCATAGGCACCGATATTCTGCACCGGGCAGGCGCCCACCGTGCCGGGAATCAGGCTGAGGTTTTCCAGTCCGTACCAGCCTTGTTGCAGGCAGTAGCGCACAAAGTCATGCCAGTTTTCCCCGGCGGCGGCTTCCACCAGCAGGCTGTCGCCCTTGTCTTCCACTACGCGGATGCCACGCAGGGCCAGTTTGACCACCAGGCCGGGGTAGTCTTGGGTCAGCAAAAGATTGCTGCCGCCACCCAGCCACAGTACCGGGCCTTGCTGGTAGTGCTTGTCGGCCAGCAGGGCAGGCAGCCGGGCCAGGTCGTCCAGCTGGCAGAAATGGGCGGCGCTGACATCCATGCCAAAGGTGTTATGGGGTTTGAGCGAAACTTGCGATTGAATGCACAGCGTCATCATCAGCTTTCTTGCAGGGTGTTGTGGCGCAGCAGGCGCAGGCGGCTTTCCCGCGCCAGGTAGCTCACCAGCATCAGGGCGGCAATGCTCAGACTGATGACCAGTGCCAGCCAGAAACCGTAAATGCCCATCGGGGAAACCAGCCAGTCGGTGAGGCCCAGCGTGATGCCAAGCCCCAGTCCTATGCCCCAGAAGGCGGTAATGTGGATCACCATGGGAATCGTGGTCAGCTTGTAGCCGCGCAGTGCGCCGGAGGCAATGGTCTGGGCGGCATCGGTCAGCTGGAACACCGCCGCAAACAACAGCAGGCTGGAACCCATGGCAATGACCTTCGGGTCGGGCGAATAAATGGCCATGATGTCACTGCGCAGCCACAGCACCAGCAACATGGTGCACAGCGCGGTGGCCAGCCCCACCAGCAGGCCGACTCCGGCAACAAAACGGGCCTGATGGTAGTCGCCAGCACCGGCGCGCTGGCCGACTCTGACCGTGAGGGCGGTGGAAATGCTTTGCGGCAGCATGTAGATGATGCTGGAAAAATTGAGCACCGACTGGTGGCTGGCCACCACCGTCATGCCCAGCTTGGCAATCAGCAGGGCGATAAAGGAAAACAGGCTGACCTCGACAAAGAAGGACAGGCCGATGGGCAGGCCCAGCTTGAGGAAGGCCCCGTAGCGCTTCCAGTCGGGCCAGCTCATCCGGCTGGTCAGGCCGTAGGGGCGGAAATGGCGATGCCAGCAGATATAGGCCAGCAGCGTCAGGCAGTTGAACCAGAACACGATGCCGGTGGCCCAGCCGCAACCGGCACCGCCCAGTCTGGGCAGGCCGAACAGGCCGTGAATCAGCGCGTAATTGAGCGGGATATTGAGCGCCAGTGCAATCAGGCTGACCACCATGATCACCTTGGGGCGGTTCAGGCTGGAGGCATAAGCATGCAGGGCACGGTGCACCATGGCGGCAGGCATGCCCACGGCAGTACCGGTGATGAACAGCATCACCTTGTCTTCCACGTCGGTTGGCAGTTGCAGCCACAGGCGCAAGGGGTGTTCGGCCAGCAGCATGGCGGCGGCACCAAGCAGGCCGACAAACAGGCCGAACCACATGCCCTGGCGGCCGGTTTCGCCAATCTGTTCTTTCTCTCCAGCGCCCAGCTGATGGCTCAATACCGGATTGAGCGACGTCACCACGCCCATCAGGGTCACATAGACGGTGATGAAAATGCTGGCTCCCAGCGAGACGGCTGCCAGATCATCAGTACTGACGCGCCCGGCCATGACGGTATCGACAAAGCCGGTGGCCACCTGAGCGACCTGGGCAATCATCATCGGCAAGGCAAGGCGGACGATCTGTCTGGCTTCACCGGTAATGGC
This sequence comes from Aquitalea pelogenes, assembly GCF_041914625.1. Classification (NCBI taxonomy): domain Bacteria; kingdom Pseudomonadati; phylum Pseudomonadota; class Betaproteobacteria; order Neisseriales; family Chromobacteriaceae; genus Aquitalea; species Aquitalea pelogenes. Next base: position 10,728 of record NZ_JAYSDA010000028.1, on the reverse strand, counting down.
ACCGGGCGCAGCGCTTTTGAGTTCCTGCAGCATGGAGGCGGATCAATTCGACAAGGTAGGCAAGCGCTCCATTATAAGGAGCCGCTGCCCGGCCTGTCTTGTGCAATGGCGACGCCAGCCATGCGCTGGCGCGCTTCAGCCTGTGCTGCCGGAATGGGCGAGCAAACGTCTGCTGCGCTCAGAAACGTACTGGCGTTTCGCGGCGCAAATCGCAGCTGATGATCAGATGCTGACCAAAGCGGCTGTTGATGTTCAGTGCATCCAGCAGGCCGACATCATGAATGGTCAGCAAGCCGCTTTCATCCAGCTGACTGCTGTAACCCAGCTGGTCAGCGTAGTTGATCAGGTCTTGCAGGGGCAGGCTGCTGTCGGCGGACAGCAAGGTGGCAGTCAGGCTGCCTTGAAGGGGGCGTTTTCTTCCCACGGCATCGTATACGGCAAAGGAAAAGTCGCTACAGCTGTCTTGCAGGCAATCGTACATGGTGAAACTCCATCGGGTATGGGTGGCGCTGTTGCGTGCCCGACCTTACCGTCAGGCGACGCTTTAGCAGGATTTTTGGGCGCCCTGCAAGTTGTCGATTAACTCGGCGCCGGTGTTCCGGACACAGCCAGGAACGGTAAAACGGTACTACCTTCAACATGCCCGATGTCGCACAGTGCGCGCACTATAAGACGGAAAAAGAAAAACCCGCCGGGCCAGAGAGCGCAGCGGGTTTTCCGACTCACGCTTTAGCTGGCATTTATAGTGCGCCCAGCAAGCTGTATCAAATCGGCGCATGGGAAAAGATTATTCCCGTCAGAAAAGCCTGTCAAGCCCTGTTGCATGCTGTCCACTGTTGCAGGAAATCCGGCCATCCTGCGCCTTGCTGGCCTAGCAGTTGGGCAAGCTTTTGCTCGTGCTGGCTGCGGGTGAGGGCGGAAATCTGCCCTTGCAGTGCAGCCAGGCGCAGCCACATCAGGTAATGGCAGGCGGCGCGCTGTGCGCTGTGCGCCAGCAGGGCCGGCAACTGGCCTGCCGCGGCCATGGCCCAGGACTGGGCCGCGTCGTAATCGGGAATGCGCGGCAAGCCGCACAGGCCGGCCATTTCCTGCTGCGGTACACAGCCAGGCTGGGCGTTCTGGCACAGCAGGCGGCTGAGTTCCAGCGTCTGGCCAAACAGCCCGTTGGCACCGCCGGGGAAGGCAATGCCGTGCATCATGGCGCGATGGCGCAATACCGGCAGCATCAACTGGGAACCTTGCCAGCTGACAATTTGCGGCATGTGTTCGTTCAGCAGGGTGGACAGGGTTTGCAGCATGCCCGCTTCATCCTGCCCGGGCAGTGTCTGGTGCAAAACCACTTCCTGACGGATGTGCAGCACGGCATGAATGCCGACCACACGATGCAGGTGGTAGGGCAGGAATTCATCCGCCCGGCTGGCCCGGCTGCGTTGCAGGGCAAAGTAGACGACGTCTGCATCGCTGATGTCGGTATCCAGCTGGTACAGGGTACGGATGCCATCGACATCAGGCAGGGTCTGGATATCCAGGGCGAGTAAGGGAATCACGGGCGGTCTTTACACGGAAAATGCGGCAGATGGTGTGCGATTCTAGGCCCGCTGCCGACGGCGGGCAATCATCACCCGGCATGTGGCCTATTGTCTGTCAGGATAAATTGGGCCAGAGCGGTATATCTTGTCAGAAGATTCAGGCTATAATCTGCCGCTTGAATTCCTTTCTTGCGAATCCCTTCATTCCACGTCCTTATTCCTCTAAATGATCCGCAAGCTTATCCGTAAAGTACTGGAGCTGCCGTCTGGCATGGGCAAACGCCGTAGCAAACCACGCGTGATTCCGCTGTCCCAGCATGGCGTTCGCCGCGATCAGCTCAGCACTGCTGCGCTCAAGGTGACTTCCCGTCTGCAGGAAGCCGGTTTCTCTGCCTTCGTGGTAGGGGGGGCTGTGCGTGACCTGTTGCTGGATGTCGCACCCAAAGATTTTGACGTCGCCACCAATGCCACGCCGGAGCAGGTGCATCATCTGTTCCGCCGCTCGCGCATCATTGGCCGGCGTTTCCGCATCGTGCACGTGATGGTGGGCCCGGAAACCATCGAGGTCACCACCTTCCGCGGTGGCGGTATTGACGACCAGAACGAGTCCGGCCGCATCATGGCGGACAACACCTTCGGCAGTCAGGAAGAAGACGCGCACCGCCGTGACTTCACCGTCAATGCGCTGTTCTTCGATCCGTCCGACGAGTCCATCATCGACTATCACCACGGGGTGAAGGACCTGAAGGCCAAAAAGCTGGTGATGATCGGCCAGCCGGCACGGCGCTATCAGGAAGACCCGGTGCGCATGCTGCGCGCGGTGCGCCTGGCCGCCAAGCTGGGCTTCGAGATTGACGAAGACACCCGCAAGCCTATCCGTGCCCATGCCCATCTGCTGAAAAAGGAACCCCCGGCCCGGCTGTTTGACGAAATGCTCAAGCTGCTGATGTCCGGCCATGCCTATGCCTGCCTGAAAAAGCTGCGCGAGGAAGGGCTGTCACGCGGCGTGTTCCCGCTGCTGGACGCGGTGATGGGCGAGGATGGCGACGATTTGTTCCTGCAACTGGGCCTGCAAAGTACCGATGCGCGTATCCGTGCCGACAAGCCGGTGTCTGTTGGCTTCCTGCTGGCCACCTTGTTGTGGCAACAGGTGAACCAGCATTGGCAGCAACATATCGCCGCTGGTGAAAAGCCACTGCAAGCCTTGCAGATGGCGATTGCCGACGTGGAAAACGAGCAGGACAACGATTTTGCCATTCCGCGCCGTTTCAGCGTCACCATGCGCGAAATCTGGACGCTGCAAGGCCGCTTCGACAGCCGTACCGGTGCCCGTCCTTACCGCTTCCTGGAACAGCCGCGCTTCCGAGCCGCCTTCGACTTCATGTCGCTGCGCGCCGAAGCGGGCGAGTTGCCGGCCAGCCTGGTGGAATGGTGGGAAGGCTTCCAGCGTGGCGATCAGGCCGAACGCGAAGCCTTGATCAACGAAGCCAAGAACAGTGGCGCTGACGAACCGGCCAAGAAGCGCCGCCGTCGTCGCACCAGCAACCGCCGCCGTGCCGAGAGCACCGGTGGAGGGGGAGAGGCCGAGTGAGCCTGGCCTATGTCGCTCTGGGAAGCAACCTGGAGCAACCGGCCGAGCAAATAAGGGCCGCGCTAGCGGCCCTTGCTGCTCTTGCCGGCACCAGCGTGCTTGCGCATTCTTCTCTTTATCTCACCACTCCGGTGGGGTATCTGGATCAGCCTGACTTCATCAATGCCGTGGCACAGCTGGAAACCAGCCTGAGTCCGCATGACTTGCTGGAGGCGCTGATGCAGATCGAAGCCGGTTTCGGGCGTGAGCGCAGCTTCCGCAATGCCCCCCGGGTGCTGGATCTGGACATCCTGTTGTATCAGGATACCGTGCTGGATGATCCGCAGCTGATGTTGCCGCATCCGCGCATGCACCAGCGCGCCTTTGTCATGGTACCGTTGGCAGAAATCGCCCCCGACCTGCCGGTAGGGGAGCATGGCCAGGCCGCTGCCATTGCCGCCACCCTGGATTGCAGTGGTGTGCGCAAGCTGGCCTAGCCTGCCCGTTCTAGGAGCTCATCATGAGTCACAGCCATTTGCGTTATGTGGTAGTTGAAGGCCCCATCGGTTCGGGCAAATCGGCACTGGCCCGTCGGCTGGCCAGCTACTGGGGTGTGCAATTGCTGGCCGAAGACCCGGCCGCCAACCCCTTCTTGCCGCGTTTTTACCGTAATGTCGCCTCGCATGGCCTGGCCACCCAGCTGTCCTTCCTGATGCAACGGGCCGACATGGCACGCGGCATGTTGCTGGGCGACACCCTGGCCAGCCCGGTGGTGTCCGACTTCCTGTTTGAAAAGGATGCCCTGTTTGCCCGGGTGAATCTGGACGAGCAGGAACTGGCGCTGTACCAGCGTCTGGCCCAGCAACTGCTGCCACAGTATCCGGTGCCGGACCTGGTGATTTATCTGCAAGCTTCCGAGCAGGTGTTGCTGGAGCGCAGTGCGGCCCGCGCCAGCCAGCTGGAGCAGGATTTCCCCGAAGGCTACCTCAAGCGCGTACATGCCGCCTACAGCGAATTTTTCCATCAGTACGAAGCGGCACCCTTGCTGATCGTCAATACCGACCATCTCGAGTTGGTTGATGGTAACGAGGATTTCGAGCTATTGTTGCGCTGCATCAGCGAGATGCGCGGACAGCGCAGCTACTTCAACAAGAGCGTCTGAATACAAGTGACGCCTTGCATTTCCCGACCACACCGAGGAAGTACAGGTATGAAAATTACCGTCAACACCCTGCAGAAGATGGCCGCCGAAGGCCAGAAGATCGTCATGCTCACCAGCTATGACGCAAGCTTTTCCACCCTCCTTGATCAGGCCGGGGTAGAGATTCTGCTGGTGGGCGATTCTCTGGGCATGGTGATCCAGAATCGTGATTCCACCCTGCCGGTGACCATGGAAGAAATGGTCTACCACACCCGTTGTGTCGCCGCTGGTGCCGGCGATGCCATGGTATTGAGCGACCTGCCGTTCGGCAGCTATCAGGAGAGCCCGCAGCAGGCGTTTGCCAGCGCTGCCCGCCTGATGCAGGCCGGTGCCCACATGGTGAAGCTCGAAGGTGGCGGTTTCATGGCAGAAACCACCCGCTTCCTGGTGGAGCGCGGGATTCCGGTCTGTTCGCACATCGGCCTCACCCCGCAGTTCGTCAATACCTTTGGCGGTTACCGCGTACAGGGCAAGACCCAGAGCGATGCCGAACGCCTGCTGGATGATGCCCGCAAGCTGGCCGATGCCGGTGCCAGCCTGGTGCTGATGGAATGTGTGCCCGCCGAACTGGCTGCGCGCGTGACCGAAGCCGTTGCCGTGCCCACCATCGGCATTGGTGCTGGTGCTGATGTCAGCGGTCAGGTGTTGGTATTGCACGATATCCTCGGTGTGTATCCGGGCAAGAAAGCCCGTTTCGTCAAGAACTTCATGAATGAGGCCGGCAGCATCCAGGGTGCGGTCGAAGCCTACGTCAAGGCAGTCAAGGCAGGGACCTTCCCGGCTGCCGAACATACCTTCTAAGCCAAAAGGGTAAGGAAATGGAAATCATCCGCAGCGTGGCAGCCATGCGTGCATGGCGTCGCCAGGCCGGTAAGCTGGCCTTTGTTCCCACCATGGGTAATCTGCACGAGGGTCACCTCGCTCTGGTTGCCGCCGCGCACGAGCATGCCGACAAGGTGGTGGTCAGCATTTTTGTCAATCGCCTGCAATTTGGTCAGGGCGAGGATTTCGACGCCTATCCGCGTACCTTCGAATCCGACTGTGCCAAGCTGGAAGCCGCCGGCGTGGACGCCTTGTTCTTCCCCACCGAACAGGAACTGTACCCGCGCGTGAAGCAGGATTTCAACGTGGAGCCGCCGCATATCCAGAACGAGCTGTGCGGTGCCTTCCGCCCCGGCCATTTCCGTGGCGTGGCCACGGTGGTGAGCAAGCTGTTCAATATCGTGCAGCCGGATGTGGCCTGTTTCGGCAAGAAGGACTTCCAGCAACTGCATGTGATCAAGGCCATGGTGGACGACCTGAACATTCCGGTTGCCATCGTGCCGGTGGATACTGGCCGGGCGGAAGACGGGCTGGCACTGTCTTCGCGCAATGGCTATCTCACTGCCGAAGAACGCGCCGAAGCACCGCGCCTGTACCGTAACCTGTCCGCCATGCGCGCAGCCTTGCTGGCCGGGGACAACGACTACGCCGGGCTGGAAGCCAAGGCCAGCGCCGACCTGCAACAGGCAGGCTGGACGGTGGATTATGTTGAAGTGCGCCAGGCCGATACCCTGGAAATCGCCCACGCCGGTGAAAAGCGCCTGGTGGTGCTGGCTGCCGCCCGTCTGGGTCGTACTCGTTTGATTGATAATGTGGAAATCACCCGCTAAGGCGGGCCGGGGAATTCAGTACCATGCAACGCATCATGCTCAAGTCCAAGCTGCACCGTGTCACCACCACGCACGCGGAGCTGCACTACATCGGTTCCTGCGCCATTGACGAAAACCTGCTGGAAGCTGCCGATATCCGTGAATACGAGGAAGTGCAGATCTGGAACGTCAACAATGGTGAGCGCTTTGCCACCTACGCCATCAAGGCAGAGCGCGGCTCCGGTGTCATCTCGGTCAATGGTTCGGCCGCCCGCCGTGCTGCGCCGGGCGACCTGCTGATCATCGCCTCTTTTGCCCAGTATGAAGATGCCGAGCTGGTCAACCATCAGCCCAAGCTGGTGTTTGTTGATGAACGCAACCAGATGACGGCGCTGGATAACAAGACACCTACCCAGCCGGCCTGATAGACAGCCAGTCGTTTTCCCGCCCAAACGATGCCGCAAAACGGCATCGTTTTTTCATGCCCGCCATTCATCCTGCAAGACTGCTTATAACTGTCTATAGTTCTTGAACAAGCACGCCAAACGTCGGTGCCTGTCCAAGCCAGGCTCCGCCCAGCAGGAGACCATCATGAGCAGCATTCTGAATGGCGGCTGTCTGTGTGGCGCCGTGCGCTACCGGGTGCATGGCCAGCCCTTTCATGTCACGCATTGCCATTGCATCAGCTGCCGCAAGGCCAGTGGTGCGGCGTTTCTCACCTGGTTCACCGTGCGTTTGATCGAACTGGAGTGGCTGAGTGAAAAGCCGGTCTACTATCACTCATCAACGGCGGTGCAGCGCGGTTTCTGTCCGCATTGCGGGGCCACGCTCAGTTATCAGCATGAGTCCGACCCGGACGATATCGACATCACCGCCGCCACGCTGGACGCGCCGGAGCAACTGGCGCCGGAATTCCATACCTGGTGGCAGGAGCATCTGGACTGGGGCGAACCGGCAAAGCAGGCCGCCTTGCCGGTACATGAACGCAGTCACGACGGCGCGTGACTGGTAAGGGAAGTGTGAAGCTGGCGTGTCAGAGCAGGGCTTCGGCCGCCACAATCACGCCGTCTTCATCGGCATACAGCCATTCTCCCGGTGTAAAGGTGACACCGCCAAAGCTTACCGGCAGGTCGCGCTGGCCTTCGCCGCGCTTCACCGATTTCAACGGATGGGTATTCAGTGCGCGGATTCCCAAGGGCAGCTGGTTGAGCGCTACCGAATCGCGGATGCAGCCATAAATCACCACTCCTTCCCAGTGATTGGCCACCGCCAGGTCGCCAATCTGGTCGCCCAGCAGTGCGCAGCGCAGTGAACCGCCGCCATCCACCACCAGCACCTTGCCATGGCCATCCTGGGCCAGGGTTTCGCGCACCAGGGTGTTGTCCTCAAACAGCTTGAGGGTGACGATTTGCCCGGCAAAGCGGGCATGGTTGCCATAGCGCTGGAACATGGGCTCGACCACACGCACCCGGCCTTCGTTGGCATCGCACAAATCGGTTGTCAGAAAACTCATTTTCTCTCCTTTGCTTTTGCTGGTTTATTGGATGTCGGCAGCGATATCGGCAGCCGTGAAAAAGCCGCCTTGCGGCGGCTTGTCGGCATGCTCAATCGAGGCGAAGCGGCACGAACAGGGTGCTGTCCTGACGCCGCACCAGCAAGGCTATCTTGCCATGCGCGCTGGACAGCGCCTTCTCGAAACTCTTCACCGAGGTGATTTCATTCTGGTTCAGCCCCATGATCACGTCGCCATGTTGCAGGCCGGAGCGTGCGGCCGCACCTTGCGCCTTCTGTACCAGCAGGCCGCCATTGAGGCCCAGCTCGGTACGCTGGCGTGCGGTCAGCTCGGTGACGGTCAGCCCCAGTTTGCCAAACTGGAAATTCTGCGGAGCGGCTTCGTCCTGCTGCTTGGCCTGGGGGCTGGCTTCCGGTGCCAGTTCGCCCAGCGTGGCCTGAATGGTTTTCTCTTCGCCCTTGCGCCATACCGACAGCTTGACCTTTGCACCCGGTTGCAGCGAACCCACCATCATCGGCAGGTCTTTCGAGCTTTCAATATTGCGGTCATCCAGCTTGAGGATGATGTCCCCGGTCTGCAGACCAGCCTTGCCGGCAGGGCCTTGCGGATCCACACGCACCACCAGCGCACCACTGGGGCGGGGCAGGCCGAAGGATTGTGCCAGCTCCTGCGATACTTCCTGGATATTGATGCCCAGCTGGCCGCGGCTGACCTTGCCCTTGGCCTTGATCTGCTCGGCCACGTTCATCGCCAGGTCAATCGGGATGGCAAAGGAAATGCCCATGAAACCACCGGAGCGGCTGTAAATCTGCGAGTTGATACCTACTACTTCGCCACGCAGGTTGAACAGCGGCCCACCGGAATTGCCGGGGTTGATGGCCACGTCGGTCTGGATGAACGGAACGTAGTTTTCATCCGGCAGGCTGCGGCCCTTGGCCGATACAATGCCTGCCGTCACCGTATTTTCAAAGCCGAAAGGTGCGCCGATGGCTGCCACCCATTCGCCCACCTTGAGCTGGGACGGGCTGCCGATCTTGACCACCGGCAGGCTGGAGGCATCCACTTTCAGCAGTGCCACGTCGGTACGTTTGTCCAGGCCCACCAGGCGGGCTTTCAGCTCGCGCTTGTCGGTCAGCATCACCTTGATCTGGCTACCGCCGCTCACCACGTGGGCATTGGTCATGATGTAGCCGTCATCACTGATGATGAAACCGGAGCCAAAGGACACGCTTTCTTCCGGCGTCTGGTCCTGCTGGTTGGGCTGGTTGGGGATGAAACGCTTGAAGAAGTCGAACAGCGGGTCGTCTTCCGGTACCGGGAAAGGCATTTCGCTTTGCTGTGGTGCCGCCTCTGTGCGGTTGGCCTGAATGTTTACCACGGCCGGGCCATCACGCTCGACCAGCTGGGTAAAGTCAGGCAGCAACATGGCGACACGCCCATCCGACTGTGCAGGTACAGCCACCGGGGCGGGCTGGTTTTGCTTGTGGAACAGGCTTTCGATCTTGTCGCAACCCGAAAGCAACGACGCAGCCAGAAGGGCGCCGACGATGGGGCGAAGATACGGAGTCACAGAATTATCCTTTCGGGGAGGCTTTCAGACCGATATAGGGACGATCAGCTGTATTTCCAGAGAACTGCCAGCCATATTCCGCTGGCAATCATTTAATCATACCGGTTTTGCCGGGTATTCACACAAATCGGCAATCACGCAGCGATGGCATTCCGGTTTGCGCGCCTTGCACACATAGCGACCAAGCAGAATCAGCCAGTGGTGTGCATCTACCTTGAATTCTGCCGGCACATAACGCAGCAGTTTGTCTTCCACTTCACGCACATCCTTGCCCGGTGCCAGCCGGGTGCGGTTGGACACGCGGAAAATATGGGTATCCACAGCGATGGTGGGGTGGCCAAAGGCAGTGTTCAGTACCACATTGGCTGTTTTGCGCCCCACACCGGGCAGGGCTTCCAGTGCGGCACGGTCGTCGGGCACTTCGCCACCATGTTTTTCCAGCAGCAGGCGACAGGTGGCAATCACATTCTTTGCCTTGGTGCGGTACAGACCGATGGTCTTGATGTAGTCGGCCACGGTTTCCTCGCCCAGCGCCAGCATCGCGGCCGGGGTGTTGGCCACGGCATACAACGGTCGGGTGGCCTTGTTGACGCTGACGTCGGTAGCCTGGGCCGACAGCAGGACGGCAATCAGCAGCTCGAACGGCGTGCGGTATTCCAGTTCCGTGGTGGGAGTGGGGTTGTGCTCGCGCAGGCGGCGGAAGATTTCGTAGCGCTTGGTGGCGTTCATGGCGGCTGGCTGATGGCTGGTTGAGTACCGGTGCGTCCGGAAAATGGCGCACCGGTGATTGTAGCGCAGGCAGGGGCGCTGCCGAAGCCACTGTGGTTTCTACGTGCGAGGGGCTGGCTGCAGCAACTGGTCCACCAGTGGCGCGGCGGCGCTGAGCAGCAACAGGATGGCTGCCAGCAGCGGGGTAATGTCCGACCACTGGGTCAGCGCGGCAAAGCCGACACACAGCAGGCCGGCAGCCTGACCATGAATAAGCCTGCCCCGTGGCGTGATGGGGGTGCTGTTGCCATCCGTCATCACCCAGCCAAGCAGTAGCCACAATGCGGGCTGCAGCAACAACCAGCCGGTGCCAAGTGGCAGGCTTACCAGCAATACCAGACAGAAACCCGCAGGTGCTTGCCAGGCAATCAGACCTTGCCAGAGCAGCCACACGCCACCGCCCAGCAAGGCGAGGCTCAGCGCTGCATTTTGAGCGGGCAGGATGGTGGGCAGACAGGGGGAGAGCACCAACAGGCTGACAAGAACCGGGTGAAACGGTCCGTGGGCGGTTCCGCCAAACAGTTGTCGCCACAACACGGCAATCATGCAGGCTGCAAGCAGCATGCCCGCCGGGGTGCCTATGGGTAGTAACAGGGCCAGTAACGTCCCCGTTAACAGGCTGGCGGGCTGTCGCCAGCTGGTGGCCAGCGGCTGCTTGCGCAAGGCTTGGCAGACCATGTCGCTCAGCAGGCTGCCACACAGGGCCAGCAGCAGGTTGAACAGGGCGAGCCTGCCTTGCTGCGCCAGCAAAACCAGCACGCCCGGCAGCAGGGCAAACAGCGTCAGGCCCTGGCGGCGAGCCAGGCTGGGGGCAAGTCGCATGGTGGTGGTTGTCATGTGTTTTCCGGTTTCTCTGGCTGGCCTGTGGAGGCGGCCTTGTCGGCTTGCGCGGCTTTTTGCGCGGCGGCGCGCTGCATGGCGGCTTCGATCAGGGCCTTCTTGTCCG
>NZ_JAYSDA010000027.1:0-68694 GCF_041914625.1 Aquitalea pelogenes | reverse complement strand
CCAGGTCGGAACCGGCTTGCGGCTCGGTCAGGTTCATGGTGCCGGTCCATTCGCCACTGGACATGCGCGGCAGGTAAACCGCCTTGAGTTCTTCCGAGGCATGGTGGTGAATGGCCTCTACCGCGCCCAGCGTCAGCAGCGGTGCCAGCGAAAAGGCCAGATTGGATGAGCACCACATTTCTTCGGCAGCAATCGCCACCAGCGCCGGCATGCCCTGCCCGCCAAAATCAGCCGGCGCACGCAGGCCCACCCAGCCGGACTCCACATATTGCTGCCAGGCTTCCTTGAAGCCAGGCGCGGCGGTCACTTCGCCGTCCTTCAGCGTGGCACCCTTGTCGCCCTGCTTGTTGATGGGAGCCAGCACGCCTTCGGCAAACTTGGCGGCTTCTTCCAGAATGGCATCCACCAGCTCGACCGAGCAGTCTTCATAACCCGGCAGGCTGCACACCGAGGTCAGTTCGGCCAATTCATTCAGTACAAAACGGATTTCCTTGACTGGCGCGTTATAGATCATGAATCTCTCCTCATTCTTGCTGCACAACAATCGTCGTAGATATGAAAAAACCGGCACGCCGTCTACCTGATGCATGAGCGCACCTTCCCGTTAGCGGGTAACGGGAAAGCTGGCTCCTCCACGAAGCAGACCGGTCATTGCCGGTTGTTTTTTGTTTTGATCCGGCGGCTATCTTGCCTGCTCGGATGGGGAGGGGCGCCCCTCCCCGCACACCATTACTTGGACAGCTCGGCCAGCAGTTCCGGCACCACGGTGAACAGGTCACCCACGATGCCGTAATCGGCCACCTGGAAGATCGGCGCTTCTTCGTCCTTGTTGATCGCCACGATCACCTTGGAGTCCTTCATGCCAGCCAAATGCTGGATGGCACCGGAAATGCCCACGGCGAAGTACAGTTGCGGCGCAACCACTTTGCCGGTCTGGCCAACCTGGTAGTCGTTCGGTGCGTAGCCAGCATCAACGGCAGCGCGGGAAGCACCTACGGCAGCGCCCAGCTTGTCAGCCAGCGGTTCGATCACGGACTTGAACTGCTCTTCCGAACCCAGGGCACGACCACCGGATACGATGATCTTGGCAGCGCCCAGTTCCGGACGGTCAGACTTGGTCAGTTCCTGGCCGACAAAGCTGGACAGCTGTGCATCAGCCACAGCAGCCACGCTTTCCACGGCGGCAGAGCCACCCTGAGCGGCAGCAGCGTCGAAAGCGGTGGTACGTACGGTGATTACCTTGATGGCATCGGCCGATTGCACGGTGGCCAGCACGTTGCCGGCATACACCGGGCGTACGAAGGTGTCAGCGGATTCGATGGCGGTGATTTCGGAAATCTGTGCCACATCCAGCAAGGCAGCCACGCGCGGCAGCAGGTTCTTGCCAAAGGAGCTGGCCGGAGCCAGTACATGGCTGTAGCCCTTGGCCACTTCCACCACCAGGGCGGACAGTGATTCGGCCAGGCCATGGGCGTACTGGGCAGCTTCAGCAAGCAGTACCTTGCTCACACCAGCCACGCTCTTGGCCGCATCGGCAGCAGCAGCGGCGTTGTGGCCGGCCACCAGTACGTGTACTTCGCCCAGCTTGGCAGCGGCGGTTACGGTATTCAGGGTGCCTGCTTTCAGGCTCTGGTTGTCGTGTTCAGCGATAACGAGAATGGCCATGGCTTACAGCACCTTTGCGTCGTTTTTCAGTTTGGCTACCAGCTCGGCAGCGTTGGCTACCTTGATGCCGGCAGAGCGCTTGGCCGGTTCGGCCACTTTCAGCGTTTTCAGGCGCGGAGTGACGTCCACACCCAGATCGGCAGGGCTGGTCTTGTCCAGCGGCTTCTTCTTGGCGGCCATGATGTTGGGCAGCTTGATGAAGCGCGGCTCGTTCAGGCGCAGGTCGGCGGTAACCACGGCCGGCAGACGCAGCTTGACGGTTTCCAGGCCACCGTCGATTTCGCGGATCACGTCCACGGTTTCGGCAGCGACGTCCACCTTGGAGGCGAAGGTGCCTTGTGCCCAGCCCAGCAAGGCAGCAGCCATCTGGCCGGTCTGGTTGGCATCATCGTCAATGGCTTGCTTGCCGACGATCAGCAGCTGCGGCTGTTCCTTGTCAGCAACGGCTTTCAGCAGCTTGGCCACGGCCAGGGGCTGCAGTTCGGTTTCGGTTTCCACCAGGATGGCGCGGTCGGCACCCATGGCCAGGGCGGTGCGCAGGGTTTCCTCGCACTGCTTGACACCCATGGACACGACCACGATTTCGCTGGCCTTGCCGGCTTCTTTCAGACGGACGGCTTCTTCTACCGCGATTTCGTCAAAGGGGTTCATCGACATCTTGACGTTGGCGATATCCACATCAGAACCGTCGGCCTTTACGCGAACCTTCACGTTGTAATCGACAACGCGTTTAACAGCGACTAGAACTTTCATATTCCTCCAGCGAATAGCTCTCTGGGTTAATCGAACTGGGAAGGGACTTGCTACCGTGGTGTTTCCCGATTATGCCCTAACGCTTTTTCAAACGAGCGTTTGGTTGATTATTTGTGTGTGACACGTAGCAAAAAAACAACTGATTGCAGATACTACGTCATTTCCGCTTAATTTGCATTTCGTCTGCCGCATGGCACAATGCAGTGCAACAATTTCAACGTCATAGCCGGAGAATCATGCATGACTGTCTACTTTGAAGATATCAAGGTTGGCGACTCTGCCGAGTACGCCAAAACCATCACCGAAGCCGATATCCTGATGTTTGCTGCGGTCTCCGGTGATGACAACCCGGTGCACATCAACCAGGAATATGCCGAAACCACACCATTCCAGACCCGCATTGCCCACGGCATGCTGACCGCCAGCCTGATCTCCACCGTGGTGGGAACCAAGCTGCCCGGCAACGGCACCATCTACCTGTCGCAATCCACACGTTTCAAGGCACCGGTGCGTATTGGTCAGACTGTCACCGCCCGCGCCACCGTGGTGGAAATTTTCCCGGACAAAAAGCGTGTGAAGCTGGCCACCCAATGCCTGGTGCAAGGCAAGGTGGTGCTGGATGGTGAGTCGCTGGTGATTGCACCAAGCCGAGCCGAATAAGGATGAAAACAGCTTTGCAGGTAGTGGCCCTGACCGATGAGCAGGGCCATGTCATTGCTCCGGAGCTGCTGGCCAGCTGTAGCCAGCTGCATCATCAGCTGCGTCCCATGCTGCCCGTGGACGGTGCTGCCTATGCAGCAAAAATGCAACGGGTGTGCAGCTACGGTGCCCGCATGGTTGCAGCGGTGGACAGCGAGGGCCGCCCTTTGGGCCTGGCCCTGTTTCGGGTATATGAAAATACCTACGAGGACCTGCGGCTTTATATTGACGACCTGGTCAGTGACGAAGCACATCGCTCACGCGGCATCGGCAGCCTGTTGCTGGACTGGTGTGCAACAGAAGCCCGTCGACTGGGATGTGGCTATCAGGTGCTGGATTCCGGCACCTGGCGCACCGAAGCCCACCGCCTGTACTTCCGCCAGGGCTTCAGCATTTCCTCGTTTCACTTCACCAAGCCATTGAAGTAAACATTGGAGCAATCCGGGCTGTAGCCATGCCACAAGGGAGCACAAGCTCCCTTTTCTTATTTCGCTTGTGGTTGGCGCTGATGCTGGCAAGCCAGAGCCCAGCGCACCGGTTCGGCCACCAGTTCATCCGGGTAATCCTGCCGCTGCTGCAAAGCAGCCACGATGTCCGGATCATACGGCGCATTACCCAAACCAACGGCCAGATTGGAGAGCCATTTGGCATAGCCGATACGGTATATCGGACTGCCGGCCAGTTTTTCCTTGAACATGGCCTCGCTCCAGCCAAACAACTCCAGCAGGCTGACCTGATCCAGACCATGCCGCACGGCAAAGTCCGGCTCGCGGGTATGCACGGCAAAGCGGTTCCACGGACAGGTCAGCTGACAATCATCACAACCATAGACACGGTTGCCAATCATGGAACGAAACTCAAGTGGTATGGCCTCTTTCAACTCGATGGTGAGATAGGAGATGCAGCGCCGCGCATCCACTTTATAAGGTGCGGTGATGGCCTGGGTCGGGCAGACATCGATACAACGGGTGCAACGGCCGCAGTGTTCTGGCTCGGACACATCGGCAGGCAGAGGAAGGTCGGTAAACAACTCGCCCAGAAAATACAGCGAGCCTTGCTCGCGGTTCAACAGCAAGGTGTGCTTGCCGCGCCAGCCAAGGCCGGACTGTGCGGCCAGCGCCACTTCGGCCACCGGCGCACTATCGGTAAACACGCGGTAGCCAAACGGGCCGATATGCTCGGCCACTTTGTCTGCCAGTTTCTGCAAACGTGCCCGCAGCACCTTGTGATAATCCCGCCCCAAGGCATAGCGCGACAGATAGGCAAGTCGGCCATCTGCCAGCACGTCTTCGCTGGCCAGCGCCTCCGCCGGCCAGTAAGGCAGGCGCACGCTGACAATGGACAGGGTGCCGGGTACCAGGTCCGCCGGTTTGACCCGCAGGCTGCCATGCCGGGCCATGTAATCCATCTGGCCATGGCACCCCTCATCCAGCCAGGCCTGTAATTGCACCTCGGCCTGCGCTGGCAGCTGGGCCTTGCTGATTCGAGCCGCGGCAAAGCCCAAATCTTGCGCCCAGGCTTTGATTTGCCCGGCCAATTCGGGATAATCCAGTTTTTGATAGGATTTCTCAGTCATATGGCCATGGATGATACCAGCGTTCGCAGTGGCAACCTGCCCGATGAGTCAGCAACCCTTGCGCTAGGCGCAAGCATGGCTGCCGCACTGCAGGCAGGTGTGGTCATTTTCCTGCAAGGCGACCTTGGTGCAGGAAAAACCACATTTACCCGTGGCCTGCTGGCTGGCCTGGCCTATCATGGCAAGGTAAAGAGCCCCACCTACACGCTGGTGGAAAGCTACCCTTTTGCCGACTTCACCATCCATCATTTCGACCTGTATCGTTTTGCTGACCCGGAAGAATGGGATGACGCAGGTTTCCGTGATTACTTCGGCAAGGATAGCGTTTGTCTGGTCGAGTGGCCGGACAAGGCCGGTGCTTTGCTACCGCCTGCCGATCTGACACTGGAACTTGAAGTCAGCAACACAGGTCGCACGTATCGTTTAACTGCAAGAACAGAAACCGGACAGTCATGCCTGACTCGACTTTCGACCCCATCCGCCGCCGCCTGATTGGTGCGGCTGCCGCCACTTTCCTGCTTAGCGTCAGCAAGCTGGGCTTTGCCAGCAACAGCCAGGTGGTTGCCATCCGTATCTGGCCGGCATCCAGCTATACCCGCATCACGCTGGAAGCCAGTGACGCCATCAAGTTCAAACAGTTCACCATCAGCAATCCCGACCGGCTGGTGATTGATCTGGAAGGCGTGCAACTCAACAGCGTGCTGAAAGACATCAGCAGCCAGATTGCCGATGCCGACCCGTATATCAAGACAGCCCGCGCAGGGCAATTCAGTCCGGATACCGTCCGCCTGGTGCTGGAACTCAAAACCGATGTCAAACCGCAGGCTTTCACCCTCAATCCGGTGGCGGAGTACAAACACCGTCTGGTGATCGACCTCTACCCCACCAGTGGCGCACAAGATGACCCGCTGATGGCTTTGCTCGACGATTACAACAAGGGCAAGCTCACCGAGCCGCCGCCACAGGTAAAGCCGAAGAAGAACGACAGCAACCGCCCCATCGTGGTGATGCTGGACCCAGGCCATGGCGGTGAAGACCCCGGTGCCATCGGCATGAATGGCACCCGCGAAAAAGATATCGTGCTGCGCATCGGCAAGCAGCTGAAGCGTATGATTGATGCCGAGCGCAACATGAAGGCATTCATGACCCGGGAGGAAGACATTTTCATTCCGCTTGGCGTGCGCGTGGCCAAAGCGCGCAAGCTGAATGCCGACCTGTTCATTTCCATCCATGCTGATGCTGCGCCCAACCGTAGCGCCCGCGGCTCTTCGGTTTTCGCCTTGTCCGAAAAAGGCGCTTCCAGTGCCTTCGCCAAAACCATGGCTCAATCGGAAAACAGCTCGGACCTGATTGGCGGGGTGAAAATTGCCAGCAAGGACAAGTTCCTGGCACATACCTTGCTCGACCTGACCCAGACCGCCACCATCAATGACAGCCTGAAACTGGGCAAGATCATGCTGGGCAAGGTAGGCGGTCTGAACAAGCTGCACAGCTCCCAGGTGGAACAAGCCGGCTTTGCCGTTCTCAAGGCACCGGACATCCCGTCCATCCTGGTGGAAACCGCCTTCATCAGTAATCCGGAAGAAGAGCAACGCCTGCTGGACAGCGACTTCCAGCAACAGATGGCCGGCTCCATCCTCAGCGGCGTAAAAACCTACTTCACCCAGGGGGCCGCGCTGGCAGCCCGAGCCTGAGGCAGGAACAAGACGCAAAAAAGCCCGCGTGAGCGGGCTTTTTTCTTGAATGGATCAGCGGTAGCGCGCAGGATCAATCTCGCTATCCGGGCTTTCCTCTACCGCAGGCACACGGTATGTCTCGTTGGCCCACTCACCCAGATCAATCATCTTGCAACGCTCACTGCAAAAGGGACGATACTGACTGGCTGGCTCCCAGCGCACGGCGGCGCTGCAAGTGGGACAGGACACAATACGAACAGCTTGGGACATAAGGCTTAGAACTTGCAGTTGGTCAAAGTGAATTCAACATCCGACTCGGTCTGGCGCGGACGGCTCTCACCGGTGACTGCGCTGACAAAACGGACATTGATGGCATATTTGTTGGCCGAGAGCTCCGGCAGCACGTTCAAGGCCGGATCGTAGGCAATACGGATCATCTGCACCACCTTGCCACCGGACATCTGCTGGAAGGCGCCATTGCGCGCAACATAATGATGCGTCTTGCCACTATCACGCAGCAGATGCAGCAGGATGCGCGCAGCCTCGGCCGTCGGCATCAGCGGTGCCGCCCAGCGCCGCATGTCACGACGTCGCTCTTCAGCCGACTTCTGCTGCCACAAATAGTAGGAGGGCAGATCAAACTGGCAAGTCCCGCCGGGGATACCTGCACGCTGTTTGATCGCCATCAGCCATTCGTTTTCGCGCAGATGCTGGCCGAACTTTCCGGTAATGCCATGCAGCTTTCCGGCTGCCAGCTCAATTTCGTCCAGCACCTTGTCCAGGCTGTCTTCCGCCACATTCGGATTTTCGCGCAGCGCTTCGAGCACCTGCTTCTGACGTTCAAGCTCCTGCAGCAAGTCGGCTTTCAGGTCAGCACGGGATGCAGTCTCCAGCAATTCGAACAGCACCAGCAATGCCGCATGGTGGTCCATTGCATGGTCTTTGCCCAGAAAATAGGCCAGCCGATCATACAACTGCTCCAGACGCAGCAATGTGCGGGTTCGCTCGGTGACAGGAAACTCGAAACTGATCACAAGACGTCTGCCCTTCTTGGTGGCTTGGAAAATGCCTTGTCACGCGCCGTGGGCAAGGTTTGCAAGATAATACTGGTGTTTGGCCTCGACTTGAAGCTGTAATGCTGCAAGTGTGCCGCCATTATCAATGACATCATCGGCCAGTGCCAGTCTTTGGGCGCGACTCATTTGCGCTGCCATGATGGCGCGCACCGCCTCAGCGGTCAAACCACTGCGCGCCTGCACACGCTGTAGCTGTAAATCCTCATCACAGTCCACCAGCAGGGTGCGCTGCACCAGCGCCCGATATTGCGGACTCTCAAACAGCAAAGGCACAACCAGCACAGCATATGATGCTGTTGAATTTGACAGCTGCTGCAGGCTTTGCTCCATGATCAGGGGGTGCAAAATACCTTCGAGACGTTGCCTGCTCGCCGGATTGGCAAACACCAATTCACGCATGCACTTTCTATCCATGGCACCGTTACCATCCAGCACATGCTCGCCAAATGCAGCCACAATCGGTGCAATCGCCCTGCCACCCGCGGCTGTGAGCTGATGGGCAATCACATCGGTATCCACCACATCCGCACCCAACAGGGCAAAATGATCGGCCACTGCACTCTTGCCGGAGCCAATCCCGCCAGTCAGGCCCACCACCTTAATGGACATAGCTACCCAGATACCAACTGACGATTTGCTTGCCCCATAGCAGTGCAATCCACCCGGCAGCAGCCAGATAAGGACCAAACGGCAGTGCCTGACCACGGCCAATGCGCGACAGCAACATCAGGACAATGCCAACCACAGCCCCAACCAGGGAGGAAAGCAAAATGATCAGTGGCAACATGCTCCAGCCCAGCCAGGCACCGAAAGCTGCCAGCAACTTGAAGTCGCCATAGCCCATGCCTTCCTTGCCGGTACATAACTTGAAAAGCCAGTACACCAACCATAAGCTCAGGTAGCCTGCTACTGCACCGATCACCGCATCCTCAAGCGGAACGACTCCGGTGTACAGATTGAATAACAAGCCAGCCCACACCAAGGGCAGGGTCAGATCATCAGGTAACAGCTGGGTATCCGCATCAATGAAGGTGAGTGCGACCAGCACTGCCGTCAACAGCAAGTAACCCAACATGGGCAGGCCCCAGCCAAAGCGCCATGCAACGGAAGCAAACAACAGGCCGGTGAGCAACTCAACTGCCGGATAGCGCCAGCTGATGCCGGTGCCACAGTGCGCGCAGCGACCGCGCAGCAAGGCATAACTGAGCAAGGGGATGTTCTGCCAGGCCTTCACATCCTGCTTGCAGCCAGGACAATGCGATGCAGGCACCAGCAGATTGTATCGCTCAGCATCCTGGACATCCCGACCGAGATATCGATCACATTCCCGCTGCCAGCCACGTTCCATCATGACCGGCAAACGGTGAATGACCACATTCAGGAAACTACCCACCAACAAGCCCAGCAACAACACCATCACCACCAGCAAGCCAGCATTTGCTGACAGCAGACTTCCGATTTCCGCCATGCTTAACCCACCACCTGGCCCATTTTGAAAATCGGCATATACATGGCAATAACCAGGCCGCCAATCAGTACACCCAGAATCACCATGATGGCGGGTTCCAACAGGCTGGAAAGCGAAGCAACAGCGTTATCCACTTCTTCTTCATAAAAATCCGCAATCTTGTCCAGCATCTGGTCGAGTGAACCCGACTCCTCACCAATGGAGGTCATCTGCAGCACCATATTGGGAAACAGCCCGGTACGCTGCATGGAATAGCTCAGGCTGGAACCGGCACTGACATCGTTTTGAATCAGTTTTGTCGCCTCGCTATATACCTGGTTACCCGATGCGCCACCGACAGAATCCAGCGCTTCAACCAGCGGGACACCCGCGGCGAACAAGGTAGACAAAGTACGCGACCAACGTGCGATGGTGGCCTTACGAATGATGTCACCGATGACCGGGAGCTTCAGCAGGATGCGGTCAAACTGTTCCTGCAACTTGGGCGTACGCTTGAATGCATAGAAAAACGCAAAGATTGCACCGAAAATGCTGCCGAATATCAGCCACCACCAATGAACAAAGAAGTCGGACAACCAGATGACAATCAGGGTTGGTGCAGGCAAATCAGCGCCAAAGCTGGAGAACAGATCCTTGAATGCCGGAATCACGTAAATCATGATCACGGCAGTAATGATGAAGGCCGTCGCCACAATGGCGGTGGGGTAGATCATCGCGGACTTGATCTTGCCCTTGATCGCCATCACCTTTTCTTTGTAGGTAGCCAGCTTGTCCAGCAAGGAGTCCAGTACACCACCAGTTTCACCGGCTGCAATCAAATTGCAGAACAGCTTGTCGAAATACAGTGGACGCTTGCGGAATGCCTCTGCCAGAGACAGGCCAGTTTCCACATCCGCGCGTACTTCAAGCAGCATTTTGGTAACTGCCGGATTGCCATGCCCTTTGGCGGCAATATCAAAGGCCTGCAGCAAGGGCACACCCGCCCGCATCATGGTGGAAAGCTGACGGGTGAACAGCGTAATGTCTTTTTCGGTAATCTTGCGGCCAAAACCACTGCGACGGCGCTTGACCTTGACGACATTAATTCCCTGCCGACGCAACTGGGTCTTGGCGACAGCCTCGGTTTCGGCACGCAATTCCCCGCGCACTACCTTTCCTGCACGATCCTTGCCTTCCCATTCCCAGATAAAACCCGGGTTTACCTTTTTCGCCACGGTTGCCATGGTTTATATCTTTCTTATACCTAATCGTTGGTCACAGCCTCGATCTCGGCCAGCGAGGTCAGCCCACGCTTCACCTTCAGCAAACCGGCATGACGCAAATCAATCATGCCCTCTTGCAAGGCAAGGTCACTGATATCAATGGCAGTACCATTCTGCATGATCAGACGGGTCATGGCATCACTGATGGGCATGACTTCATAAATACCGGTACGTCCTTTATAGCCCGAGCCACGGCATTCGTCGCAGCCAACCGGGCCGTATGGTTTCCAGCTGCCATCCAGCTCCTCCGGGCGGAAACCCGCCCGGAGCAAAGCCGGTTCAGGAATATCGATTGGTGCCTT
The DNA here is from genome assembly GCF_041914625.1 of Aquitalea pelogenes. NCBI lineage: Bacteria > Pseudomonadati > Pseudomonadota > Betaproteobacteria > Neisseriales > Chromobacteriaceae > Aquitalea > Aquitalea pelogenes. Next base: position 58,217 of record NZ_JAYSDA010000027.1, on the reverse strand, counting down.
GCAGTGGTTGCACAAGCGTCTGGCCAGACGCTGGGCCATGATCAACAGTACCGAACTGGCTACGTTGAATGGTGCCACACCCATGTTCAGCAAACGCGTCAAGGTGGCAGGCGCATTATTGGTATGCAAGGTGGAAAACACCATGTGGCCGGTCTGTGCGGCCTTGATGGAAATGTCTGCCGTTTCGAAATCCCGGATTTCACCCACCATGATGACATCCGGATCCTGCCGCAGAAACGCCTTCAAGGCCGACGAGAAGGTGAGACCAGCCTTCTCGTTTACATTGACCTGGTTAATGCCAGGCAAATTGATTTCAACCGGATCCTCCGCCGTCGAAATATTGATATCCGGCTTGTTCAGGATATTAAGGCAAGTATAAAGCGAAACCGTTTTACCACTACCGGTAGGCCCGGTTACCAGCACCATCCCGTATGGACGCGCAATGGCTTCGAGCAGCATTTTCTTCTGCTCTGGTTCAAAACCCAGCTGTTCGATATCCAGCGATGCGGCAGAAGCATCCAGAATACGCATTACGATCTTCTCGCCAAACAGGGTTGGCAAGGTACTGACACGAAAATCAATTGAATGTGTTTTGGACAACACCAGCTTCAAACGACCATCCTGTGGTACGCGCTTTTCGGAAATATCCAAGCGCGATATCACCTTGATACGGGATGCAATTTTCTCTTTCAACAGCAAAGGCGGCTGCGCAATCTCTTTCAGCTGGCCATCCACGCGATAGCGAATGCGGTAAAATTTTTCGTAAGGCTCGAAATGGACGTCGGATGCCCCGCCATTAATGGCATCCAGCAGAACCTTGTGAATGAACTTGACGACAGGGGCGTCATCGACATCAGGCTGATTGGTTTCGCTATGCGGGGTTGGCTCATCCGGATCAACAAACTCCAGATCACCGAATTCCTCGTTCTCCAAGGCCTTGATAGCCGCAGTTGCATCTTCGGTGTACTTCCCAATCACTTTGGAAAGTTTGTCATCTTCAACCACCACCACTTCAACCGTTAGTCCGGTCTTGAAAGTAATGGCGTGGAACGCTGATGTCTGAGTCGGATCAGACGTACCAATAAACAGCTTGTTACCACGCTTGAACAAGGGAACCAGACGACGACTACCAATCAATTCGTCATCAACCAGACCCTTGGGCAACTGAACAGGGTCGATGGAACCCATGTCCAGCAAAGGATAACCAAATACCCCCGACGCAAAAGTGGCAACCTCCACTGCGGACATCTTCTTGCTGGCAATCAGTTGCTCGACAAAACTGATGCCAGATGCCTGCGCCTGGCGCTGGATAGCCTCTGCATCCTGTAACAGCAATGCATTGTTCTGCACCAGCGCTCTTCCCAGACCAGATATCCCAGCAGAAGCTTCCATAACTCCCCTTTGCGACTAGACGCTACCAATCAAGCCATATGGCATGCTGGCATTATATGCGCTGCACGGACAAAGTGGCAGGCCCCATGGCTAGGCCTGCTCACTATCCCGCTTCTACAGCAGAATAATGCAAAAAGGACTGCCGAAGCAGTCCTTTTCTTAAGTTTAACTCTCTGAACGAGAATTAGAACTTGTGCTGAACACCAACAGCAACGGTGCGCTCGTTGGAGAACTTGTTATCGTTCGAATCACGATAGGTGTTCTGAACGTAACCGTAAGAAGCGTAAGCAGTGGTACGCTTGCTCAGAGCATAGTCAGCACCCAGTACGTACTGGTTCAGGTGACCCTTAACATCGGTACCGTCAACCGAAGCACCCCATACACGGCCATAGGAGAATTTCGGGGTGATAGCGCCAATGGTGTAACCCAGGGTCAGACCAGCTTCTTTTTTCTTCAGCTCGGAACCGTTCGGCAGATCAGTGGTAGAGGCGAAGCCGAAGGTAGCATCGGTAGTACCGGAAGCCAGCTTGGATTGACCATAGTAAGCAGCTGCCAGGATATTGTTGGCGTTGTAGCCAGCTTCCAGACGCCAGTAGTTACCAGCCTTGTTACCAGCAATGTTGTTGTTGAAACGCTGATAGCCAAAGGTACCGAAGTAACCAGAGTTGGTGTAGGTGGTACCGAAGCTGAAGGTATTTTGCTTGTTGGTAGCGTTGGTTTCGTCAACACCGTAAACAACAGCACCGCTCAGACCGGCAACAAATTCCGGGATGTCGTAACGGATGGCGTTGTTAACACGACCGTCCAGCTGGTTGATGGAGCTGTAGGACTGACCGTTAACACCCTTGTTACCGTAGATCCAGGCATCCGGAGCGCCAGCGTCGGAGTTCAGGAAGGTGCTCAGCTTACCGATACGTACCTTACCGAAAGCGCCTTGCAGACCAACGAAGGAATCGCGAGTAGCGAAGGTGTTGGAAGCGTTAACGGTGGTACCGTCGATGCTCAGGCCTTGCTCAACTTGCCAGATGGCTTTCAGGCCATTGCCCAGGTCTTCGTTACCCTTGAAACCGATCAGGGAACCGGTGTCGTCGATACGGGAAACAGCCTTCGGCTTGCCATTTACATCCTTAACGCCGTTAGCGTAGGTCTTGTTGCTTTCCATGTCGGCTTCGATAGTGCCGTAAATGGTTACATCAGCCATTGCGTGAGCTACCGGCAGAGCGGCCAGAGCCAGGGCGATCAGCTTCTTGTTCATCGCTAATTCCTTTCGAAGTCAGTTAATGTAGTCCTGTTAGATTGCCTTGCCAGCGCAAGACACCCGGACATTTTTTCACCGCCGATTGATCGGCTGGTTGCTGGCTGAAATATAAAACGCCCGTTGCAAAAATACAAAACATCGCAGCGAAACCGTAGTAACAGCCGGAAGCACCCAGCCAGCAACAAAACAACAAGTCTTTGTTTTTATTGATATTTACTAAAAATTATCGCTTCAAACCGGCAAAACCAAAAAAACAACAACCCCAGCAAAGTGTTGCAAAAATGCTAATAATGGACTGTTTTTTGCATGCCTACCAACCACCTGACAACGCCCTATCATGTCCAATACCAACATTTTCTGGTTCCGCCGCGACCTGAGGCTGGATGACAATGCAGCGCTGTACCATGCACTGAAAGCTGGCAAACCCGTCCGCTGCCTGTTTGTTTTTGACCGTGAAATTCTGGATGAACTTGCTGCCGATGACAGACGGATCGACTTCATCTGGCAATCAGTTGCCGTGCTACGACAGGAGCTGAATCGCATAGGCAGCGATTTGCATGTGACACAAGGGCGAGCCTCTGATGTTGTTCCGGCACTGGCGCAACAGTGGCAGGCAGATTCTGTATTTGCCAACCGTGACTACGAACCTGCAGCACGCATGCGTGATCAGCACGTCGCTGAGCAGCTGGCACAACAGGGGCGTCAACTGCAGTTGTTCAAGGATCAGGTCATCTTTGAAACAGATGAAATTCTCACCACCACACGACGCCCCTACACGGTATTCACACCTTATAAGAATGCATGGCTGAAAAAACTGGATGGGTTTTACATGCAGGCCTATCCGACTCACCAGTATCTGCAGCACCTGGACCGATGGAGCCCCTCTCCCACACCATCACTGGAAGAGCTGGGTTTTAAAGCCGGCCTGCTGAGCCTGAAAGGTGGCAGTCATGCGGCACAGCAGCTGTTTACCGACTTTTGTCAGCGCATCTCACATTACAAGATATGGCGTGACTATCCGGCAACCAAAGGGGTGTCCTATCTTTCAACCCACTTGCGCTTCGGTAACATTTCCATCAGAAAACTGGTTCAGTTTGCTTGCCTGCAAGGCGGTGAGGGAGCTGACTGCTGGCTGGGCGAGTTGATCTGGCGTGATTTCTATCAGCAGCTGATTTGGCACTTTCCCATTGCTGCCGGACAAAGTTTCAAGGAAGAGTATCGTCAGCTGGCATTTGAGAATCGTGAAGAGTGGCTGATTGCATGGCAGGAGGGACGTACAGGCTATCCGATCGTGGATGCGGCAATGCGCCAACTGAACCAGAGCGGCTACATGCATAACCGCTTACGCATGATTACAGCCAGTTTTTTGGTCAAGGATTTGCTGATTGACTGGCGCAAGGGGGAAGCGTACTTCGCCGCCAAATTGATCGATTTTGACCTGGCAGCCAACAATGGTGGCTGGCAGTGGGCAGCCTCAACCGGCTGCGATGCACAGCCCTATTTCAGGATATTCAATCCGGTCACCCAGTCCGCCAAATTTGATCCTGATGGCAAGTTCATCCGTCGCTATGTACCCGAACTGGCCCAGTTCAATAACAAGGACATTCATGCTCCATGGCTGGCAAAAAATCCGCCCATGGGCTTTCAACTGGGCAGAGACTACCCGAAACCACTGGTTGACCATGCGGAACAGCGACAGAAAGCCTTGATGCTGTTTGGCAAAAGCAAGGAGTGACAATAGCAAAAAGCGCCCATATGGGCGCTTTGCTTTTACAACGACAGCTTCAGCAGCTCACTTTTTCGCCGGCGCGGCCTTGGCTGCTGGTGCAGCCGCCTTGGCAGGGGTTGCGGCCGCAGGAGCGGGAACGGTACTAGTCCCGGTGACACTGATGTCCTTCTTCAACTTTTCCAGTGTCTTGTCGCCGATACCGCTTACCTTCTTCAGGTCATCCACGGTCTTGAATGCACCATTCTTGGTGCGGTAATCGATAATGGCTTTGGCCTTGACCGGGCCGATGCCATTGAGAGACTCCAGCTGCTGCTGGTTAGCCGTATTAATGTTGATAGCGGCCAGTGCAGAGGCGCAGATAAAAAACATACCAACAATCAGCGCAAACAGTTTTTTCATGTAACGAGGCTCCTTACATTGATTGAAAACATTCCAGTCAATAACGATGCAACAGTAATTCCAGTACTACTTTGCTACCGATGTAAGCAAGCAACAAGGTCCCGAAGCCAGCCAGTGTCCAGCGTATCGCAATCTTCCCGCGCCATCCCTTGAAATGTCGACCCAAGAGCAAAGCAGCGAACAATAACCAGGAGATGACGGAAAAGACTGTCTTATGGCTCAGGGCAACTGCTTTGCCAAACACCTCTTCAGAAAAAACGATGCCGGTCAGCAGGGACACCGTCAGCAGCAAGAAGCCGATGCCGATTACCTGAAACATCATTTTTTCCAACGAGAGCAAAGGCGGAAGCTGTCGTACCAGCGATAACCAACGCTTGTCGTGCAGGGCTTTCTCGAGGAACAACATCAATACGGCCAGCAACGCTGCAATGGCAAACAGACTGTAAGCCACAATCGATACCAAAACATGCAGGGCGAAAGCCGGATTGCCAAGGTCATGGATGATGTGCTCACCCGGAAATACCAGCGAGAACACCAGTGTGAATACGGCCAATGGCATCATGAACAACTGCAGGCCCTCTACCCGGTAGAAAAAGCCACATGTCCAGTAAATCACCAGCATCATCCAAACCACAACCGACAGGGCACGCCCCACTCCCAAGGAAAACATCACGCCTTCCGACAAAGGAGACACTACCGCATAGGCATGCACTAACAGCAAGAAACCCAGCGCGGTATGCTCCAGTTTCGGGTTACGCGGCAAACTGGCAACACCCTTCCAGTTACCGATGAAATGCCATGAGAGCCCGGCATAGGCCAGACTCAGCAGAATAGTCAGGGAAAAAAGAAACGCGGTCATGGTGTTAGCGCCATCATTTGCGGGCGTCAACCCGGCAGCTCGTGGTAAAATCGTAAGTTTGAAAGTCTACACCAACCTGTCCCTTGTTGGCAGACAGAAGGACTCAGCATGTTAGACAACCTGACCAACCGCCTGTCCGGCGTCATCAAGAACCTGCGCGGCAATGCCCGCCTGACCGAAACCAACATCCAGGATGCACTGCGGGAAGTCCGCATGGCATTGCTGGAGGCCGACGTCGCACTTCCTGTCGTGAAGGCATTCATTTCCCAGATCAAGGAACGTGCTCTGGGTCAGGAAGTCATGGGCAGCCTGACACCGGGGCAAGCCCTGGTCGGCGTGGTCAACGAAGAACTTGTCAAATTGATGGGGGAGAAAAACGACGCCCTCAATCTGGCAGCTGTTCCACCAGCCATTGTACTGATGGCTGGCTTGCAGGGTGCAGGTAAAACCACAACCGTTGGCAAGCTGGCCAAATTACTGAAAGAAACCCAGAAGAAGAAAGTTCTGGTGGTTTCCGCTGACGTTTACCGTCCAGCTGCGATCGAGCAGCTGAAATTGCTGGCTGAACAGGTAGGTGTCGAGTGGTTCCCCTCCGACGGCAATCAAAAGCCGGTGGATATCGCACGTGCCGCTGTTGATCATGCCAAGCGCCACTTTTTTGATGTACTGATGGTGGATACTGCCGGTCGCCTGGCCATTGATGAAGCGATGATGGCCGAGATCAAGGCGGTACACGCTGCCATCAACCCGGTCGAAACGCTGTTTGTGGTGGATGCCATGCAAGGCCAGGATGCAGTCAATACTGCGCAGGCCTTTAATGAAGCCCTGCCGCTGACCGGCGTTATCCTGACCAAGATGGATGGTGACTCGCGCGGTGGTGCTGCGCTGTCCGTACGCCACATCACGGGCAAACCGATCAAGTTTATTGGTGTTGGCGAAAAAGTAAGCGGGCTTGAAGCCTTCCACCCGGATCGTATCGCCAGCCGTATTCTGGGCATGGGTGATGTGCTGTCCCTGATCGAAGAAGTCCAGAAGGGCATCGATCAGGATGAAGCTGCTGCCATGGCCAAGAAGCTCAAGTCTGGCAAGGGCTTTGACCTAGAAGACTTCAAGGCACAGATGCAGCAGATGAAGAAAATGGGCGGCATGTCCAATCTGCTGGAGAAAATGCCTGGTCAGCTTGGTCAGATGGCCAAGGGTATTCAGGGTGCAGAAGCAGAAAAGTCCATGCGTCGCATTGAGGGCATCATCAATGCCATGACCATGGAGGAACGTCGCAAGCCCGAGTTGATCAAGGCCAGCCGCAAACGCCGCATTGCCGCAGGCTCCGGTGTGACGGTGCAAGAGGTCAACCGCCTGCTGAACCAGTTTGAGCAGACCCAGAAAATGATGAAGCAGTTTTCAGCCAAAGGCGGGCTGATGAAAATGATGCGCGGCATGAAAGGCATGATGCCGGGAATGTAAGCAAAACGGGTGCTCTGCACCCGTTTTGCTTGATGTGAAGGGAAATCATGTTGTTTGATGTAGTGGTACTCACCAAGCACAGCCTGCTGGAACTGGATACCGATGACTGGTACTGCAAACAGGTCCATCACGAAGATGGTTTGGTGCTGGATGCCCTGACAAAGCAGGGTTTGCGTGTCGCACGCAAAGCGTGGGATGACCCGGATTTTGACTGGCAGCAAACGCGAAGCCTGCTGTTTCGGACCACCTGGGACTACTTTGACCGCTATGCAGAATTCCGCCCTTGGCTAAACAAGGTGGCCAAGCAGACCACCCTGTTTAATAGTGCAGCACTCATCGACTGGAATATCGACAAGCATTACCTGCGCTTCATTGCAGAAAAAGGCATCAATGTCGTGAAGACCCACTACATTGAAAAGGGTGATAAGCGCCCCCTGGCACAATGCCTGGCGGAGAGTGGCTGGTCAGACGCCATTCTCAAGCCGGTTGTGTCAGGATCGGCACGGCATACTTACCGTCTTGCGCCTACGAATGCACTGGCACTGGAATGCACTTTTGCTGAACTGGTTCAACAGGAGGCACTGCTGTTACAGCCTTTCCAGCATGCAATCCTGACCGAAGGCGAGATATCGCTGATGGTGATTGATGGTCAGTTCAGCCATGCCATCCGCAAGGTGCCAAAAACTGGCGACTTCCGGGTACAGGATGATCATGGTGGCAGTGTCCATCCACACATGGCCAGCCATGAAGAGCAGCAGTTTGCGGAACATGCCGTTGCGGCGATTCCGTTTGATGTGCTTTATGCGCGTGTGGATATCGTGCGCGACAATGCCGGTCAGCTAGCCATCATGGAAGTTGAAATGATTGAACCGGAGCTTTTTTTCCGCTATCGGCCTGAAGCTGCCGATAGCCTGGCTAGCGGATTAGCACGCCGCCTGGCCGCGCTGTAAAAATAGATTTGTTTTGTACTGAAACCTGCCAGCATGTCTGGCACACCACGTTTGGAAATACCTCGTCATGAATCTGAACCCGCTGATCGCCCTGAGTCCTCTGGATGGCCGTTACGCCGCCCAGGTTGAAGGCTTGCGCAACCTGTTCTCCGAATATGGCCTGATGAAATTCCGTATCAAGGTTGAACTGGAATGGCTGAAAATGCTGGCCGCCGAGCCGGGCATCGAGGAAGTGAAACCTTTCTCCGAAGCGACTATCCGCGAAATCGATGACGTCATTGCCAACTTCACCGTGCAGCATGGTGAAGAGGTGAAGGCAATTGAAGCCCGCACGAACCATGACGTCAAGGCAATCGAATACTGGCTGAAAGAACGCCTCTCCGGCAATGCAGAAGTAATGGCAGCCAGCGAGTTCATTCACTTCGCCTGCACTTCCGAAGACATCAACAACCTGTCGCATGCCCTGATGCTGAAGACCGCACGCAATACCGTGGTCTTGCCTGCGCTGGACGAAGTGATTCACAAGCTGCAACAACTGGCGCACGAACTGGCTGACCTGCCCATGATGTGCCGTACCCATGGCCAACCCGCCACGCCGTCCACCATGGGCAAGGAACTGGCCAACACCGTTTACCGCCTGAAGCGCCAACGTGAACAACTGGTGTCGCAGGAAATCCTGGGCAAGATCAACGGTGCCGTTGGCAACTACAATGCGCATCTGGTTGCCTACCCGCAAATCGACTGGGAAAGCCTGTGTGGCCGCTTCGTCTCCGGACTGGGCCTCACCTTCAATCCCTACACCATCCAGATCGAGCCGCATGACTACATGGCCGAGCTGTACCAGGTGGTAGGCCGCATCAATACCATCCTGATCGACCTGAACCGCGATATCTGGGGCTACATCTCGCTGGGCTACTTCAAGCAAAAAGTGAAGAAGGATGAAGTAGGCAGCTCGACCATGCCGCACAAGGTCAACCCGATCGACTTCGAGAACTCCGAAGGCAATCTGGGCATGGCCAATGCCATCCTGCAACACCTGGCAGAAAAGCTGCCGGTTTCCCGCTGGCAGCGTGACCTGACCGACTCCACCGTATTGCGCAATATGGGTGTTGGCTTCGGCTATACCATGCTGGGTTTCAAAGCCTGCCTCAAGGGCCTGAACAAGCTGGAAATCAATCCGGTAGCCATTACTGAAGAACTGGGTCGCAGCTGGGAATTGCTGGCTGAACCGATCCAGACCGTAATGCGCCGCTACGGTGTACCCAACCCTTACGAGCAATTGAAAGAGCTGACCCGCGGCAAGGATGGCATTACCCGCGAAACACTGTCCGCCTTCATCAAGGGACTGGAAATTCCGGAAGCTGAAAAGGTACGCCTGCTGGAGCTGACTCCGATTGCCTACGTTGGCAAGGCAGCAGAACTGGCAAAACGCATCTGATCACCCCTGACCAGCCAAGCAAACCGCCTTCGATGAAGGCGGTTTTTTATTGCCTATTGCATTAGGCATGAATCAGAAAAAGAAATGGGCCATCTTCCAAAGAAGACGGCCCGAAAATATGACTCGAGGGAATACGTTCCTGAACAGCAAACTGAACGTAATGGTGTGCTTGCGCACATACAAGAAAAGACCACTCTTGAGAGTGGTCTTTTCTTGAAAACTTGGTTGCGGGGGCAGGATTCGAACCTACGACCTTCGGGTTATGAGCCCGACGAGCTACCAGACTGCTCCACCCCGCGTCAGAGAAATGAATAGTACCTGCTATTTCCCGAAGAGTCAAGCTTTCGTCCGAAAAAAGCAAACGCCTGCGAATGCAGGCATTGCCATCGGGACATGCATTACTTGATATTGCTTTCCGCCTTGGCTTTGGCAATGACGTCATTAAGCACTTCGATCAGACGCTCCGGAGCAGCCGGTGACAGCGCATACCTGCCATTCACGACAATGGTAGGCGTTCCTTCGATGTTGTAGGCACGAGTGATCTGGCTGGCGCGAGCAACCTGACTGTTGATACCGAAGGAGTTATAGGTTTGCATGAACTTGGCCAGGTTCACACCAGGCTGTTTCTTCAGCCAGTCATTCAGCACCGAAGGATCGGCCAGGTTGATTTTCTGCTGCATGACGGCGTCGAACACCGGCGCATTCAGCTTCTCCATGTATCCCGTGACATTCAGCGTGGCAAACAGGCGGGCAAAGCCCTCCATCGGCTTTTGCCAAACAATCTGCTCGCGACGGAAATCAACATAGGCCGGCTTTTTCTTTTCCCAGGCGGTGATCAGCGGGTCCAGATGAAAACAATGGATGCAGGTGTAGGAGAAAAACTCGATTACCTCAACCTTTTTGGGATTAGCCACCGGCTGCGGCTTGGCCATCAGCACATAATCCTTGCCCAGTTCGGAAGCAGCATTGGCAAAACCACTGACCAGCAGCAAGGTCATCAACAACCATTTTTTCATTTTTTGTCCTCTAGACGTTTATTTGAATCACTCTGCCTTGACGACGGCAGCATTGATACCATCCTGCTTCAACTGGGCACGCAGGCGATCGATATCTTCAGGCTTGCTCAATGGGCCTATACGGACGCGATGGACCATGTCCTTGTCAGGAATCGAAACAGACTGGATTTTGGCCTCAACACCCAGCAAGGCAAGCTTGGCCTTGAGGTTGTCCGCCTCATTTTCATTCTGAAAGGAACCCAGTTGCAGGAAGACCTTTTTGGCTGGTGCAGCAGCAGAAGGTTCCCGGTCTTTACCTGCAGCCTTGCCATCGGCAGGGACTGCATCTACCTGACCGGGCAGGATTTTGTAGAAGTCAAAACGCTGTTCATCCTTGGCCGTAGTGGCCGGAGAGGTAGCCGGTTTATTCTTGGCACTTGCCGCAGGAGCCGTACTTGTTGCCGCCGGCTGCTCTGCGGGCATGGGTGGTGGTGCCGGCTGTTCGACTTTCACCGGAGCAGATGCAACAGGTGCCGGCTGATTTGCTTGTACATCGGCAATTTTGGTACCCGGTTCCAGAAGTTCTGTCGATGGTGCCGAGCTTGCAGAAGAACCGGCTTTGCGATCCAGTTTTTCCAGATTGGAAAATGGCGTTGCAGAACGATTCAGATACATGGCGAGGCCCACTGCAACGACAACGCCCACGATAAGGCCGATGACAATGCCCGCTACCAGCCCCCCGCCCCCACTCTTGCGGCCAGGACGTCCTCGCCCGGAAGCGCTGGTACGAGAGGAATTCTTCACATCACGATTTGCCATGTACTACTACCATTTCCATACAATCAATCGGTACATTATCTATTAAAACCAGACGAAAATATATTTACCGCATCACACACCAAAACCACTCCTTCTTAATTGAATGGCTTGCAGCATATGATGCCGTTCCAGTTTCACGCTTCCTTGCAGATCCGCCACCGTACGTCCGATGCGTAATATCCGGTGATAACTTCTGGCCGACAGTCCCAACTTTTCCAGAGCACCTGCCAGCAAGGCAAGTGCTGCCGGGTCAGCGGCGGCATATTGCTCCAGCGCCAATCCGGAAAGACGGGCATTACTGCATCCCTGACGCTGCAACTGCACATCACGCGCCTGCTGAACCCTAAGACGCACCAGCTCGCTTCCCTCGCCGGCCACTGCACTGGTGAGCTCATCCGCACCCAGAGCCGGAACCGGTACATGCATGTCGATCCGGTCCAGCAACGGGCCCGATAATTTGCCAACATAGCGGGCAATTTGTTCCGGTGTACATTGACAGCGCCCGGAAGGCTGCCCCTGATACCCGCAAGGACAGGGATTCATGGCAGCGATCAACTGAAAGTCGGCAGGGAAAGTGGCTTGCCGGCTGGCGCGCGAAATATGGATTACTTTTGATTCCAAAGGTTCACGCAATACTTCCAATACCTTGCGATCGAACTCTGGCAACTCATCCAGAAACAACACGCCATGATGTGCCAGACTGATTTCGCCCGGCCGCGGGTCTGAGCCTCCGCCAACCAGAGCAACAGCTGATGCGGTATGGTGCGGAGCCCTGAATGGTCGTTGGCGCCATTGCTCCAGTAAAAAGCCTCGCGTGCCAAGTGACTGAACCGAGGCGGCCTCCAGCGCTTCTTCCTCATTCATCGCTGGCAGAATGCCCGGCAAACGCGATGCCAGCATGGACTTCCCCGTACCCGGCGGTCCAACCAGCAACAGGCTGTGTCCACCTGCAGCGGCAATCTCCAAGGCATAACGTGCTGCGGCCTGGCCTTTGACATCGGCCAAGTCCGGATAAACGGGCCGTGTATCATTCTGGTTGACGACGATGGGTGAACAGGGCTGGGTGCCATTCAGGTGTGCACAAACTTGCAGCAAGCTATCCACGGCATAAACCTGATCTGCCAGCACCAACGCAGCTTCCTGAGCACAGTCTCGCGGCAACATGAAGGCACGGCCTGCACGACGGGTTTGGCATGCCATGGCCAGGGCACCGCGCACTGCACGCAGCTGGCCACTCAGTGCCAGTTCACCGGCAAATTCATAGTCTGCAAGATGTGGGCATTGTATCTGGCCGGCGGCAACCAGAATGCCAATGGCAATGGGAAGGTCGAAACGGCCAGAGTCCTTGGGCAGATCAGCCGGAGCCAGATTGACCGTGATGCGACGCGCGGGGAATTCAAAGCCGGAATTGAGAATGGCGGCCCGGACACGGTCCCGGCTTTCCTTCACTTCGGTGTCGGGCAAGCCGACGATGGTGAACTGCGGAAGTCCATTGGCCAGATGGACTTCAACGGCAACTTCCGGGGCATGCAGCCCGGCCAGGGCACGGCTCGCTACTACGGCCAGAGCCATCGTGCTCAGGAATGACCCAACTCAGCCTGGGCTTCGGTCCTGGCCTGGGCTTCCTCAGGGAAAACCTGGGCTTCAAGCTTGGCCAGGCGGGCTTCCAGTGCAGTCAGTTTTTCACGCGTACGCACCAGTACTTCCTGCTGCACATCGAATTCTTCGCGGGTCACCAGATCCATGCGGGAGAAAGTGGATGCCATCATGGCCTTGATGTTCTTTTCGATGTCCTTGGCCGGACTGGCTGCGATGGTATCGCTGATCTTGCTGCTGATTTCTTCAAAAATCTTCTGACTCAACATCTTGGTGCTCCTTTGCAGGTAATCGATAGTCCGCTTCGAGTGTAGCAAAATCCATTCGGCGCTGCAGCGCAGCGAGCAACGCACCAATTGAGTGCAGAGGCTCAATAATAGATGCTCCGCCTTGGTGCTGACAGCCATTAATGCTCAGCAATTACAGATTTAATCGCGGAAAACACTTAGGTAACAGCAAGATAATAAGCTGGCACGGTTTATGCAGTAGTGTTCCTCAGTAACGCAAGCAACTAACCGGGTCCACCGAAAAGGAGTGAACATGAAACTGGTCACCGCCGTGATCAAGCCTTTCAAGCTTGATGAAGTACGTGAAGCGCTATCCGCCATTGGCGTGCAAGGCATTACCGTCACGGAAGTCAAAGGATTTGGCCGTCAGAAAGGTCATACCGAGCTGTATCGTGGCGCTGAATATGTCGTGGACTTCCTGCCCAAGGTCAAACTGGAAATTGCCATTGATGACAGTCTGCTGGACCAGGTTGTCGAGGCCATCGAAAAATCGGCACGTACCGGCAAGATTGGTGATGGCAAGATTTTTGTCTTCGATCTTGAGCAAATCGTGCGGATCCGGACCGGGGAAACCGGTACCGACGCAGTTTAAGCCACGCTATAGCCATACAGGGGAAATCACATGAAGAAGAAACTTGCTGCCTTGGGTACCGGCCTGTTGTCACTGGCCCTGCCCGTTCTGGCTGATGCACCGGCGGGTCCGGCCATGGCTGACTTCAAGGTCATCAACTCCGGCGACACAGCCTGGATGCTGACCTCCACCGCACTGGTGCTGTTCATGACCATTCCGGGCCTGGCCCTGTTCTACGGCGGTATGGTCCGCAAAAAGAACGTACTGGCCACCCTGATGCAAAGCTTTGCCATCACCGCGCTGGTGACCGTACTGTGGGCCGTCGTTGGCTACAGCCTGGCCTTTACCGTTGGCAATCCCTACCTGGGTGACCTGAGCCGTGTCTTCCTGGATGGCATGGACTACATTGCCGACACCAAAAAAGTTGCCGTTCATCCGTCTGCTGGATCGATTCCGGAATCGGTGTTCATGATGTTCCAGATGACCTTTGCCATCATTACCCCGGCACTGATCACCGGTGCCTTTGCTGAACGGATGAAATTCTCTGCCCTGCTGATCTTTACTGCGCTGTGGTCCTTGCTCGTTTATGTACCGGTTGCCCACTGGGTATGGGCACCGGGCGGCTGGATGAGCGGTCTGGGTGTGCTGGACTTTGCTGGCGGTACCGTGGTTCACATCAACGCTGGTATTGCCGGCCTGATCTGTGCCCTGGTGATGGGCAAGCGCGTGGGCTTTGGCAAGGAAGCCATGCCGCCGCACAACCTGATCCTGACCCTGATTGGCGCTTCCATGCTGTGGGTGGGCTGGTTCGGCTTCAATGCCGGCTCTGCGGTAGCCGCTGATGGTCGTGCCGGCATGGCCATGGTCACCACCCAGGTTGCCACTGGTATTGCTGCACTGGCCTGGACTTTTGCTGAATGGATCCACAAGAAAAAACCGTCGGTACTGGGCATTGCTTCCGGTGCTGTAGCTGGCCTGGTTGCCATCACTCCTGCAGCTGGTTTTGTGGATGTCAAAGGTGCCCTGATTATTGGTGCAGTGGCTGGCGTGGTTTGCTTCTGGGGTGCAACTGGCCTGAAACACATGCTGGGCTACGATGACTCGCTGGATGCCTTCGGTGTACACGGTGTTGGCGGTATTGTTGGTGCGCTGCTGACCGGTGTATTTGCGGTGAAGAGCATCAGCGGTGCCGAAGGTAGCCTGGCTACCCAGGCAATCGGTGTGGGTGTGACCGTGGTGTACTGCGCCATCATCACCTTCATCCTGCTGAAAATCATTGATGTGGTTGTTGGCCTGCGTGTGGCTGAAGACGAAGAACGCGAAGGTCTGGATGTGGTTCTGCACGGTGAGCGTGTGGAGTAAGCAGCCAACACCATCAACAAGTTGTGGTAAGGGACTTCGGGGCGCTTCGGCGCCCTTTTTTTCTGCCCACGTTAAACTGACATGAAAAAAGCACCGAATGAATCGGTGCTTTTTGATCTTGCAACAACAGCTAACTGGTTTACAGACCAGCGTCAGCGCGCAGCGCTTCCACCTTGTCGGTACGTTCCCAGGTGAATTCCGGCTCTTCGCGGCCGAAGTGGCCGTAAGCGGCGGTCTTGCCGTAGATCGGGCGCAGCAGGTCCAGCATCTGGATGATGCCTTTCGGGCGCAGGTCGAAGTGCTTCTTCACCAGTTCCACGATCTTTTCATTCGGGATCTTGTTGGTGCCGAAGGTATCCACTGCAATCGAGGTCGGCTCAGCCACGCCGATGGCGTAGGAAACCTGGATCTGGCACTGACGCGCAAGGCCGGCAGCCACGATGTTCTTGGCCACGTAACGACCGGCATAGGCTGCCGAGCGGTCTACCTTGGACGGGTCCTTGCCGGAGAAGGCACCACCACCGTGCGGGGCTGCACCGCCATAGGTGTCGACGATGATCTTGCGGCCGGTCAGACCGCAGTCGCCCATCGGGCCGCCAATGACGAAGCGGCCGGTCGGGTTCACCAGATACTTGGTTTCGGCAGTCAGCATTTCCGGCGGCAGAACCGGCTTGATGATGTCTTCGATGACGGCTTCGGTCAGCGTCTTGTGATCGATTTCCGGGCTGTGCTGGGTGGATAGCACCACGGTGTCGATGCGCTTGGGCAGGCCGGTTTCACCATCGTACACGCAGGTGATCTGGCTCTTGGCGTCCGGGCGCAGCCACGGCAGGCGGCCGTCCTTGCGCAGTTCGGCCTGGCGCTGCACCAGACGGTGGGCGTAGTAGATGGGGAAAGGCATCAGCGTCGGGGTTTCGTCGCAGGCATAGCCGAACATCAGGCCCTGGTCGCCAGCGCCCTGGTTCAGGTCCAGGCCTTCGCCTTCGTTCACGCCCTGGGCGATGTCTTGCGATTGCTTGTCGTAGCAGGCCATGACGGCGCAGCCGTGGTAGTCGAAACCCAGCTCGGAGTTGTCGTAACCGATGCGCTTGATGGTCTCGCGTGCAATCTTGATGTAGTCGACATTGGCCGAGGTGGTAATTTCACCAGCCAGTACCACCAGGCCGGTGTTGACCAGGGTTTCGGCTGCTACGCGAGCGTATTTGTCTTCGCGCAGGATGGCATCGAGGATGGCATCGGAGATTTGGTCGGCTACTTTGTCCGGATGGCCTTCCGATACCGATTCCGACGTAAACAGATATTCGCTCATTTGTTTGTTGATTCCCGAATAAAGCAAAACAGTGTGATGATAAAATAGGCCGCTTTACGATCACCACTGACTAAACCATGTCCAAGCTGGTCCAACTCGTGTTGTCCTTGCTGGCGCGTTTGCCGCTGTCGTGGCTGCAATGTCTCGGCGCCATTCTGGGGCGGCTTACTTACCTTTCATCCCCCCGCTATGCAGAGCGGATGAGAAGTAATCTGGCGTCGAGTAAAATCTGTGAAAATTATCAGGTTTTACAAGGACTAGTCAAACAATCCGCACTGGAAACCGGTAAAGGTGCACTGGAATTGTCAATAGCCTGGTGCCGGAAGCCGGAAGACATTGCCGCACTGGTAAAAGCCTGTCATGGCTGGGAGCATGTTGAGCGTGCCTTGCAAGCCGGTCATGGCATTGTTTTTGTCACCCCGCACCTTGGCAGTTATGACATTGCCGGCCGTTACATCAGCTCGCGCCTGCCCTTTCCGTTGACTGCCATGTACCGGCCGCCAAAACTGACCTGGCTGGAACCGGTAATGCAGGCAGGCCGTGCACGTGGCAAGGGCAAAACCGCGCCGGCAACCGGTGCCGGTGTGCGTATTCTGATGAAGGCTTTGAAATCGGGCGAGGCAACCATCATTCTGCCCGATCAGGTTCCCGGTAACGGGGAAGGCGTATGGGCACCGTTTTTTGGCAAACCGGCTTACACCATGAGCCTGGTGCCACGCCTGGCACAGGTGAGCGGGGTGGAAGTGCTGTTTTTTGTTGGCGAACGACTGCCACGCGGCGAGGGCTTCGTGGTGCATATCGAAGCCATGTCCCAACCATTCAGTGGTGACAAGGATGCCGATTGTGCGCTACTCAACCGGACCGTTGAGGACATGATCCGCCGCTTCCCCAGCCAGTACCTGTGGAGCTACAACCGTTACAAATGTCCGGCGGGCGTGACTCCGCCGGACCATCAGCAAGGAAACCCATGAAGATTGTTTTTGCCCTGTTATGGCTGATTCGCCTGCTGCCCATGTGGGCGATTGGTTTGCTGGCGGATGGAATTGGCTTGGTGGCTTATCACCTGGCGGCAGACCGTCGCAAGGTGGGCCTCACCAACCTGCGCATTTGCTTCCCTGATATGAGTGAGGCTGAACGAAAACGCCTGATCAAGTCCAACTTCGGCTACATGATCCGCCTGGCGCTGGAATACGGCGTCGCCTGGTGGAGCTCTGCCGATCGTATCCGCAAGCTGGTCACCATCAAGAATCTGCATATCGTGGAGGAGCTGCGCGCCAAGGGTGAGGATGTGATCCTGTTTTACCCGCACTTTGTCGGCTTCGAGATGTGTGTTTTCGCGCTGAACCAGGTACTGCCACTGGTGAGCGTTTACTCGCAGCAGAAGAACGACACGCTGGATGCCCAGATCTACGCTGGCCGTCAGCGCTACAACAATTGCTATATCGTGCCGCGTAATGAAGGCCTGCGCTCCATCATCAAGGCCATGCGCAAGGAGCACACTCCCTTCCTCTACCTGCCTGACCAGGACTTCGGTGCGCGCGACTCGGTGTTCGTGAAATTCTTCGAGAAGGACGCTGCGACGATTACCGGACTGTCACGCATCAGCAAACTGGCCAAGGCGCACGTGGTTCCCTTGATCGCGCGCCGTGTTGGCAATCGCTTCGAGCTGGAATTTTATCCGGCATGGGAAAACTACCCGACCGATGATGTAGTAGCTGATACACGGCGCATGAATGCCTTCCTGGAAGAGCGGATCCGCGAGATACCCGACCAGTACTTCTGGCTGCATAAACGCTTCAAAAGCCGGCCAGAAGGTGAACCGCGCATTTATTGAATGCCATGCCTGTAACAAGAAACCCGGCCCCGTGCTGGGTTTTTTTTGTCTGTAGCAATTGGAAAGCCCGCAGATAAGGATCAATCCTTCCTTTAGGGTCTTTAACCTTCCAACCTGGCGCGTCTGCCCTCCCCTGCTACCCTTACTACCATGCCCGGCGACTGCAAACCCAGTCGCTACCTGCAAGCAATCCTTTGTCCCGAACAGGCAATGACAGGCCATGAAAAAACCCGGCCGGGGCCGGGTTTTCTTTGCAAGCTGAACTGCCTAGTGACTGCGCTTCTTCCAGAACATCTGGTAGACGAAACCGGGAAACGCAAACACCACAAACAAGGCAACCGTCGTGACATAGAACTGCCAGTGCTGTTGTTGGACCGGCATCTGCTTGGCCTCGAGAAAACGGGCAAACAGGCCGACCAGCAGAAACAGCACGGCCATTTCCAGCAAACGCCAACCGAAATGCTTGTTGGCAACCGGCAGCACACCAGCCAGACGCGAGGTCAGGAAAGGCAGGTTTGCCGCCAGGAAGGCGACGATCAGCAAGGTAGCAACACTGGCTTGCATGTACAGGGCTTTCGCTTAGATGGCTGCCAGCGATTGCTTCATCGCTTGCATGCACAGCACGATCACACGTTCCGGCACTACGCCCAGTACCAGCAGCGCAATGGCATTCAGCGACAGCACCAGCTTCATGTCGGCACGCATCACGATGGCGGAAGTATCCTGTGCTTCATCAAAGTAGATGTTCTTCACTACACGTAGGTAGTAGAAGGCACCAATCAGCGACATCATCACGGATACCACGGCCAGCCAGTACAGATGGATGTCTGCAATGGCCTTGATCACGGCGAACTTGGCATAGAAGCCAGCCAGCGGCGGAACACCGGCCATGGAGAACATGGTCAGCAGCATCAGCAGTGCATACCAGCTGTTGCGGCTGTTCAGGCCCTTCAGGTCATCCAGGGTTTCGCATTCGAAACCGGCACGGGACAGGCCCAGCAGGATACCGAAGCTGACCATGGACATCAGCACGTAGATCAGGGCGTAGAACAGGGCAGCGGCGTACCCATCCGGGGTTCCAGCCAACAGGCCCAGCAGCAGGAAGCCCATATGGGAGATGGTGGAGTAAGCCAGCATGCGCTTGATATTGGTTTGTGCAATGGCAGTGATGTTACCGATTGCCATCGACAGCACGGCCACCAGGGCCAGCATGGCCTGCCAGTCGGCGACCATGCCTTCCAGGCCTTGCACCAGGATGCGCAGCACAAAGACAAACGCAGCCAGCTTCGGCGCAGCACCCACCATCAGGGTAACGGCTGTTGCCGAGCCTTGGTAAACGTCCGGTACCCACATGTGGAACGGAACGGCACCCAGCTTGAAGCACAAGCCAGCCACGATGAACACCAGGCCAAATACCAGCAGCATGTCGTTGGCGGTATGTGCCTTGATTGCCTTGGCAACCAGCGCCAGATCCAGCGTGCCAGTGGCACCGTAAATCATGGAAATACCGTACAACAGCAGGCCGGAAGCCAGTGCACCAAGCACGAAGTACTTCATGGCCGACTCGGTTGCCTTCACCGAGTCGCGTTGCAGCGCAATCAGCGAATACAGCGACAGCGACAGCAGTTCCAGACCCATGTACAGCGACACGAAGCTGGAAGCAGATACCATGAAGTTCATGCCCAGCAGAGCAAACAGTGCCAGGGAGAAGAACTCGCCGCGCAGCAGGCCGCGGTCAGCAATGTACTGACGGCTGTATACCAGCACGATGGCGGTACTGCCGTACATGGCCAGCTTTACCAGACTGGACAGTGCATCGCTGACAAACATGCCAGAGAAGGTATGTACCGGCACCACCGGATAGGTTTGCACCTGCAACACGGCACAGACTGCCAACGTCAGCAAGGCGAGGCCGTAATGCATGCCGCGCTTTGCGTCCGAAATAAAGGCATCGAGCATGAGGATGACCAGAATTGCCCCGGACATGAACAGTTCGGGCAATGCAGGCATCAGGTTCAGATCAGCCCAATTCATTATGTTTTCCTTATGGCCTTAGCTTAGAGCTTGGTCTGCGCAACATGCGCAATCAGGTCATTTACCGACAGGTGCATCTTCTCGACGAAACCTTGCGGATACAGACCCATGCCCAGCACCGCAATGGCCAGAACGACCAGCACCAGGAACTCGCGTTTGTTCACGTCAGCCATTTCTTCAACATGGTGATTGCTCACCTCGCCAAAGATCACCCGCTTGTACATCCACAGTGTGTAAGCAGCACCGAAGATCAGGGTGGTTGCGGCCAGCGCGGCGTACCAGAAGTTCACCTGTACCGCACCCATGATCACCATGAACTCACCGGCAAAACCGGAAGTCGCCGGCAAACCGGAATTGGCCATGGCAAACAGCATCATGAAGGCAGCAAAGATCGGCATCTTGTTGGCCACACCACCGTAGTCGGCGATGTTGCGGCTGTGCACGCGGTCGTACATCACACCGATACAGAAGAACATGCCGGCGGAAACGAAACCGTGCGACACCATCTGTACCAGCGCGCCTTCAACCGCCCACTGGTTCAGATGCGAACCGGTGAACATGAACATGCCCAGGGTGACAAAACCCATGTGGGAAATGGAGGAGTAAGCCACCAGTTTCTTCATGTCGGTTTGCACCAGCGCCACCAGACCGATGTACACCACGGCCACCAGCGACAGGGCAACCATGATCCACGACAGTTCACGTGCGGCATCCGGCAGGATGGGCAGGGCAAACCGCAGGAAGCCGTAAGCACCAATCTTCAGGGTGATGGCTGCCAGCACCATGGAACCACCAGTCGGCGCTTCCACGTGGGCATCCGGCAACCAGGTGTGCACCGGCCACATCGGCACCTTCACTGCGAACGACAGGAAGAAGGCGATGAACAGCAGGATCTGTACGTGCAGCGGAATCTTGGCAATTGCCTGGAAGGCCTGGATGTCGAAAGTCTTGCCAGCCTGGAAGTACAGGTAGATCAAGGCAACCAGCATCAGCAGCGAACCGAGCAGGGTGTACAGGAAGAACTTGAAAGATGCATACACACGACGCGGACCACCCCAGACACCGATGATCAGGTACATCGGGATCAGCATGCCTTCAAAGAAAACATAGAACAGGATGGCATCCAGCGCGGCAAAGGCACCATTGATCAGGCCGGACATGATCAGGAAAGCGGCCATGTACTGCGACTGGCGCTTCTTGATGACTTCCCAGCCAGCCAGCACCACCATCAGGGTAGTGAAGCTGTTGAGGATGACAAACAGCATGGAAATGCCGTCAACACCCAGATGGTACTGGATGCCGAAAGAGGCAATCCACGGCTTTACTTCCTCGAACTGCATGCCGCCGTTCAGGTTGTCAAAGCCGGTAAACAACGGCAGGGACAACAGAAAACCGATCAGGGCACCGGCTACGGCGACCCAGCGAGCCAAGGTGGCCCGTTGGTCTCCTCCCGTAGCCAGTACCAGCAACCCGGCCACGATCGGGGCCCAGATCACCAGACTTAACTGATTTGTGAACATAGTCAAAACCTAAGTAGTTATTCCAATTCCAGAGGTCTGGGCCTTAGCGCAGGATGATCTGCGAGAACCACAGCGTCATCAGAGCCAGCACGCCAATGATCATGGTCGTGGCATAACTGTAGATGAAGCCGGTCTGCAGCTTGCGTACCACTCTGGAGAAGGTTCCCACCAGCTTGGCTGCACCATTTACCACCAGGCCGTCGATCAGCAGCATGTCGCCCACCTTCCAGAAGAAGGTACCCAGAGCACGGGAGCCCTTGGCAAACACTGCGAAATACAGTTCGTCCAGGTAGTACTTGTTTTCCAGAATCTGGTTCACGAAGCTGAACTTCTGCTTGATGGCAGCCGGAATCTGCGGTGCCTTCATGTAGAAGAACCAGGCAGTCACCACACCGGCCAGGGCCAGCAGGAAGGGCAGCGAAGTGAATGCGTGAACGCCCATGGCAACAGAGCCGTGGAATTCGTGAGCCAGTTCTTCCAGCGCCGGGTGTGCTTCACTGTTGATGGTGATCACGCCCTTGAAGAAGGAACCGTACAGCAGCGGCTCGATGGCAAAGAAGCCCACCAGCACCGACGGAATGGCCAGCAATACCAGCGGCAGGGTCACTACCCACGGCGACTCATGCGGCTTGTCGTTCGGACCCAGGCCATGATGGTGGTCGTGATCGTCATGACCATGATGATGGTCGTCCTTTTTCTCCATCCAGCGTTCCTTGCCATGGAAGACCAGGAAGTACATGCGGAAGGAGTAGAAGGCAGTCACGAATACACCGGCAATCACCGCGAAGTAGGCAAAACCGGCTGCCGGCAGATGCGACAACTGAACCGCTTCGATGATGGAGTCCTTGGAGTAGAAGCCGGAGAAGAACGGAGTACCGATCAGCGCCAGCGAACCCAGCAGCGAAGTCAACCAGGTAATCGGCATGTACTTGCGCAGGCCACCCATATTGCGCATGTCCTGGTCATGGTGCATGCCCATGATGACGGAACCGGCGCCAAGGAACAGCAAGGCCTTGAAGAATGCGTGGGTCATCACGTGGAACATGGCCACCGGGTAGGCGGAAACGCCCAGCGCAACGGTCATGTAACCCAGCTGCGACAGCGTGGAGTAAGCCACCACACGCTTGATGTCGTTCTGCACGATGCCAAGGAAGCCCATGAACAGGGCGGTGATGGAACCAGCCACCAGCACCACGTTCAGCGCAGTATCCGACATCTCAAACAGCGGGCTCATGCGCGATACCATGAAGATACCGGCAGTCACCATGGTCGCCGCGTGAATCAGCGCGGAGATCGGGGTCGGGCCTTCCATCGAATCCGGCAGCCACACGTGCAGCGGGAACTGTGCCGACTTACCCATCGCGCCGATGAACAGAAGGATGCAGGTGACGGTCAGCAGCGACCACTCACAACCCGGGATGATCTGGATGGTCTTGTGTGCCAGTGCCGGAGCCGCAGCGAATACATCGCTGTAGTTCAGCGAGCCACCGAAGTAGGCCAATACCAGACCGATACCCAGCAGGAAACCGAAGTCACCCACGCGGTTAACCAGGAATGCCTTGAGGTTGGCATAGATGGCGGTCGGACGCTTGAACCAGAAGCCGATCAGCAGGTAGGACACCAGGCCCACTGCTTCCCAACCGAAGAACAGCTGGATGAAGTTGTTGCTCATCACCAGCATCAGCATCGAGAAGGTAAACAGCGAGATGTAGCTGAAGAAGCGCTGATAGCCCGGGTCTTCCTGCATGTAGCCGATGGTGTAGATATGCACCATCAGCGACACGAAGGTCACCACGACCAGCATCATTGCTGTCAGCGAGTCCACCAGGAAGCCGACGGAGAACTCATAGCCCCCTACCGTCAGCCAGGTGTAGACCGGCGCATTGAAAACTTCAGCCTGCCCCGTGAGGAAGGCATAAAGTACCTTGAAGGACAGGGCTGCCGAGACTGCCACGCCGAGAATGGTCACGACGTGGGAAGCGCGGCGGCCGATTGCCCATCCAAACAAGCCTGCAATGATGGACCCCACCAGAGGTGAGAGCGCTATCAGCAGGTATAAGCTTTTCATATCCATGCTTGTGTGCTTTGTAGTTTGGTAACCGGTTTGCCTTAGCCCTTGAGGCTGCCCAGGTCTTCAACGTTGATGGTCCGCATATTGCGGAACAGCACCACCAGAATAGCCAAGCCAATGGCGGATTCTGCCGCTGCTACCGTCAGGATGAAGAACACGAAAATCTGGCCTGCTGTATCGGACAGGTAATGCGAGAAGGCAATGAAATTGAAATTCACCGCCAGCAGCATCAGTTCGATGGCCATCAACAGCACGATCAGGTTCTTCCGGTTCAGGAAAATCCCCAGCACGCTGATGGCAAACAGGATTGCGGCCAGCACCAGGAAGTGAGTTAGTGTCAGCACATTTCCTCCCTTATGTTGTTCGGCCGTCAGGCCTGTTGCTCACCGGACTCGGCAGTATCGGCCGCTTCCACGATTTTCTCGGCTTGCATCTTCACGATGCGTACACGGTCCTGACTGCGAACCTTGACCTGATCGCCGGCATCCACCACCTTGGTATCCTTGCGGCTACGCTGGGTCAGACCGATGGCAGCCACCATGGCCACCAGCAGCACAACCGCAGCCAGCTCGAACGGCAGCAGGTAGGTGGTATACAGCTGACGACCCAGTACCTTCACATTGCTGGCATCGGCAGCCAGCGCGGCACCGGCTTTGTAATCAGCCAGGCCGGTGTGCGGGTTGGTCAGGATCAGTACCATTTCGAAAGCCATGATGAGGCCGACAGTGGCCGCCACCGGGAAATTGCGCCAGAAACCCTCACGCAATTGCTCGATATTGATGTCCAGCATCATCACCACAAACAGGAACAGCACCATCACCGCGCCCACATAAACCAGTACCAGGGTAATGGCCAGGAACTCGGACTGCAGCAGCAGCCAGTGTCCGGAGCTGGTGAAGAAGGCCAGTACCAGATACAGCACGGCGTGTACCGGGTTCTTGGCAGTGACCACCCGGACCGCCGCAAACAGCAGAATGGCGGACAGGATGTAGAAAATAACCGTAGTCATGCTCATGAGGCCCCCTTAACGGTACTTGGCATCGGCTGCCTTGTTGGCAGCGATTTCGGCCTCGTACTTGTCACCCACCGCCAACAGCATCGGCTTGGTGTAGTAGAGGTCGCCACGTTTTTCACCGTGGTATTCGAAGATGTGCGTTTCGACGATGGCGTCGACCGGGCATGCCTCTTCGCAGAAACCGCAGAAGATGCACTTGGTCAAGTCGATGTCGTAACGGGAAGTACGGCGGGTGCCGTCTTCACGCTGTTCCGACTCGATCGAGATCGCCATTGCCGGGCACACCGCCTCGCACAACTTACAGGCAATGCAACGCTCTTCACCGTTGGCGTAGCGACGTTGCGCATGCAGGCCGCGGAAGCGCGGGGAGATCGGCGTCTTCTCTTCCGGGAACTGGACGGTGATCTTGCGGGCAAAGAAATAACGCCCGGTCAGCATCAGGCCCTTGACCAGTTCCACCAGCAGGAAGGTTTTGAAAAAGTTGCGAATCGTATCCATGTTCTTTACCTATCCCCTCAGTTCCACAGCGACAGCGGGGTCATCATCCAGATACCCAGGACCAGGATCCACACCAGGGTAACCGGAATGAACACCTTCCAGCCCAGACGCATGATCTGGTCGTAGCGATAACGCGGGAATGTCGCGCGGAACCACAGGAAGCAGAACAGCACAAACGCCATCTTCGCAGCCAGCCAGAAGAAGCCACCAGCACCCAGCAGGCCCCAGCTTGCCGGGAAGGGCGACAGCCAGCCACCCAGGAACAGGATGGAAGTCAGGGCGGAAACCAGAATCATGTTGGCGTATTCGGCGAGGAAGAATACGGCGAATGCCATACCGGAGTATTCCACGTGGAAACCGGCCACGATTTCGGATTCACCTTCGGCCACGTCAAACGGAGCACGGTTGGTTTCGGCCACACCGGAGATCAGGTAGACGATGAACAGCGGGAACAGCGGCAGCCAGTTCCAGGAGAACAGCGAACCACCTGCCATGCCATGTGCCTGCTGCTTGACGATGTCAACCAGGTTCAGGCTGCTAGACACCATCAGAACGCCAACCAGTGCGAAGCCCATTGCCAGTTCGTAAGAAACGATCTGTGCGGCAGAGCGCATGGCACCAAGGAAGGAGTACTTGGAGTTACCAGCCCAGCCGGCCACGATGATGCCGTAAACACCAATCGAGGACAGCGCCAGGATGTACAGCAAGGACGCGTTGATGTTGGCCAGAACCAGCGTATCGCTGAAGGGAACCACAGCCCAGGCCGCCAGTGCCGGGCCGATGGCCAGCACCGGAGCCAGCAGGAACAAGCCCTTGCTGGACTGCGTCGGCAGAATGATTTCCTTCATCAGCAGCTTCAGGCCGTCAGCCAGCGGCTGCAGCAGGCCCAGCGGACCAACCCGGTTAGGGCCGATACGGATCTGCATGTAGCCAATGACCTTGCGCTCGGCGTAGGTCAGATAAGCGACGGTAATCATCATCGGTGCCACGATGGCGATGATTTTCAGCAGGGTCCACACCGTGAGCCCCGCTTCATTACCGAGAATGCTTTGCAAGAACTCCATGTTTTACCCCTGTGAAAGCGCGATGGAATCGAACATGCCACCCAGACCAGCAGTCAGCGGGTGAGCTGTTGCCAGGCGCACCGTATCAGCCGGCAGACTGTCGTCGGCTTCAACCAGCACCTTCAGCTCGCCACTACCCTGACGCAACACGGCCTGGGAACCGGCCGCCACATTCAGGCTGGCCAGCACGCTGGAGTGCGCGGAGGCAACCGGCGCAGCTGCATCCGCAGTCTTCTGCAAGGACGGCGCACGGCGGCAGATGGCATCAGCCTGGTACAGCGGCACTTCGCCAATGCGCACCAGACCGGTGGTCACGGCTGCATTGATGGCCACATCGCCCAGTGCATTGCTGAGGGAGGATTCGATGGAACCCTTGGCCAGCAATTCGGCACGGACTTCTTCAGCACTGTTCTGCTCGAAGCCGGTCAGGCCCAGCATATTGCCCAGTACACGCAGGACCTTCCAGGCCGGACGGGTTTCGCCCAGCGGACGTACTACGCCGTTGAAGGACTGCAGCTTGCCTTCCATGTTGACGAAGGAGCCGGCGGTCTCGGAGAACGGCGCGATCGGCAACAGCACGTCAGCGTAATCCAGCAGGCCTGCGCCCTTGTAGGCGGTCAGCGCAATCACGGTGGCAGCCTGTTTCATGGCGGCTACCGCAGCTTGCGGATTGTAGCTGTCGGACTCGACTTCGGTGTTGAGCAGGAAGTAAGCCTTGCGCGGCGCGGCAATCATTGCAGCAGCGTTCAGACCTGCAGTGGCCGCAGCACCAAAGGCGGCGCGGTGCGGCAAGGCACCAACCAGTTCAGCACCGGTGCTGTTGGCAGCTTCAGCCAGCAGGCCGAAACGTGCGCCGGTCAGCGCGGAGATTTCCTGTGCCAGCTTCAGCAGTTGGGCGAAGGCAGGATGATGTTGGGCCACATTGCCCAGCACGATGGCAGCCGATTCGGCACCACTCAGGCTGGCGGCAATGGCTTGCGCCTCGGCACCAACAGTAACAGCAGCCAGATCAACAGCGGTTTGAGCAGACTTGAGCTCAACCACGGCCTTCAGCACCTGGGCCAGCGCGTTGACCAGCGCCAGCGGCGATACGATCAGCTTGGCATTGACTGCGGTCAGCAGCGCATCGTCAGTCACGTGGATGACGTTGAGCGCGCTGCCCTTCTTCACCGCCTGACGCAGGCGGGAAGCCAGCAGCGGCTGTTCCTTGCGCTGGGTGCTACCCACCACCAGGATGGACTTGGCGTCGGTCAGCTCGACAATGCTGGAACCCAGCCATTGCGCACCTTGCTGGGCGGCATCGGCCGAGAAGTCGCTACGACGCAGACGGTAGTCAATGTTGTTCACACCAAAGCTGCGAGCCAGCTTTTGTGCCAGATACAGTTCTTCGGTAGTGGAGTGCGGACTGGTGAGGAAGCCGATGGCATCCTTGCCGTGATCGGCGGACACGCCGTTCAGGCCCTTGACCACATAGGCCAGTGCGGTTTCCCAGTCGGTTTCGTGCCACTTGCCGTCAAACTTGATCATCGGCTTTTGCAGACGCTCGGCCGAATTCAGGCCCTCATACGAGAAACGGTCGCGGTCGGCGATCCAGCATTCGTTGATGGCTTCGTTTTCCAGCGGCAGTACACGCATCACTTCGTTGGATTTCACCTGAACGATCAGGTTGGAACCCAGACCATCGTGCGGGCTGACCGACTTGCGGCGGGACAGCTCCCAGGCACGGGTGGTGTAGCGGAAAGGCTTGGAAGTCAGCGCGCCGACCGGGCAGAGGTCGATGACGTTACCGGAGATTTCCGAATTAACGGTCTTGCCCAGATAGGGCATGATTTCCGAGAATTCGCTACGGTTGGCCATGCCGATTTCCTGGAAGCCGCCGATTTCTTCGGTGAAGCGCACGCAGCGGGTGCAGTGAATGCAACGCGCCATTTCTTCAGCCGATACCAGCGAGCCCATGTCCTTGGCCACCACGGTACGCTTTTCTTCCTGATAGCGCGAAGTGGAGTTGCCATAGCCCACGGCCAGATCCTGCAGCTGGCACTCGCCGCCCTGATCGCAGATCGGGCAATCCAGCGGGTGGTTGATCAGCAGGAATTCCATCACGCCGGCTTGTGCCTTCTTGGCCAGGTCGGAATGGGTATGCACCTTCATGCCGTCGGTCACCGGCGTAGCGCAGGCGGGCAGCGGCTTGGGTGCCTTTTCCACTTCAACCAGACACATGCGGCAGTTGGCCGCGATGGACAGTTTCTTGTGGTAGCAGAAGTGAGGGATGTGCGTACCCACGGAATGGGCGGCATCCATCACGGTACTGCCTTGCGGGACAGTCAGTTTTTTACCGTCGATTTCGATTTCAAGCATCGCTCAACACCATTTGTGGTCCACCAAGGGCTTCTTGTGTTCGATCAGATACTCGAACTCATTACGGAAGTGCTTGGTGAAACTGCGAACCGGGAACACGGCAGCATCTGCCAGTGCACAGATGGTACGGCCGGCCATGTTATTGCCTACCGAATCCAGGAGCTCCAGATCACCCGGACGGCCTTCGCCGTTGGCGATGCGATGGATCACCTTGTACAGCCAGCCGGTGCCTTCGCGGCACGGCGTACACTGGCCGCAGGACTCTTCGTGATAGAAGTAGGCCAGACGCTCCAGCGCCTTCACCATGCACACATCTTCATTCATCACGATGACAGCGCCAGAACCCAGCATGGAGCCGGCCTTGGAGATGCTGTCGTAGTCCATCGTGCATTGCATCATGACGTCGCCGGGCAATACCGGAGCGGACGAACCACCCGGAATCACTGCCTTCAGCTTCTTGCCATCACGCATGCCACCTGCCATTTCCAGCAGTACCGAGAACGGGGTGCCCAGCGGAATCTCGTAATTGCCCGGACGATTCACGTGACCGGATACCGAGAACAACTTGGTCCCGCCATTGTTCGGCTTGCCCGCTTCCAGGAACTTCTGTGCACCATCACGAATGATGAAAGGCACGGAGGCGAAGGACTCGGTATTGTTGATGGTGGTCGGCTTGCCGTACAGGCCGAAGCTGGCCGGGAAAGGCGGCTTGAAGCGCGGCTGGCCTTTTTTGCCTTCCAGCGATTCGAGCAGCGCGGTTTCTTCACCGCAGATGTAGGCGCCATAACCATGGTGGGCGAACAGATCGAAGCTGAAGTCGCTGCCGAGAATGTTCTTGCCCAGGAAACCAGCCTGACGCGCTTCATCCAGTGCTGCTTCGAACAGTTCGTACTCTTCGAAGATTTCACCGTGAATGTAGTTGTAGCCAGCCTTGGTACCCATGGCGTAGCCGGCGATGATCATGCCTTCGATCAGCGCATGCGGATTGAAACGCAGGATGTCGCGGTCCTTGAAAGTACCCGGTTCACCCTCGTCGGTGTTGCACACCACGTATTTGTCGCCCGGGAAAGAGCGCGGCATGAAGCTCCACTTCAGGCCGGTGGGGAAGCCCGCACCGCCACGGCCGCGCAGACCGGAATTTTTCACTTCGGCGATCACGTCCTCTTGCGGCATCTTGGATTCGATGATGCGACGCAGGGCCTGGTAGCCGCCACGGGCCACATAGGCCTCCAGCTTCCAGCAGTCCTGCGCAGAGGTGTCCACGCCGTCGAAAATCACACCATTGACGAAGATTGCCATCAGTTCAGCTCCGCCAGTTTCTTGTCGATTGCTTCGGGCGTCATGAAGCTGCACATCTTGTGGTTGTTCACCAGCAAGACCGGCGCATCGCCACAGGCACCCATGCACTCCCCTTCCAGCAAGGTGTACTTGCCGTCAGCACTGGTTTCGCCAATGGCGATGCCAAGCTTCTTGGAGATGTACTCGGCAGCATTCACGCCACCGGACAGGGCACAGGGCAGGTTGGTACAAACGGTAATCTTGTACTTGCCCACCGGCTTCATGTCGTACATGTTGTAGAAGGTGGCGACTTCGTAAGCAGCTACCGGAGCGATATTCAGGTAGTTGGCAACGAATTCGATCACCTCGGTATTCAGGCAGCGCTCTTCCGGTGTCTTGCCGGTTTCCCGACGCTCCACCAGGGCAATGCGCAGCGCGCCCATGACCGCCGAACGAGCCTGGTCAGCCGGATACTTGGCGACTTCGCGGTCGATCGCGGCGAGTGATTGTGCGGATAGCATTAGCGGTCAATCTCCCCAAACACGATATCCTGGGTACCGATGATGGCCACCACGTCGGCAATCATGTGACCCGTTGCCATTTCATTCAGGGCTGCCAGATGGGCAAAACCCGGGGCACGGATTTTCAGTCGGTACGGTTTGTTGGCACCGTCGGATACCAGATAGATACCGAACTCACCCTTCGGATGTTCTACAGCCGCGTAGGCTTCACCTTCCGGCACATGCATGCCTTCGGTAAACAGTTTGAAGTGGTGAATCAGGTCTTCCATGTTCGACTTCATGCCTTCACGGGAAGGCGGAGCCACTTTATGGTTGTCGGTGATGACCGGGCCGGGATTGTCACGCAGCCATGCCACACATTGCTGGATGATGCGGTTGGACTGGCGCATTTCTTCCACGCGGACCAGGTAACGGTCGTAGCTGTCACCCTTCTTGCCCACCGGAATATCGAAGTCCAGACGGTCGTATACGTCGTAGGGCTGCTTCTTGCGCAGGTCCCACTCGATGCCGGAACCACGCAGCATCGGGCCGGAGAAGCCCAGGTTCTTGGCACGTTCCGGGCTGACCACGCCGATGTCCACGGTACGCTGCTTCCAGATACGGTTATCGGTCAGCAGGGTTTCGTATTCGTCTACGTAAGTCGGGAAACGCTTGGTGAAATCGTCGATGAAGTCCAGCATGGAGCCCTTGCGGCCTTCATTCAGGCGCGCCAGCTCCTTGGCGTTCTTGATCTTGGATACGGTGTACTGCGGCATGGAGTCCGGCAGATCACGGTATACACCACCCGGGCGGAAGTAGGCGGCATGCATACGGGCACCGGACACGGCTTCGTAGCAGTCCATCAGGTCCTCACGCTCACGGAAAGCGTACAGGAACATGGTCATGGCGCCGATGTCGATGGCGTGAGCGCCAATCCACAGCAGGTGGTTCAGGATACGGGTGATTTCAGCAAACATCACACGGATGTATTGCGCACGCAGCGGCACTTCGATTTGCAGCAGCTTTTCGATGGCCAGGCAGTAGGCGTGCTCGTTGCACATCATGGATACGTAGTCGAGACGGTCCATATACGGCAAGGACTGGATGAAAGTCTTGCTTTCAGCCAGTTTCTCGGTACCGCGGTGCAGCAGGCCAATGTGCGGGTCGGCACGCTGGATCACTTCGCCGTCCAGCTCCAGCACCAGACGCAATACGCCGTGGGCTGCCGGGTGCTGAGGACCAAAGTTCAGCGTGTAGTTACGGATCTCAGCCACCGTAGTTCTCCTCACGAATGATGCGCGGAGTGATTTCGCGCGGTTCGATGGTGACCGGCTGGTAGATCACGCGCTGCTGGGTCGGGTCGTAACGCATTTCAACGTGACCGGACAGCGGGAAATCCTTGCGGAACGGATGGCCGACAAAGCCATAG
This sequence comes from Aquitalea pelogenes, assembly GCF_041914625.1. Taxonomy (NCBI): domain Bacteria; kingdom Pseudomonadati; phylum Pseudomonadota; class Betaproteobacteria; order Neisseriales; family Chromobacteriaceae; genus Aquitalea; species Aquitalea pelogenes. The sequence goes on along the minus strand of NZ_JAYSDA010000027.1, from coordinate 26,188 downwards.
TCGGTCAGGATGCGACGCAGGTCGGGGTGACCTTCAAACACGATGCCGTACAGGTCGAACGCTTCACGCTCGAACCAGTTGGCCGCATTCCAGATGGGGTTGACCGAGGCGAGCAGCGGGAAGCTGTCGTCTTCGGCAAACACGCGCAGACGGATACGGACATTGTGCTTGAGTGACAGCAGGTGGTAGACGGCGGCAAAGCGCGGGCCATCCCACGGCTCGTCACGGTAGGCACTGTAGTCCATACCGCACAGGTCGATCAGTTGTTCGAAGGAAAGTTCGGCATGATCACGCAGCGTGGTGGCCACGTCGGTCAGATCCGCCGCCTTGCAGACGATGGTCAGTTCATCGAGGGCCAGCGTGCTTGAAACAAGCTTGTCGCCCAGCACACGCTCGACGACCGATCCCAGTGCTTCCATTTTCTTGGAGGCCATAAGTGCTTACCTTATCGGGCGATGGTAGAGGTGCGTTTGATCTTGTTCTGCAGCTGGATGATGCCATACAGCAGTGCTTCGGCAGTCGGCGGACAGCCCGGCACATAGACATCGACCGGCACAATGCGGTCACAGCCACGGACGACAGAATAGGAATAGTGGTAGTAACCACCACCGTTGGCACAGGAACCCATGGAGATGACCCAGCGGGGCTCTGCCATCTGGTCATACACCTTGCGCAGCGCCGGTGCCATCTTGTTGCACAACGTACCAGCCACGATCATCAGGTCAGACTGACGGGGACTGGGGCGGAAAACGATGCCGAAACGGTCCAGGTCATAACGTGCGGCACCGGCATGCATCATCTCCACCGCACAGCATGCCAGGCCAAAGGTCATGGGCCACAGTGAACCGGTTCGGGTGTAGTTGATGAGCTTGTCGGCTGTCGTGGTCACGAAGCCTTTTTCCAGAATACCTTCTACTCCCATTCCAGCGCTCCCTTTTTCCACATGTAGACGAAGCCCAGCGTCAACACCGCCAGGAACTCCACCATTACGCCAAAGCCATAGGCACCAAGTTCTTTCAGGACCACAGCCCAGGGAAACAGAAATGCAATTTCCAGATCGAACAGGATGAACAGAATGGCGATGAGGTAGTAGCGAACGTCAAACTTCATGCGTGCGTCTTCGAAGGCTTCGAATCCACACTCATAAGGAGAGAGTTTCTCAGGGTCGGGACGATTGGGTGCGAGGACCTTGCCAAGGACAATAGGACCTACGCCGACCAACAAACCGACGATGACAAACAACAGAATGGGAAAATAATTTTGCAGCATTTCCCGTACACCCCCAAAAAAAGGAGGAATTACCCTCCTTGGCTCCAAATAAAATAGGCCACCGGAATCCCGGTGGCCTATTTTTGAATGGTGGTGCCGACAGTGAGACTCGAACTCACACAGCCTACGGCCACTACCCCCTCAAGATAGCGTGTCTACCAATTTCACCATGTCGGCACTATATAACTTTACTGTCACTCCGGAATTTTTGATGTAGTACCCGAAGCTTTGCCAGTGGTTGCCCCGACCGGGATTTGCGGCGCAACTTGCTCAACTTTGCCACCCATCACACCCAGATCTGTTTTTCCGCCCCCCGACAGATAAACAAGGGTGAGACTCGTGGAGAAGAATACAACCGCTGCAATTGCAGTGGTTCTACTCAAGAAATTCGCAGAACCAGACGCACCAAACAGACTACCGGAAGCGCCGCTACCGAAAGCTGCACCCATATCCGCACCCTTGCCATGCTGCATGAGGACAAGGACGATGATCGTCACTGCGGAAAGGAGGTTTATAACCCAAATAAGCGTCTTAATAAGTTCCATACTATATCAATTTTCCTGCGGCCTGGCAAATCATCCTGAATGATCCGGCGTCCAGAGATGCCCCACCAACAAGGGCTCCGTCGACATTTTCTGTCTTCAGAATTGACTCGGCATTCTCTGCCTTTACACTGCCGCCGTAGAGGACGCGAATATTAGCCGAGGGCTTGGCATTTTGCAAGCACCACGTTTTGATTGCAGTGTGAATCTCGGCAATCTGCTCCAGCGATGCCACCTTGCCGGTGCCGATCGCCCAGACGGGCTCATAAGCAATGACGTACTCGCCGTCGTTCACCTCGGACAGGATGGCCAGCTGGCTGAAAATCACCTCCAGGTACTGCCCGGACTCGCGTTCGGCCAGTGTCTCACCCACGCACAATACCGGAATCACACCGGCAGCCATGGCGTTGTTCATCTTGGAGAGCAAGGCCGGATTGGCCTCGCCAAAATACTGGCGGCGCTCGGAATGTCCAACCAGCGCATAGCGGCAGCCAACGTCACGGAGCATGTCGGCAGACACTTCCCCAGTAAAAGCACCGTCAGCGGCAAAGCTGCTGACATCCTGCGCCGACAATTGCAGAGACTGACCGGCAAGCTGCGCGCCCAGTGCTGCCAGATAGACTGCAGGAGCAGCAACACCCACCCAGGGCTGATTGCAGACCGGATCGGCCAGCAAGGCCGCAACCAGGGATTGTGCGCTTTGCGCGCGGGTATTCATCTTCCAGTTGCCGATGATCAGCTTGCCTGCCATGTCGCTTGTCTCCGTATTTGAGGTGCGGATTATATCCCCACTCGCGGTGGCGTCAAAACATCCCATACGGCTTTTCGACGACTTGTAATATTTCTGAAAACTTGGAGGGATAGGATGCGCCTCAACACTTAGCACGCCCTTACCCTAATACTCAGGAGCAAGCATGAAACAGTCTGTACGTCTGGTCGCTTCGCTGGCCTTGTCCGCCGGCTTTGTTGCTGGTGCAGCCATGGCAGCCGACATCACCGGCGCCGGCGCTACTTTCCCCTATCCCCTGTACGCTAAGTGGGCCACTGCCTACAAGGCTGGCAGTGGCAACAATATGAACTACCAGTCCATCGGCTCGGGTGGCGGCATCAAGCAAATCCAGTCCAAGACTGTTGATTTCGGCGCGTCCGACATGCCCCTGAAACCCGAAGAACTGGAAAAATCCGGCCTGACCCAGTTCCCGACCGTACTGGGCGGTGTTGTACCCGTAATCAATGTACCCGGCATCGCAGCAGGTCAGGTGAAGTTCACCGGTCCGCTGCTGTCCGAGATCTTCATGGGCAAAGTAGCCAAATGGAATGACCCGGCCATTGCCAGCCTGAACCCTGGCGTCAAGCTGCCGGATCAGAAGATCACTGTGGTACGTCGCTCCGACGGCTCCGGCACCACCTTTATCTTTACTAACTACCTGTCCAAGGTTTCCAGCGAGTGGGCCAGCAAGGTTGGCTCCAACACTGCGGTAAACTGGCCGACCGGCGTGGGTGGCAAGGGCAATGAAGGCGTAGCCAACTATGTAACCCGTATCAAGGGCTCCATCGGTTACGTTGAATATGCCTACGCCAAGCAGAACAAGCTGGCATACGGCGACCTGAAAAACGATGCTGGCAATTTTGTTGCCCCGAGCGATAAATCTTTCCGTGCCGCAGCTGCCAATGCCGACTGGAAAAAGGCTCCCGGCTTCTACTTGCTGCTGACCAACCAACCGGGCAAGGATAGCTGGCCGATCGCAGGTGCAACCTTCATCCTGATGCACAAGAAACAGGACAAGCCGGCACAGGGCACCGAAGTACTGAAGTTCTTCGACTGGGCTTACAAGAATGGCGACAAGACCGCTCTGGATCTGGACTACATCCCGATGCCTGACAATGTCAAAGCCGTCATTCGTACCAGCTGGAAGCAGATTACCGACGCTAGCGGTAAGCCGGTCTTTAATTGATAACAATCTGGCTACAACGAATGAGCGTGCTTGTTGTGCACCTTTCAGATAGTTGTAGCCGCAAGGCCGGGGCTTACCACCCCGGCTTTTTGTCTGAGACGCGACCGAGTATCCCTCATGGAAAAGTTCAGTAATAACCAGCAAATGCAGCGGCAACTGCTGCTAGACAATCTGTTCAGAATAGCCACGCGCTGCTTTGCCTTTCTGGTACTGGCCTTGCTGGTGGGCATTCTGATCTCCCTGATCATTGGTGCCATGCCCAGCCTGAGCAAGTTTGGCTGGGGTTTCCTGACCGATAGCGACTGGGATCCGGTAGCACAGAAATTCGGTGCACTGGTGCCGGTGTTCGGCACGCTGGCCACCTCTTTCATTGCCTTGCTGATTGGCGTGCCGGTCAGCTTCGGTATTGCGGTATTCCTGACCGAGCTGTGTCCGAATGTACTCAAGCGTCCGCTGGGTATTGCCGTCGAGCTGCTGGCAGGCATTCCGTCCATCATTTACGGCATGTGGGGCCTGTTTGTGTTTGCCCCGATGTTTGCCGACCATATCCAGCCGATGCTGATTGACAACCTGGGTGACATTCCGTTGATCGGTCTGTTGTTCCAGGGTGCGCCGATGGGCATCGGTGTGTTTACTGCCGGCCTGATCCTGGCCGTGATGGTGATTCCGTTCATCGCATCCGTGATGCGTGATGTGTTTGAAGTGGTGCCCACCATGCTCAAGGAATCTGCCTACGGCCTGGGTTCCACTACCTGGGAAGTCGTGCGTTACGTGGTCCTGCCCTACACCAAGACCGGTGTGGTCGGTGGCATCATGCTGGGCCTTGGCCGTGCACTGGGCGAAACCATGGCAGTGACCTTCGTCATCGGTAACTCTTCCCGCTTTGCCGTCGGCCTGTTCGAGCCGGGTCAGTCGATTTCTTCCGCACTGGCCAATGAATTTGCCGAAGCCACCGGAGAATTCCACATGGCTTCGTTGATCGAGCTGGGCTTGATCCTGTTTTTCATCACCTTCGTCGTACTGGCCTGTGCCAAACTCCTGTTACTGCGCCTGCAGAAACAGGAAGGCAAGGCATCCTGACAAGGCGCCAACACCATGACCAACAGTACCATCAGCGAATCCGTGAAACTGCAGGGTCGCAGCGAAAGCAGCAGCACCATGAATACTTCGATCTATCGTCGCCGTCGCCTGGTGAATGCCTTCAACATGGGGGCCTCCACCCTTACCATGGCCTTTGGCCTGTTCTGGTTGCTGTGGATTCTGTTCACACTGCTGCAGCACGGCCTATCAGGCCTGAGCCTGCAGGCATTCACGCAGAGCACGCCGCCGCCAGGCAGCCAGGGGGGCCTCGCCAATGCCATTTACGGTAGCCTGATGATGACCTTGTTCGGCACCGTGATCGGCACCCCGGTCGGAATTATGGCCGGCATCTATCTGGCGGAATTCGGTCAGCGCGGCTGGCTGGCACCCGCCACCCGCTTCATCAACGACATCCTGCTGTCGGCACCGTCCATCGTGATCGGCCTGTTTGTTTATGAAGTTTACGTGGTGAGCGTGGGACACTTTTCCGGCTGGGCCGGTGCCCTGGCCCTGGCCCTGCTGGTGATTCCGGTAGTAGTGCGTACCACCGAAAACATGCTGCGCCTGGTTCCCAACACCCTGCGCGAAGCTGCCGCAGCACTGGGCACGCCGCAATGGAAAATCACCCTGTATGTGACGCTGCGTTCGGCCAAGGCCGGGGTGCTGACCGGCATCTTGCTGGCGGTGGCACGGATTTCCGGTGAAACCGCACCGCTGCTGTTTACTGCCCTGAACAACCAGTTCTTCAACAACAACATGAACCAGCCGATGGCCAACCTGCCCATCGTGATTTTCCAGTTCGCCATGAGCCCGTACGAAGACTGGCACACTCTGGCCTGGACTGGTGCTTTGCTGATTACCCTGAGCGTGCTGACGCTTAATATCCTTGCCCGCTGGATGGGCAGCCAGAAAACCCAATCGCATTAAGGCATGACGACAATGGCTGATAACAACGTCAAGCTTCAGGTCAAGAATCTGAACTTCTTTTACGGTAATTTCCACGCATTGAAGAACATCAATCTGGAGATTGCACCGCGCATGGTCACGGCCTTCATCGGCCCTTCCGGCTGTGGCAAATCCACCCTGCTGCGCACCTTCAACCGCATGTACGAGCTGTATCCGGGCCTGCGCTCGGAAGGCGAAATCCTGCTGGACGGGCATAACATCCTGGGCCGCGATGTGGATATCAACCTCTTGCGCGCCAAGGTGGGCATGGTGTTCCAGAAGCCCACTCCGTTCCCGATGTCCATCTACGACAACATTACCTTCGGGGTGAAGTTGTACGAAAAACTGGCCAAGACCGAGATGGACGACCGCGTGGAATGGGCCTTGCGCAAGGCTGCGCTGTGGGATGAGGTGAAGGACAAGCTGAAGCAATCCGGCAACTCGCTGTCCGGTGGCCAGCAACAGCGTCTGTGCATTGCACGTGCCGTGGCATCCCGCCCGGAGGTATTGCTGCTGGATGAACCGACGTCGGCCCTGGACCCGATTTCCACTGCCCACATTGAAGAACTCATTCATGAACTGAAAGAGGACTACACCATCGCCATCGTGACCCACAACATGCAGCAGGCGGCGCGGGTTTCCGATTTCACCGCCTACATGTATCTGGGTGAACTGGTGGAGTTTGGCGAAACTGACAACATCTTCACCGCGCCCAAACAAAAGGCCACCGAGGATTACATCACCGGCAAGTTCGGCTGATCCGCCATTCACGGCCCCCGCAACTGGTTTATCCAGGGCGGGGGCTTTTGCATTCCGCCCCATTTTGCCCGCCATTATTCCAGATGATTTTGGCTTGGGACGCCTGAAAAAACCGGCGAAAACAGACACCTGTCAAGCAAGCTGTCAGTTGCGCGGCGGGAAAACGACAAGCCGGTTTTTTTTTGGTTCATTTACTTGACGCACGAAGGTCTGGACACAACAATCCCGGCTTTCCTTAACACGATTTTCATGATCATGCTGGACCTCTTTGCAGGGCTGGACACCCATGTGGCCATCACCCTGATCTTGTCGCTGGGCTTTGTCCTGGCTTTCGAGTTCATCAACGGTTTCCACGATACGGCCAACGCTGTTGCCACCGTCATTTACACTCAATCGATGAAGCCACGCCTGGCGGTATTTGCCTCTGGCGTATTCAACTTTCTGGGCGTACTGACCGGGGGCCTTGCGGTTGCCTATGCCATTGTTCATTTGCTGCCGGTTGATTTGCTGGTATCGGTCAATACCGCCCGTGGCATGGCCATGGTGTTTGCCTTGCTGACTGCTGCCATTGCCTGGAATCTGGGTACCTGGTATTTCGGTTTGCCAGCTTCCAGCTCGCACACCCTGATCGGCGCCATCCTCGGTGTTGGCCTGGCCAATTGCCTGATCAACGGCACTCCGTTGTCGCAGGGCGTGAACTGGGGCAAGGCCATCGATGTGGGTTTGTCGCTGTTGTGCTCGCCGCTGGTCGGTGCACTGCTGTCCGGTCTGCTGGTGATTGCCCTGCGCCGCTCCCGTCCGCAAAGCAATATGCACAAGACGCCCTTCCAGCGTCAGCAGGTGGAAGGCCGCAAGCATCCTCCGTTCTGGATGCGCTTCATGCTGATTGTCAGCTCCATGGGTGTCAGCTTCTCGCACGGTTCCAATGACGGCCAGAAGGGTGTCGGCCTGATCATGCTGGTTCTCATTGGCATTGTCCCGGCCAAATACGTACTGAATCTGGACAGTACCCCTTACCAGATCGAACGCACCCGTGACGCGGCCCTGCATTTGCAGCAGTTCTACAATCGTCACCAGACCGCGCTGGACGCCATGTTCAAGCCATCAGCCGCCGGTAGCAATGTGCATGACTGTCGCCCGCGTGACACTCTGCGCACTGCCGACAACCTGATTACTGCATTGGGCGATGGCAGCACCTATCGCAACCTGGCGGATAGCAAGCGCTGGGATGTTCGTACCGACCTGCTGTGTCTGGATGATGCAGCCAAGAAGGCCGGCTCGCTGCCTAACCTGAGTGCGGATGACAAGCAGCTGCTGAGCAATCTGCGCAAGGACCTGACCGTTACCACCGAATACGCGCCCACCTGGGTGATCATTGCCGTGGCGCTGGCGCTGGGCGGCGGCACCATGATTGGCTGGCGTCGCGTGGTGAAGACTGTCGGCGAAGGCATTGGCAAGAAGGACATGACCTACGCTCAGGGCATGTCGGCCCAGCTGACTGCGGCGGTCTCCATTGGTCTGGCCAGTCAGTTTGGCCTGCCGGTTTCCACCACCCATGTTTTGTCCAGCGGCGTGGCGGGCACCATGGTGGCGGACAAGGCCGGCCTGCAATGGTCGACCGTGCGCTCCATCCTGCTGGCCTGGTTGTTTACCATGCCGGTTGCCATGCTGCTGTCTGGCAGCCTGTACTACCTGGCTAGCAACTGGCTCAAGTAAGCCCTGTTGCTTCGACATTGCCTGAAAAGCCGCCCGAGGGCGGCTTTTTCTATGATGGGCATCATGGCCTGTAGAGTTTGATCATGATCAAACAGCAAACAAAACACCATTGATTCGTTATTTAATTATTTGCTAATATTAACTCGCTTCATCATGGTTTCTCCTTTGTTGTTTGCAGCAATCCCTTGACGCCTCATTCCAGTCGGAATGGGGCGCTTTTTTTGGTTGATGGCAGGAAAAACAGCAAACCAGGGGGCTTCAGGCCTTGAGGTATTGCTCGCGTCCCGACAGCCAGCGTTCCAGATGCGCCTCTGCCGCTTCCGGCCAGCGTTGCAGTACTTCTGGTGCCAGCTCACGGGCAGCTTCCAGCAGCTCGATATCTTCTTCCAGATTGGCAAAGCGCAACATCGGCACACCGCTTTGCCGTGCGCCGAGAAACTCACCCGGCCCGCGTATCAGCAAATCCTGCCGGGCAATCTCGAAGCCATCCACATTCTCGTAAATCACTTTCAGGCGCGCCTTGGCCAGATCTGACAGTGGATTCTCAAACAGCAGCATGCAGACACTGCGTGCACTGCCCCGCCCTACCCGGCCACGCAGCTGGTGCAATTGCGACAAACCCATGCGCTCGGCGTGTTCAATCACCATCAGGCTGGCATTGGGTACATCCACGCCAACTTCGATGACGGTGGTGGCCACCAGCACATGCAGCTCCCGGCTAGTAAAAGCAGCCATCACCGCTGCTTTTTCGTCCGGCTTCATACGGCCATGCACCAGGCCCACTTTCCACTGTGCTAGCTGGGCGGCCAGTACCCGATGGGTATCCACCGCTGTTTGCAATTGCAAGGTTTCCGACTCTTCAATCAAGGGACATACCCAGTACACCTGCTGGCCTTCGCTGCAGGTCTTGTGGACATAGTCGATGACCTCTTCGCGCCGGCTGCTGTTGATCAGCTTGGTGACGATGGGGGTGCGGCCCGGTGGCAATTCATCAATGACGGACACGTCCAGATCGGCATAGAAACTCATGGCCAAAGTACGCGGTATCGGCGTGGCCGACATCATCAGTTGATGGGGCTCCTGCCCCTTTTGCTTGAGTGCCAGCCGCTGGCCGACACCAAAGCGGTGTTGCTCGTCCACAATGACCAGCCCCAGCTGGGAAAAGCTGACGCCATCCTGAAACAAGGCATGGGTGCCAACTGCCAGTTGGGCTTCGCCATTGGTCATCTGTAGCAGCGACTGTTCCTTCTGCTTTTTGCGCAGACTGCCGGATAACCAGCATACGGTCAGTCCCAGCGGCTCCAGCCAGCCGGACAGCTTGCGGTAATGCTGCTCTGCCAGGATTTCGGTGGGTGCCATCAGTGCCACCTGAAAACCGGCCTCAATGGCGGTCAGCGCCGCCAGAGCAGCCACCACCGTCTTGCCGCTGCCCACATCTCCCTGCAGCAAACGATGCATGGGGTGCGACTGCGCCAGGTCGGCATCGATTTCAGCCAGTACTTTTTGCTGTGCACGAGTCAGCGCAAAGGGCAGCGTGGCCAACATGGCTTGTCGCAGCTGGCCATTGCCCCGGATGGCGGCTGCCTGCCCTTGCCGGCGGGCGCGATAGGCCAGCCGCATGGAAAGCTGCTGTGCCATCAGTTCGTCGAATTTAAGCCGCTGCCATGCTGGCAGGCCTGGCTCGGATAGCTGGCTGGCACTGTATTCCGGCGGCGGAGAATGCAAGAGCTGCACGGCATCGGCGAAGCTTTGCAGGCCCAGCCGGGCCATCACCGGCTCCGGCAAGGTTTCCGGCAGCGGCAAGGCCTTGAGTTCCTGCCGGATGAGCTTGCGCAGCATGGGCTGGGTGACGCCATTTACCGTGGGATAGACCGGTGTCAGGCTTTCCGCCAAGGGGCTGCCTTCGACCACTTCGCGGGTTTTGGGATGCACCATCTCGTCGCCATGAAAACCGCGACGGATCTCGCCCATGGCGCGAATCAACACACCATCGGCAAATTGTTTGAGCTGGCTGGGATAGAAATGGATAAAGCGCAATACCAGCACGCCACTGGCATCTTCCAGGCGCACCATCAACTGTTTGCGCGGGCGGAACTGCACTTCATGACTGATGACCCGTCCTTCCACCAGTACAGGCTGCCCATACGGAGCAGCGCCAATCGGATAGAGATGGGTTTCGTCTTCGTAACGCAATGGCAGGTGCAAGACCAGATCGAGGCGACGGCGCAGGCCGAGCTTGTCCAGCTTCTTGGCCAGAGCGGGGGCCACATTCAGTGGCTGGTTGGCGAGGTCGTTGGCGTGGGTCATCGACAGCGATTGTAACCAAAAAACAGGGCGGCGCACCGCCCTGGCACGCCGCCCTGCCCTGTCCTTGCTACAGAATGCTTACTGGCGTTCCCACACCTGGGTGCGGCCCAGCAGCGAAACGCCCAGGAAGCCGCGTACTTCAAGCTTCTTGCCGCCGTCCACCAGTTTCATCTTGGCGCTGTATACCTTGCCATTGTGCGGGTCCAGAATCTTGCCGTTGGCCCAGGTATCGCCATCCTTCTTCAGGCCCCACAGAATGGTCATGCCGTTGACCGGCTTGCCCTTGCGCTCACCATCACACGCTTCGCACACCACATCCGGATTCTGGAACAACTTGACGATCTTGCCGGACAATTCGCCATTGGCACCTTCGGCGATCTGCACCACGGCCTTGGCCTGCTTGGTGTCGTCGTCGATGGTTTTCCAGCTGCCAATCGGGCTGTCAGCCCATGCGGCGTGTGACAGCGCCATGAATCCGGCCGCCGCGACAGCGGCTTTCCACAATGTGCTCATGATGTTTTTCCTCGTGTTGTTTGTCTTATTGAAACGCTAGTTTGAAGCTTGGACTCTAGGATGCCAAGGGCTTGGTCAACCGTCAAGCATGGCTCCGGCTCACAAGACAAATTCGCCACGCGCCAAAGGAATGACGCAACCGCCGACATAAATACGACGCGGCTCATCCACCGTCAAGTGCAATACATTGGGGCGTTGCAGCACTGCCCCCTGCTCCACCCGCCATTGCACAGGATAGGTCTGATGCAGGCTGCACCAGCCACCCAGATTGGCGCAGGCCGAGCCGGTACCCGGGTCTTCCAGCACCACGCCGTCCTGCTCATAAAACAGGCGCACCGTGGCAAGGTTGTTGGACACGTGCCACAGATAGGCCACGCTGCGACCGGGATAGAGGCAGGCGTCCCGGACAAACAGTGCCGGGTCTGGCCGGGCGGCCAGAACGGCCTCTGCACTGGTGGCGCGGATCAACAATTGCTCGCTGCCGGTATCCAGCCAGCTGGGGGCTGCGGCAATGGCCGCAGCTGGCAGGCGCAACATGGCGGCGGCAGCCTCGATGGTCAGCTCAGCAGCGCGCTCCCTGGCAGGATTGGCCTGCAAGATGAACTGCCCGTCCTGATGCCGGATCGGAATCACCCCTGCATTGGTTTCCAGCGCAAAGCGCTCGCCCAATTGCCGCTGGTGATACAGCACGGCTGCCGCACCGATGGTTGGGTGTCCGGCAAACGGCAGTTCGTGGGCTGGCGTAAAAATGCGCAAGCGCGCATCTGCCTCGGTGGAAGGCAAGACAAAAACCGTCTCGGACAAATTCATCTGCCGGGCCAGTGCCTGCATGGTTGCATCCGACAGCGCTTGTGCAGCGGTAAATACTGCCAGCGGATTACCGCCAAACGTGGTTTCGGCAAAGACATTGACGATTTCAAACGGTAAACCGGACATGCACCTCTCCCATCAGCTTGAACAACGGGCATCCTGCAAGTCTTGTTGCAGCTTGGCAAGCTGACGCTGGAAACGCTTTGTTTGCTTGGCAGAACGGCTGTGCATCAGGTTTTGCCGCGCACGCTGCTCGCGGGTCTGCAGGCTGGCACATGACTTGGCGGATCGCTGCCGGGATGGCGCGGGAGTCAGCGTGCGCTTTGGCTTGCCACGCTCTTCCGCCACCAAGACCTGACGGCCATGAATCTGGTAATACTCCCGGCTGACCAGGCTGAAGCTGCCCGGCTGCATCATCTGCGCCTGATGCCCCGCAGGACAGGGGTGATCCTGATACAGGATTTGCCTTTGCGGGCCCAGGCACTTGAATACCTGGGCCGATACGGGCAATGCACACAACAGCAACGCCAGATAGCCATGACACCACATGAGTCATCTCCAGGAAGCAAAGCGGACTGGAGATGAAACGGGATTTCCCTTGCCGTGGCTGCCGGACCAACTGGCAGTTGCCTGAAATGCAAACAGGCGACCGTAGTCGCCTGCTGCAGTCACTGCACGGGCAAACAATCAGCCCAGGAACAGCACGGCTTCTGCTTCAACCTGCACACCCTTGGGCAGGCTGGCCACGCCAACGGCGGCACGCGCCGGGTAAGGCTGGCTGAAGTACTGGCCCATGATTTCGTTGAAAGTAGCGAAATTGGACAGGTCGGTCAGGTAGGCATTGAGCTTGACGATCTGGTCCAGGCTGCCGCCTGCGGCTTCGCACACGGCTTTCAGGTTCTTGAATACCTGATGGGTTTCGGCCGCGAAACCACCTTCCACCACGGTCATGGTGGCCGGGTCCAGCGGAATCTGGCCGGACAGGTAAACGGTGTTGCCAGCCTTTACGGCCTGGGAGTAAGCACCGATGGCGGCCGGAGCGTGTTCGGTATGGATGATTTCTTTGGTCATTTACTGGTCTCCATCCCTGAGAAACAGGGTTAACAGGTCATTGAGAAAACGTTGCCCCTGCAAAGTGGGGCGAATGGTGGTGGCATCCTGCTCCAGCAATCCTTGCTGGATGGCCTGCTGCAATTCATTCCGGATACAGGATACAGGCAAACCGGTACGCTCGGTGAACAGGCGCGTTTCAAAACCGCCGGTCAGCCGTAGCAGATTCATCATGAACTCGAACGGCAGGTCGTCGCGCGCCACCTTGCGGCTGCTTTGCACCGGCTGGCCGTCGGCCACTGCCTGGATATAGGCCGCAGGCTGCTTGTGGCGCATTTCCCGCACGATGCCCTCGTGGCTGCTGATCTTGCCGTGCGCGCCGGCACCAATGCCCAGATAGTCGCCAAACTGCCAGTAATTGACGTTATGGCGGCTGCGCTTGCCGGGCCGGGCGAAGGCCGAGGTTTCGTAATGTTCGAAACCGGCAGCGGCCAGTCGCGCTTCGATGGCATCCTGCATGTCCGCCGACACTTCATCATCCGGCAGGTTTTGCGGTGTGCGCACAGCGTACAGCGTGTTGGGCTCGATGGTGAGGTGATAAGCCGACAGGTGAGTGATGCCATGCGACAAGGCGGTGTCGATATCCTGTAGCGCCTGTTCCAGCGTCTGGCCGGGCAAGGCATACATCAGGTCGAGGTTGACGTTGTCGAAGCAGGACAGCGCGATGTCGATGGCACGGCGCGCCTCGTCACCATCGTGAATCCGCCCCAGCACTTGCAGATGCTGCGGATTGAAGCTCTGGATGCCGATGGACAGGCGATTGATTCCAGCCTCACGGTAGCCGCGGAATTTTTCTGCCTCGAAGGTGCCGGGGTTGGCTTCCATGGTGATTTCCGCTTCCGGCGACAGCCGCAGCCGGGCACGAATGCCCGCCAGCAGGATATCCATGGCCTGGGCGGAAAACAGGCTGGGCGTACCACCTCCCATGAAAATGGTGCTGACGCTGCGGCCCCAGATGGCGGGCAGGCTGTATTCCAGATCGCGCAGCAGGGTTTCCACATAGGCCATTTCATCGAAACCACCGCTGGCGACGCCAGCTTGCGGGTTCCACTGTACAGTCTGGCCGCTACCGCTTTTCAGCTCGTGCGAGTTGAAATCGCAATACGGGCATTTGCGCACGCACCAGGGGAAATGGATGTAGAGCGACAGCGGCGGCAGTTCGCGCAGGCCGCCCTTCAGCCCGGACAGGTCAATCACGCTCATGCCAGCTCACGCAGTTTGCCCAGCATGGCCTGCATGGCCTTGCCGCGATGGCTGACACGGTTCTTGTCCTCGGCCGCCAGCTGGGCCACGGTGCAGCCGAATTCCGGCAGGTAGAAGTAGGGGTCGTAACCGAAGCCACCCTCGCCTGCTGCGGTATCCTGCACTTCGCCCAGCCACATGCCGTCGGCCACCAGCGGTTGCGGGTCGTCGGCATGGCGTACCAGTACCAGCACGCAGTAATACCAGGCGCGGCGATTGTCCTTGCCTTGCAGCTTTTCGATCAGCTTGGCGTTATTGCGCTCGTCCGACTTGGGCTCGCCGGCATAGCGGGCCGACAACACACCGGGCTTGCCGCCCAGCGCTTCCACGCAGATGCCGGAATCGTCGGCCAGCGCCGGCAGACCGGTGACATGACTGGCATGACGGGCCTTTTCCAGCGCATTTTCCAGAAAGGTGTAATGCGGCTCCGGGCATTCCGGCACATTGAGTTGCCCTTGCGGAATGACGGTGACACCCAGCGGTGCCAGCAGGGCGGAAAATTCACGCAGCTTGCCAGCGTTATTGCTGGCGAGAACCAGTTTGTCGAACATGTGGATTCATCCTGTTGCGTACAGCGCAGAACAGCAGGGTAAGCGGCCAACCATGCCGCGTCCACCCTGCTGTCAGCACGGATTATTCGGTGTCGGACACGCGGGACGGCATGGCCGCCAATGCCTGCAACAGCAGGCCTTCGTCGGCACCATCCAACAGCTTGGCATCGGACAGCATGCGTCGCCACTGGCGTGCACCCGGCATACCCTGGAACAAGCCCAGTATATGGCGGGCAATATTACGCAGCTTGTGGCCCTCGGCCAGACGGGCCCGGATATAGGGCAGCATGGCATCCACCACCTGCTGGCGGCTGACGGCAGTGCTGTCATCACCATAGAAAGCAGCATCCCACTCGGCCATCAGCCAGGGGTTGTGATAAGCCTCGCGCCCCACCATCACGCCATCGACATGGCGCAGGTGTTCGGCGATTTCGGCATTGGTTTTTACCCCGCCATTGATCAGGATTTCCAGTTCCGGTCTTTCCTGCTTCAGGCGGTAGACATAGTCGTATTTGAGCGGCGGGATTTCGCGGTTTTCCTTGGGGCTGAGGCCCTTGAGGATGGCATTGCGCGCATGCACGATAAAGGTGTTGCAACCGGCGGCAGCCACCTGGTCGACAAAACCGGCCAGGTAGTCGTAATGCTCGATCTGGTCGATACCGATGCGGTGCTTGACGGTGACATCGATGTCCACCACATCGCGCATGGCCTTGACGCAGTCGGCCACCAGTTGCGGCTCGGCCATCAGGCAGGCACCAAACGCTCCCTTCTGGACCCGCTCGGACGGGCAGCCGACGTTGAGGTTCACCTCGTCATAACCCCACTGCTGCGCCAACCGCGCGCACTGCGCCAGCTCGGACGGCTCGGAGCCACCCAGTTGCAGGGCCACCGGGTGTTCGGCTTCGTCAAAGCGCAGGTGCCGCTCCACATCGCCATACAGCAGCGCACCAGTGGTGACCATTTCGGTATACAGCCAGGTATGACGGCTGATTTGCCGGGCAAAGTAGCGGTAGTGGCGGTCGGTCCAGTCCAGCATCGGGGCGACAGACAGACGGCGTGAGGGCAAAACGGACTTGGTGGCGTTCATCGTGGTCAGGGCTAGTGGGCCCGGCCTTGCAGGCCAGGGTGCATCAGAGGGCAGCGGCTGCTGACATGCTGCAAAAACAGAGACTTAACAGGGCGCACATTATCCGGCGCGCTCTGGTGCAGGGTCAAGCCTCGTCACGGTCAAAGCAGGCAGACAAAGAAAAACCTCCGCGGCAGGCGGGCTGCTGGCGGAGGTTTGATCTGACGTGAGCAGGAATCAGAGCATCCAGCCGATATGGGCCGGTACCTGGCCATCCACCGCCATCATCACCGACAGTGCGGTGACGGTGATGATGGAGAAGAAGAACACCTGACGCGCCCAGACGCGGTCGTCAGTGCTTTCCTTGTAACCGGACAGCGCCATCTTCAGCCACCACAGGCTGGTGGCACAGGCCACGGCCAGGTAGCCATAACCGGCATAGCCGTAGAACACCAACAGCAAGGTGGCAACGGCAAAGGCCAGAATGTACAGCACGATCTGCTGCTTGGCCTCGGAAATGCCCTTCACCACCGGCAGCACCGGAATCTTGGCCGCTTCGTAGTCCTTGAAGCGGAAGATGGCGATGGCATAGGAGTGCGGCATCTGCCACAGGCAGAACATCAGCAGCAGGATGGCAGCACCGCTGTCAAAGCGGCCGCTGGCGGCACAGTAACCCGCCACCGGCGGTACTGCGCCGGACAGGCTGCCCACCAGGGTGCCGTATACCGACTTGCGCTTCATGTACAGGCTGTACACGCCAACATAGATCACGAAGCCAAACGCAGCACAGGCCAGCGCCAGCATGTTGGTCCAGATGGCCAGCGTGGCAAAGCCGGTAACACCCAGCACAAAACCATGTGCCAGCGCTGCCTTGGGGCTCATGTCGCCGGTCACCAGCACCCGTTTCTGGGTGCGGGCCATGCGTGCGTCGATATCGCGGTCGATGCAGTTGTTGATGGCGCAGCCGGAAGCCACCACCAGCGACAACCCGGCCACCGTGGCCAGCAGCAGGGTCCAGTCCAGACGCCCCTGCGATGCCAGCAAGAAACCACCCACGGTGGAGATGAGGTTGCCGAAGATGATGCCCGGCTTGGTCACCTGCAAATAGCGCTTGAGTTTCATCACGTCCCGGCTCAGCGCAACATCAGTGCATCGGCGGTGGAGATGATCCACACCGACAGGCCAACCAGCATCACGATGATCATCGCGGTGAACAGGAAGGAGAAGCTGTTGAGCTTGCCTTCCTTGGTGAAGTTCAGATGCAGGAAGTACTTGAGGTGCACGATGATCTGCACCACGGCGAAGCCGAAGATGCCGATAACGGTGGCCTGCTTGGTGAAGCTGCCACTCATCACCATCCAGAACGGAATGGCGGTGAGGATGACAGCCAGCACGAAACCGGTGAGGTAGCTTTTTACGCTGCCGTGGTCGGCGGCGTGTTCATGAGCCTGACTCATTACATGGCTCCTTTCAGGTACACGACGGTAAACACGCAGATCCACACGATGTCCAGGAAGTGCCAGAACAGGCTGAGGCAGCTCAGGCGGGTCATGGCGCGGCCGGTCAGGCCGGTCTTGGCCACTTCGAACATCATCACCGCCATCCACAGCAGGCCGGCGGTCACGTGCAGGCCATGCAGGCCGACCAGGCCGAAGAAGGACGACAGGAAGGCGCTGACATTCGGGCCATGTCCTTCGGCGATCAGGTGGTGAAACTCGTTCACTTCCATGCCGATAAACACGGCACCGCAGGCAAAGGTAACGGCCAGCCAGCCCAGCACGGCCGACTTGTTGCCCTTGTAACCGGCAATCATGGCAAAGCCGTAGGTGATGGAGGACAGCAGCAGGGCTGCGGTTTCACCCATCACATAAGGCAGCTCGAAGATTTCCTTGCCCGAAACACCGGTGGCGATATTGCGATACAGCACTGCATAAGCCGCAAAAGCCGTGGCGAACAGAATGCAGTCGGTCATCAGATAGAACCAGAAGCCCAGCACGGTTTGCGAACCGCTGTCGTGGTGCTCGTGGTCATCATGCGCGTCGTGCGCGTGTTCTACATAAGTACTCATCTTGGCTCAACCTGTTAAGCAGTAGTGGTGGGACGGCTGCCACGACGCGGCTTGTCAGCATCGCGTTCGCTGTAGTTGTCCACATCAATGCCCATTTTTTCAAAGTGGGCACGCTCGATTGCTTCCACTTCATCCGGCTGTACGTAGTAGTCCAGATTGTTGTCGTAGGCGCGGGCCAGCATGGCACCGATGATGCCCACCAGGCCGACAATCGCCAGCCACCAGATATGCCAGATCAAGGCAAAACCCAGCAGGGTGGTGAAGCCGCCGATGTACACGCCGGTGGCGGTGTTGCTCGGCATGTGGATCGGTGCGTACTTCTGCGGCACCTTGTAAGCCTCGCCCTTTTCCTTCATGTCGGTGAAGGCGTCGATATCATGCACATGCGGCACAACGGCAAAGTTGTAGAACGGCGGCGGGGAGGAAGTGGACCATTCCAGGGTATGGCCATTCCACGGGTCGCCGGTCACGTCGGCCAGTTTCTTGCGGTCGCGGATGCTCACCACGATCTGCAGCAGCTGGCAGCCGATACCGCAGGCAATCAGCACGGCGCCCACGCAGGCGATGTACAGCCACGGGTCCCAAGCCGGATTATCAGTATGGTTCAGACGACGGGTCATGCCCAGGAAGCCCAGGATGTACAGCGGGATAAAGGCAAACATGAAGCCGCTCTGCCAGAACCAGAAGGCTGCCTTGCCCAGTTTTTCATTCAGCTTGAAGCCGAAGGCCTTGGGGAACCAGTAGGAGAAACCTGCCAGATAGCCGAATACCGCGCCACCGATGATGGTGTTGTGGAAGTGGGCAATCAGGAACAGGCTGTTGTGCAGCACGAAGTCGGCACCCGGAACGGCCATCAGCACGCCGGTCATGCCGCCGATGGAGAAGGTCACCATGAAGCCCATGGTCCACAGTACCGGCGGGGTAAAGCGGATACGACCCTGATACATGGTGAACAGCCAGTTGAACAGCTTCACGCCGGTCGGCACCGAAATCACCATGGTGGCGATACCGAAGAAGGCGTTCACATCCGCACCGGAACCCATGGTGAAGAAGTGGTGCAGCCACACCATGAAGCCCAGCACCGAAATCACGCCACTGGCGACGATCATGGAGGTATGGCCAAACAGGCGCTTGCCGGAGAAGGTGGAGATGACTTCAGAGAAGATACCGAAAGCTGGCAGCACCAGAATGTAAACTTCAGGATGGCCCCAGGCCCAGAACAGGTTCAGGTACATCATGGCGTTGCCACCGGCTTCCGCGGTAAAGAAGTGGAAGTCCAGGTAGCGGTCCAGGCTCAGCATGGCCAGGGCGCCGGTCAGGATGGGGAAGGAAGCCACGATCAGCACGTTGGCCCAGGTGCAGGTCCAGGTGAAGATCGGCATTTGCATCAGCTTCATGCCCGGTGCGCGCATCTTGATGATGGTGACCAGGAAGTTGATCGCCGTCAGCGTCGTCCCTATACCGGATATCTGTAGCGCCCAGGTGTAGTAATCCACCCCCACATCAGGACTGAACCCCAGCTCGGACAGCGGCGGATAAGCCACCCAGCCGGTACGGGCAAAGTTACCCACACCCAGCGACAGGTTGACCAGGATCACCGCCGACACCAGCAGCCAGAAACTCAGCGAGTTCAGGAAGGGGAAGGCCACGTCGCGCGCGCCGATTTGCAGCGGCACCACGATGTTCATCAGGCCGGTCATGAAAGGCATGGCCATGAAGATGATCATGATCACACCGTGCGCGGTGAAGATCTGGTCATAGTGTTCTGGCGGGAATACCCCCAGATGCCCGTCGGTGGCCATGGCCAGCTGGGCACGCATCATCAGTGCATCGGCAAAGCCGCGCAGCAGCATGATCATGGCGACGATGATGTACATCACGCCAATCTTCTTGTGGTCGACCGAAGTCAGCCACTCTTTCCACAAATAGCCCCATTTACCGAACTTGGTAATGAGCGCCATCACCACCAGGCCCATCAGGCCGGCGCCGGACAGCGCGGCCACGATGATGGGCTCATGCAGAGGGATGGCATCCAGAGTCAGTTTGCCTAACAACATCGATTATTACTCCTTGACGGCCGGGGTTTCGCACAGACGCTTGGTCAGCGCGGCCAGCTTCAGTTCGTCGTCGGTGGCAGCCAGCGACTGGCGGCCTGCCATGTACTTGTGCAGCACGGCATCAAACAGACGCGGTTCCGGCATGTTGTAGAACGCCACCGGATTGTTCTCGCTCGGCTTGGCCAGCGCGAGATAGGCATCTGCATTCAAGGACTTGCCAGCAGCACGCACCTTCTGTACCCAGGCATCAAACTGCTCGGGCGTTTCGGTGGCAATGGCATTGAACTTCATGCCGGAGAAACCGGCGCCGCTGTAGTTGGACGACATGCCCTTGTAGGTACCGGCTTCATTGGCGATCAGATGCAGCTTGGTTTCCATGCCGGCCATGGCGTAAATCTGGCCACCCAGCTGCGGGATGAAGAAGGAGTTCATCGCGGCATCGGAAGTGATGCGGAAGTTAACCGGGACGTTCTTGGGGAAGGCCAGCTGGTTGACGGTGGCGATGTTCAGATCCGGGTAGATGAACAGCCACTTCCAGTTCATGGCAACCACCTGCACGTTGATCGGCTTCTTGTCCGAATCCAGCGGGCGGTACGGGTCCAGCTTGTGCGTGGTGTTCCAGGTCACCACGGCCAGACAGCTGACGATGATGATGGGGATGATCCAGACCACGGCCTCGATCTTGTTGGAGTGGGACCACTTGGGCGTGTAGATGGCGTCCTTGTTGCTGGCACGATACTTCCAGGCAAACAGGAAAGTCATCACGATGACCGGAATGACAACCAGCAACATCAGCACAGTGGCGGTGATGATCAGGGATTTCTCATCCGCTGCGACCTGCCCTTTCGGGTCAAGAATGCCACCCTGACAACCGGTGAGCAGTGCAGTCACGACTGGAGAAAGCCCCCACAACAGGCGGGTGGGTCTAGAGTTTCTCATCATACGACTTTACAGGTTAAAGATTCCTTGCTCGCCGCGGCGAGGGACGGCGTCATGTCAGCATGACGCCATCGTTCATGTCGGATGCGGGAGCCCCGCATCAGGAACAAGGCCGTCACATGCGGCCTTGTTACCGTTGAATACCGTTTGACTACCATTCCACACGACACTGCAGCCGTGTCATGCCCCGTCGCCGCACACGCGGCACACCACTCGCGCGCCGGGAGTGGACCGGGTCGCCGGTGCCATCTGTCCTGGGTGGACCTGCTTGAAGAAAACGTGCGTCGTCACCATCTCCCCTCTGCCTGATTTGCGGCATGGGCTGACAAGACTGCGACAATTTGTCACAGTGACGGGCGCGCTATTAAAAATCAGTTTTATTCTCCTTAGCAAGCTGACAGCAACTCTTCATTGGCATAAATGCGCGCAAAAATGGTGCATATTTGATTTGCATCAAGGCGCAAATGTCAGATTTATTGCAGCAACAGCAACACTTTAAGCCATGTGCATTCGCGGTGCAGCGCAGCATTCCGGCTGTTACATTTCGTTGCAAAAAAGTTCCCCTTGCGTAACGCCACAGCTACAGGCAATGAAAAACCGCCGCTTGCAAATGCAAGGCGGCGGTTGGTGATCAGGGATCTGGTTCGTCGTGCGTCAGCTCAGCGTTCCAGCTCCAGAATGGCTTCCATATCCTGGTCTACCTTGCGCATGCGCTCGTAGAGTTCGCCGGTACTGCCCACCATCTGGTCCAGCTGTTCCTGACTGCTGTTGGATGAAGCGGTCAGCTTGCCCAGCAAGTTCACCACTTGCTGCATTTCGCCTGCAAAGCTGCTGACATGCTCGCTCATCAACCGCATGTCCACGCCCACTTGCGCCACGCCACTCATCACGTGTTCCACTGCGCCACCGGTTGCATCCAGATTGGACTGGGTGTTGTTGGCCAGCTTGCGCACCTCGTCCGCCACCACGGCAAAACCACGACCGGCTTCCCCGGCGCGTGCGGCTTCAATCGCCGCATTCAGGGCCAGCAGATTGGTCTGCTCGGCAATCTTCTTGATCATCAGCATCACATCGCCAATCTGGCGTGCATCTTTCTCCAGCTCGACAATGCGCAGGCTGACATTGGCTGAGGTCTTGTTGCCCTGCTCCACGCTGCCGGAGAAGCGCGAGATCTCGCTCTGGATGGCAATCAGGTGGGTCACCAGCTCGGCCGAGGCCTGACGGAACATCGGCAGGCTTTCCATCAACTGGCTGGCAAAGCTCTTGTAGCCTTGCAATTCGTGAATCACCTGCGACTTCATCCGGTCGATGCAGCGGGCACGGGAGACTTCACGGCTGGCAAAATAGTTCTTGAAGTTGGCGTAATGAATGGGGAAACGCTGGATGAAGTCATCCTGGAAGCCGTCGCGCGCCGGGTAGAAAAACACTGCGGTCTGGGTCTGGTTGATATTGACCCCTAGCAACTCGCCAAACGAGGAGAAACCGGCCACCGGGATATCGCCGTAGACATTGCTGCCGGACAGCGCATTGCTGTTGTTGAGCCGGCGCAGGATGCAGTCATTGAGCAGGCCACCGACAGCGGCCGGCTTGCCCTGGGTAAAGCGGCTGAAATCGCTCTGGGTTCTTTCCACCAGGCCTTCCTGTTTGAGCAAGTGCAGCTCTTCTCCAAAGCTCAGGTCACAGGCGAAGTGCAATACCCCGTTCTGGGCATCCACACTCAATACCGAGCGCACGAACATATCGTTCTTGATCTTGATGCCAAAGCTGTACTTGCCCAGTCTGTCACCCACTTCGCCAGGGCTGCAGGAGAAGTGACGCGCCAGCACTTCCACCACATTGGCCACCTTGCCGTCCCGGTCGAATACCGACTCTACGGTGCGCAGTTCGGCACTGGCTTTGGCAATGGTAAAAGCAGTACCGGTTTCCTGGAAGTTCTGCGACTTGAACACGCCGTAGCGATAGGCCGGGGACAGCTTGATGAACACCAGTACCGCATGACCATCGCGCACGCTCTGGCCGTCATGCAGGCGGGTCATGGAGAAATCGAGCGGACCACCGGCCGAACCACCGATGAACAGGTAGGGGAAGCGTTCCGATTCGTACACGGCTTCCATCAGATAGCTTTCACTGCTGGACAGGCCGTCCACCAAGGTCAGCACGAAACCGTCCTGATAGCTCATGGAAAAGCCGGGCTGCACGCGGGACAAGTTGTCCATGATGCGGCGCACCCGCTCGTCACGCCCCATCTTGCTCTGGCCCGCCTTCAGGTCTTCACAGCCCAGGGGCACGCTGGCCACATGCACGGCAGACAGGATTTGCTTGTCAAACAGCTGGAACACCATGCTGTCCCAACCCGGATTGGCCGGAAGATACAGCGGGTCGTTTGCCTTGAGCGAACACAGTTCGCCCGCAGTGGTGGTCAGCACCACCTTGGCACCGGGAAAGGCGGCGGCGGCGCTACGCGCTACCTGGTCCAGATTGGCTGCCGGATTGATGAAGCCGAGCACCAGGGCGATGTCGTCCCGGCTGGCGGCACGCAGGTCGTTTTCTACCGAAGAAGTGCGGCTGCGGATGATCTGGATGGGCGCAGAGCCCTGCTTGCCCGGCTCGCTTTGAATGGTGGGTTTATTGCGCTTGAAAAACATCCTGACACTCTCCCGTTGGCAATGTGAATCATTATTATTTTCATGCTTATGACATGGTTTGAAATGAATATTAGCAAGAAAAACCGTACATTCCAGCCTGTTATTACGAATGTTCTGATCCAGCTCAGATTCAAGTCCTCGTGCTGTACGGTTGAGTCTGAGTCTGCCTCAGGCCATACTCCCCCCGTATTGTGTCAACCGGATGGATGAGCAGGCATGACCTACCGTATCGTATTTGTTGAAGATGACCCTGATCTGGCCGAATTGATCAGCGATTTTCTGGCCCGCCACGAAATGGACGTCGTGATAGAGCCGCGTGGTGATACGGCGCTGGCCACCATTGAAAGAGAAGCACCGGACATGGTGCTGCTGGACATCATGCTGCCGGGCAAGGATGGTTTGTCCATCTGCCGTGAGCTGCGACCCAACTTTGACGGCCCCATCATCATGCTCACCTCGCTGGATAGCGACATGAACCAGATTCTGGGGCTGGAACTGGGCGCCAATGACTACATCCTGAAAACCACGCCGCCGTCGGTGCTGGTGGCCCGCCTGCGCTCGCAGCTGCGCAATATGCGCCCGGCCCAGGCCGCCAGCGAGAGCGCACCGGTCAAGACCCAGCGCAAACTGGTATTCGGCCAGCTGTCCATCGACCCGGTCAGCCGGGATGTGGTGCTGGGCAAGGAAAAGGTGGCACTGTCCACCTCCGACTTCGACTTGCTGTGGTTGCTGGCCAATCATGCCGGCGAAACACTCAACCGCGACATCCTGCTCAAGGAAATGCGCGGTGTCAGCTATGACGGACTGGATCGCAGCATTGACGTGGCCATTTCCCGCCTGCGCAAAAAGCTGGGCGACAACCCCACCGAACCTTTCCGCATCAAGACCGTGCGCAATCGCGGCTACCTGTTCTCCTTGTCCGGCTGGGAATAATCCATGCGTCGTCTGTTCATCCAGTTTTACCTGCTGCTGGTCACCTGCTTCATGGTGGCGGTGGTCATGGTGGGTGCGGTTTACAAGCAGGCAGTGGACGATGTGGGTGAGCGCTATCTGTCAGACTTGCTGCGCACCACCCTGTCGCTGATCGAAGCCGACCTGCACGGCGTGCCGGAAGATCGCTGGACCGAAACCCTGCAAAGCTCCAACCATGACTTTACCTTCAAGGTGACGGTGGAAAAGCAGAGCAACTACTTGCTGGATGAAGAATCGGAAGAAGCCCTCAACAATGGCGAGATCGTCATGCTGGAGGACAAGTACCTGTTCCTGCAGAAGATAGAGGACAGCAATTACTTGCTGGTAGCCGGCCCCTTGCGCTACCTGTTCTTCCTGCATCAGCTCAAGTCGGTGGATTACGCCTTGCTGGCCTTGCTGGGTTTGTCACTGGCCATTCCGGTGTTCTTGTGGATGCAGCCGCACTGGAAAGACCTGGTCACCCTGGAAAAAACTGCCGGCAAACTCGCTGGCGGCGATTTTTCCGCCCGTGTGCATTTGCCCAGCCGTTCCGGTGTACGCCAGGTCGGTGCGGCGTTCAACCATATGGCAGACAGCATTGCCGCCCTGCTGGCCAGCAAGAAGGCACTGACCAATGCGGTGGCGCACGAGTTGCGCACGCCACTGGCACGTTTGCGCTACCGGCTGGCCCTGCTGGAAGGCGATGAGGACTCCCCGGCCAAGAAAGCCATCGAAAAAGACCTGTCCGCCATTGACTCGCTGGTAGAAGAACTGCTGTTTCATGCCAAGCTGGACCGCCCGGAAGCACCGTTGCAGCTGACGCAGTTTGATGCCGTCAGCTGGGCATGCGAGCGCATTCATGAGCAAGCCACGCTGGCCCCGGAACTGAACTGGCTGGAACCGGCGGAAGAAACGCTGAACTTTCTGGCTGACCAGTATCTGGTCACCCGCGCGCTGGACAACTTCCTGTCCAATGCACGGCGCTATGCAAAGAGCACGATCCAGACCACGCTGCGCATGGAAGACCGCAACTGCATCATCATGGTGGACGATGACGGCCCGGGTATTCCGGCAGAAGACCGGGACCGGGTGTTCGACCCCTTCATCCGGCTGGATGAAAGCCGTGGCCGCAAGACCGGTGGCCACGGGCTGGGGCTGGCCATTGTTGCCGGCATTGCGCGGCTGCACCATGGCGAGGTGAAAGTGGAAACCTCGCCCTTGGGTGGCGCACGCTTCATTATTCGTTGGCCAACATGAGAATGTACATTTAGTTACATTGAGAAACATGGCGTGGGTAGACGTTGCCGTGCAGCACCGTTAGGATGCCCCCCTGAATAGGACTATCTGTCCGCCTTCAAACTTGATTTTCAAGATGAACTTAGGAGTTTTACAAAAATGAAAAAGCTGGCTCTGCTCGCTCTGACCGCCGCCTTTGGCCTGACCTCCACTGCTTCCTTCGCTGCTGATACCTCCGCTCCGGTAGCTATCCACAAGGCCAAGAAGGCTGAGAAGAAAGTAAAGAAAGACGCTTCCGCTCAGAAGGCTCAAGCCGCAGAAGCTTCCGCTCCGGCCAAGAAAGCCAAAAAAGTAGCCAAGAAAGACGCTTCTGCTCAGAAAGCTCAAGCTGCTGAAGCTTCCGCTCCGGCCAAGAAAGCCAAGAAAG
>NZ_JAYSDA010000026.1:355-71086 GCF_041914625.1 Aquitalea pelogenes | reverse complement strand
CTCACAAAAAGCACGCTAAAAAGCACGCTGCCAAGAAAGTAGACGCTTCCGCTCAAAAAGCCCAAGCTGCTGCTTCCGCTGCTGACGCTTCCGCTCCGGCCAAGAAAGCTCACAAAAAGCACGCTAAAAAGCACGCTGCCAAGAAAGTAGACGCTTCCGCTCAGAAAGCCCAAGCTGCTGCTTCCGCTGCTGACGCTTCCGCTCCGGCCAAGAAGCACGCTGCCAAAAAGCACCACGCTAAAAAGCACGCTGCCAAGAAAGCCGACGCTTCCGCTCAGAAAGCCCAAGCTGCTGAAGCTTCCGCTCCGGCAAAAAAGGCTAAAAAAGCCGCTTCCGCTGCCAAGTAATTCGCACGGATACGACAGCTGACCCAGGTTGGCTGTGAGTCTTACCTTCGGGGCGCTTCGGCGCCCCGATTGCATTGGAACCCACCCTATGTTGCGCACTACCCTGCTTGCCCTGAGTCTTTGTTTGCTCCCCCTGGCTGCACAGGCCAAACCCACGGCCGAACAACTGGTGTTGTTTTTCGGCAAGGATGATCGCGTCAAGACCGACCCGGACAGCGGCGTGTGGCAGGCTGTCGGGCAGCTGGAAACCAAGAGCCATCTGGTGTGCACTGCCACGCTGGTGGCAGAGGATGTGGTGGTGACCGCCGGGCATTGCTTCATCAACAAGCATGGGCGTTTCGACCCGGCCATCAGCTTTACGGTTGGCCTGGCCGGTAATGAATACAGCGAGCAAAGCGCCATCCGCGAAGTGCAGGTAGACAAGACTTTTCTGGCCGGGCTGGAGCATCGTCCGGACGGTACTTATATTCCCAAGAAAATCGCCGGGCGCGATTTTGCCTTTGTCCGGCTCAGCCAGCCGCTGGGCCGCAGCCGCGGGGTGATTCCGGTATTTGCCGGCGACAGCCAGGCGCTGAAACAGCAGCTGCAAGGCATCCACAACACGGTCACCAACGGCGGTTATCCGCTGGATGACCTCACCCACCTGCTGGTTCACAATAATTGCCAAGCGACCGGCCTACTGGCCGATGGCCGCCTGACCCACCGCTGCGACACGCTGGAAGGCAACAGCGGTTCGCCCATTCTGGCAAGCATCAATGGCCGCATGACGCTGATCGGCATCCAGAGCTCGGCCCCGGTGGCTGCGCGCCGCCGCAAAGAAGACAATATGGCGCTGTCCAGCCCGGTGTTCTACCAGCAGCTGCAGCAGTTCATCCAGCAAGGCCGTACCCGGAAATGACAACAGGGGCAAAAGCCCCTGTCGAACATAGCGCCAGCGTCTGTTACTGGCTTACAGGTCGAGCGCCTGTCGTTGCAGGGCGATCAGTTCGCTGATGCCTTTTTTGGCCAGGCGCATCATGGCGGCCATTTCTTCCTCGCTGAACGGCTCGCCTTCGGCGGTGCCTTGCACTTCGACAAAGCGGCCATTGCCGGTCATCACCACATTCATGTCGGTTTCGCAGTCGGAATCTTCCAGATAATCCAGATCCAGTACCACTTCCCCCTGGTGAATGCCCACGGAAATGGCGGCCACGAAATCGCGCAGCGGGCTTTGTGTCAGCTTGCCCTGGGCAATCAGGCCGCTGATGGCATCATGCAGTGCGACAAAAGCACCGGTGATGCTGGCAGTACGGGTGCCGCCATCCGCCTGAATCACGTCGCAGTCGATCTGGATCTGGCGTTCGCCCAGTTTTTCCATATCCACCACCGCACGCAGCGAACGGCCGATCAGACGCTGGATTTCCTGAGTGCGGCCGCTTTGCTTGCCTGCGGCTGATTCGCGCCGCATGCGACTGCCGGTAGAGCGTGGCAGCATGCCGTATTCCGCCGTCACCCAGCCCTTGCCCTTGCCTTTCAGAAAACCCGGTACAGACTCTTCCACGCTGGCCGTGCAAATGACTTTGGTATCGCCGAATTCAACCAGTACCGAGCCCTCGGCATGCTTGGTGTAATGGCGGGTAAGACGAACGGTACGCAAGGCGTCGTTATTTCGTTGAGAAGGTCGCATCTTCGGTGTCCTGTATGAAACAAAAACAGGTGATCTCCTGCGACATCACCTGTCTGATGAAAATTCGTAAGGCGGCCTCAGTCTGGTTTGCTACCCAGGATTTCCTGATGCATCAGCTCCAGATTGGGGTCGAGAATCTGGCGGCCGGCATAACGCGGCGGCGTGACCAGCGTATCGAGCGTATCGGGCTTGCCCCCCAGTTCGGCACCATCATCCAGCAAGGTTACTGCCACGGCGGACAAGTTATCGCCATTGCTGCCGGCGCGACGCTCGGCCACATTCATCAGGGCCGGCATCACCTGGCCTACCGCCCGGCCGATGAACACCTTCTCCATCTCGCTATCGCTGATCTGCGACCACAGGCCGTCAGTACACAGCAGCACCGAACAACCGGGCTGCAGCAACTGCTTTTCGCCAATGTCGATATCCGGATCGGTAGTGGCACCCAGGCAGTTGTAGATCTTGTTGCGCTCAGGATGGGTTCGCGCCCCCTCTTCGGTCAGCTTGCCCTGGTCGATCAGGCGCTGGACCTGTGAGTGGTCGCGCGAGCGCAAGCGCATGCCCTGCTTGCCGTCCAGCAGATAGAGCCGCGAGTCGCCCACATGGCACCAGTGCAACATGCCCTGCTGGATGATGGCGGCCACTACCGTGGTACTGGGAATTTCCGGCAGGCGGTGATCTGCCGCATAGTCCAGAATGGCCTGATGCGTGGAGCTGATGGCATTCACCAGAAAGCGGTTGGGATGGGACAGACTGGGCGTTGCCTGCTGGTAAAACAGCTCGCTCATCAGGTCGATGGTGATTTGTGCGGCCACCTCGCCTTGCAAGTGTCCACCCATGCCATCGGCCACCACCAGCATTACCGCCTCGCGCGAGTGGGCAATGACCTGGCGGTCCTGATTGTAGGAGCGGCCCCCGATGCGGCTTTCCTGATACAGGGATAATTTCATCGCATGCTCCTCAGGAAGAACGGCCGCCGGCCAGGCCCTTGATCCAGCCTACCAGCCGCTTGGCCGCCACGGCGGGCTCCGGCATCGGTTCGGGTTGGCTGTAACTGGTATCCAGCAAACTTTTTTGTATGGCCAATACGGTGGAAGGACGGGCATCCGGTGCCAGGTTGAGGCATTGGTCGGTCAATTCGAGCAACTCTTTGGAATAATAGTGGCGAAACAGCTTGCTGGCCGGTACCAGTTTGTCCGCTTGCAGGCGCTGCTGGGCAGCCTGCGGGGTGCTGCCACCCATGCAGACATACAGGCAGGCTCCGACGGCGTAGATATCGGTCCACGGGCCAAGCGGCTGGTCTTTTTCATATTGTTCCGGCGCAGCAAAGCCGGGGGTGTACATGGAGGCGAAATGCTTGTCGCGCCGCGACAGGGTTTGTCGGGCTGCGCCGAAATCCAGCAGCAGCGGATAGCCGCTGCGGCGCAGGTAGATATTGGCCGGCTTGATGTCCAGGTGCAGCAGGCGGTGCAAATGCACTTCGCGCAGGCCGGACAGCAAGGCAGCAAACCATTTGCGTATCCGGCGCTCTTCCAGGCGCCCGCCGGTCAGTTCCAGCTCGCGCCCCAGCGAGCGGCCATCGGCATATTCCATCACCATGTAAACGGTCTGGTTGGCACGGAAAAAATTGCTCACGTGCACCACGCTCTTGTGGCTGATTTCCGCCAGGATACGGCCTTCTTCAAAAAAGCATTTCAGGCCCAGATTGAATGCGTCACGGTCCAGTTCGTGCGGAACCGTCACCATGCCCTCTTCATCCCGCTGGGCCAGGTTGCGCGGCAGGTATTCCTTGATGGCGTATTTGCGGTCTGCATCGTCCAGCGCCAGGTAAACGACGCTGAAACCACCGACAGAGAGCTGGCGGACAATGGTGTACTCGGCCAGGCGATAACCTACCGGCAAGGCAGTCAGTTGGCTGGATTGAGTCATGACATGGCAGTTGCTATAGTATTCGTTGGCCCGGAATTGAGCATTCACAGCAATTCGGGCCCTGTTCTGAATTTTAATGACACCACAAGCGGGGGCCCACAATGATCCTAAGTATGACAGGCTTTGCATCCATCAGCAGAGACTTTCCCGGCGGTTTGCTCAGCCTGGAAGTCCGTGCAGTGAATCACCGGTATCTTGATGTCCAGATGCGCCTGCCCGAAGAATTGCGCATCATCGAGCCACAGCTGCGTGAGATGGTGGCATCCCGCGTCAGCCGTGGCAAGCTGGAATGTCGCGTCGGTCTCAATCAGCTGGAGGCCGACAATCCGACACTGGAACTGAACAGCGACTTCCTGGCCAGCCTGCTGCAAGTGGCCGCCCAGGTTGAACAGCAAGCGCCTCAGGCCAAGGGCCTGTCTGTGGGCGAGCTGCTGCGCTGGCCAGGCATTCTCAAAACCAACACCCTGGCACCGGAAGTCCTGCAGCAACTGTGCCTGCAAAGCCTGACCACCGCCCTGGAGGACTTCAATGCCTCCCGCGCGCGGGAAGGTGAAAAGCTCAAGCAGATCCTGCACGACCGCGTTGCCGCGATGGAGGGCATCATTGCCACCATCAAGCCCAAGCTGCCCCTGATTCTGGATGCCTACATGAACAAGCTGTCCAGCCGCCTGCAAGATGCGCTGGGCAATGTGGAAGATGACCGCATCAAGCAGGAATTCGCCCTGTTTGCCCAGAAGATTGACGTGGATGAAGAGCTGTCCCGCCTGACCACCCACCTGAGCGAAGTCAAACGCATCCTCAAGGCGGGCGGCCAGACCGGCAAACGACTGGATTTCCTGATGCAGGAACTGAACCGTGAAGCCAACACGCTGGGTTCCAAGTCGGTTTCCACCGAAACCACCCAGGCATCCGTCGAGCTGAAGGTGCTGATCGAGCAGATGCGCGAGCAGATCCAGAACATCGAGTAAAGCAGCGTCTGCTGCCACGCGCTGGCAGTAAATCAAGCCAAGCCCCGCCAGCCGGGGCTTTTTTGCGCGGTTTTTCCGCCGCGGCAGCCTTACCTTTCTTTACCTGCCAGGCCGGCAACGCGTGCTGCCCCAGCCCTTAGAATGCGCACTGGCATACAGGGAGGCATCATGCGGGAACAATGGTTGATGATGGCGGCAGCGCTCAGCATGACGGGCTGCAGCTATGGCGACATGCTGGACACCATTCCGGCAGATCGGCATCAGCCCTATGTTCCCGGCCTGTCACGGCAGGCTGTCCGGTTAGCGGTTTCCCCGACAGAGCAGCGCTTCCTGCAGGCCGAAGGCTGCCAGCAATGCCGTGCAGCCGACCAGTTCCATCGCTTCATCCATGACGACCCGGCGGTGCGCAAATCGCGTTTGCCGCGCAACCCCTTATTGGCCAGTGATGCCGGTGATGCAAAACGTCAGTGGGTGGATGAAGCCCGTACCGCCGTGTATTTCTCCCGGCACATCCGGCTGGCTGACGGGCAAAGCCTGTTCCAGCTGATCAGCCAATGCAGCAATGGTTGGGACAATCCGGCCACCGTCGCCACCTTCAGGCACCCGGCGGGAACAGAAGCCGGGTTTGACATCGAATACCTGATACGCTTCAAGAAATACGGTCAGCCCATCGCCTTGGAAGTACGGGCGGCCTTCCTGCGTCAGGGGGCACTGATCATTGCCAACAGCAGCTTTGCCGAAGCACTGCTCAATGCCCCGGACTTCATGCAGCAATACCAGTTACGCTGCTGGCAGGATTAGCCAGGCCCGGTGCACGGCCTGGTTTGCATTTATTTACTTCTTCGCGCCGGTCTGCGCGGCACGCCAGCGTCTGGGGCACGTTAAGATGCGGGCATCATTCATGCCTCGCTGGCGGACCCTGCCTGTAATGCTGCACTTCTCTTTTCCGACATCCGTCCCTTCACCCGGCCGCCTGGCCATACTGGCCTGCCTGTTGCTGTGCACGGCCTTGTTGCCCTCCTGCACCACGACTGACTATACGATGTTCGAATACCGCAATGGCAGCAAGATCATCGACGGCGAAGGCGGCAGCAAACGCACCGTGGACGGGGTGGAAATCTGGGATGCTGGCGACCCGCCACACCGTTACCGCATCATGGGCATGATACGGGTGAGCGATTACGACATGGCCTATGTCAACACCACCATGCTGCATGCCCTTGCCCAGCAGGTCAGGCGCTCTGGCGGCTCGGCCGCCATTCTGCTCAACAGCCATGGCGGCATGCGCAGCGCGATAGACAGCATGACCTGGCATGAACGTCTGGGCACACCGCAGGAAAATGGCTATCGCATTCTGCGGGCGCTGGTGGTGCAATACCTGCCGGACCAGGCAGCCACGCCCTTGGCAGCATCCGCTCCGCAAACCAGCAAACCGGCCAAAGCACTCAAGGCGGTTCGCTAAGCTGCTTGACCAGCAAATCCGCCGCCACGCTGTCAAACTGCGGGTCTTGCTGATGGGCACACAGTGCAGCGCCAACGGCAATCAGGCGTTGCAGCTCAGTCACCGTCAGCTTGCCGGCAATGGCCACCAGTGCCTGCGCCAGCATCAAGGGAATGGACGTCAGGCTGACCGGCTCGGCTGGCGGGTGCTGGCGCATCAGGTTGAGGATATCAATGGCATCCATGTCGCTCTCCTGCGGACCTGTCATCAGGTCATGAGCAGTTAGAGTGGCAGAGCGGAGCGCCGTTCCGGGCCTGCATGCACTGTGCCTCAGCAAGCGTGTTCCTGTTTGGCCTGATGTCCGGTGGCCTGATGTGGCGGATCCTGGCCTTACGCCAGCCTGCGGCCGTCAACATGGCGCAATCCGGCGGTGATGATGGCTGTATTTGCCCTGTGCAGCCGGGTAGAGGGCTGGCAAGCTGGCCTCTATCATTCCCGGGAGCCAACCATGCTGGAACTACGTCCGAATTGCGAACATTGCGGCTGCGCCCTGCCCGCCGACTCGCCGCTGGCGCGTATCTGCTCGTTTGAGTGCACCTTCTGTGCCGACTGCGTGGCACTGCTACAGCATGCCTGCCCCAACTGTGGCGGCAACTTTGTACCACGACCGATACGCCCCGCCACCGATACACGACATGGCAATGACTTGCAGCATTACCCTGCTGCCACTACCAGACGCTATCGCCCGGTGGACGTGGCCGCCCATCAGCAGTGGCTGGCGCAACAGCAGCAGCCGGAATAAAAAAGCCCGCACGGTGGCGGGCTCGAGATGTCACGGCAGGCAATCAGTTTTGCTGCCAGATCAGACGGGCAATGGCTGAAGAATCCAGCTCGCCCTCGCCTTGCTCAACCAGTTGGCCGATCAGGCCGGCCACACGCTCGGCCTCGGGCAAACGGATGCCCAGTTGTTGCGCGGTATCCAGCACAATGCCCATGTCTTTCAGGTGCAAGTGCGCCTTGAAGCCCGGCACATAATTGTCATCAATCATGCGCTGACCGTGGATATCCAGCACACGGCTCTGGGCAAAGCCACCCAGCAGGGCTTCACGCACCGGAGCCGGGTCCACCCCGCAGGCCTTGGCCAGCTTCATCACTTCGGCCACTGCAGCCACTCCCACACCAACCGCAATCTGGTTGCATGCCTTGGCCACCTGACCGGCACCGGAGTCACCGATGTGGGTAATGGTCTTGCCCATGGCTTCCAGTACCGGGCGAACCTTGTCCAGCGCCGCAGCCTTGCCGCCCACCATGATGGTGAGGGTGCCGTTGACCGCCCCCACCTGACCGCCGGATACCGGGCAATCCAGGAAGTCGACACCGTGCTCGGCCAGTTGCCGGGAGATATCGCGCGCACCGATCGGCGAGATGGTGCTCATGTCCACGCAAACCAGACCGGCAGCCGCGCCATGTACCGCGCCTTGTTCGCCCAGCAATACCTGCACTACATCCTTGGTGTCGGAAACATTGGTGATCAGTACATCAACCTGTGCGGCAAGCTGCGCCGGGCTGTCTGCCCAGGTGGCCCCGGCTTCCAGTGCGGCGTTTGCCTTTTGCTGCTGACGCGACCACACCGACACGGCATGACCGGCTTTCAGCAGATTCAAAACACAGGGCAATCCCATGATGCCCAGCCCGATATAACCGACTTTCATATCTACTCCAGCAGTGTGCAGGGGGAAAGCATAAGATTACCGCAAAGCCGGGGGGCATGGCAGCGCTTTTGACGACAGACAAGGGCTGCCAGCATGAGGAGAGGATTTCAGCAACAGGGATGGTCAGGACTTGCTTTTACGGCTAGCCAGCCAGGATTCAAACTCGAAGTCGGCACCGGTGGCCTTGTTTTCCAGGAAGTAAACAAAAGCCAGGATTTCGGCCACCGCGCGGTAAAGCTCTTCCGGAATGTGGCGGTCCAGATCCACCTGCATCAGCAGGGAAACCAGCTCCGGGGAGTCGTGCACAAACACGCCGGCATCCTTGGCCCGGTCGATGATGCGCTCGGCCAGCTGGCCATAACCCTTGGCCACCACGGTCGGCGAGCGCTGACCTTCGCGGTAAGCCAGCGCAACCGCTGATTTGCGGCCTTCTTCAGTCTTGGGTGACTGTGCCATTTTTCACCACCAGGTTGGCCAGGGTCAGCCCGGCTGCCGCCATGCCGGTTTGCAATTGCTCTGCATGTTGCTGGATCAGCCCGCTGGCTTCGTCTTCCTCGGCCACAAAGGAAACCTGCACATTCTGCCCCACCAGGCGCACACGCGCCGCCACACCACCCAAGGCTGGCAGCTTGAGCGACAGGGAGGTACTCCACACCCCGACTTCATCCGCCCCCAGGCTGCCGGTACGTTCGTTGGTGTGTTCCTGTTGTATTTGCAGCTGCATGGGCTGGCCAGGCCAGGCATAGCCATTCAGTTGCAGTTGCTGGTTTTCCACGATGTCCAGCTGGCGTTGCACCAGATTGGCCAGTTCGGGCGCCACCGTGCGCGGGCTCAGGCTGCTGGCACTGGCGGTGTTACTGCGGCTGTCGTGGCTGGCCAGATCCTCATTGAGCTTGCTGAGCAAGCGGGATTGCGGTTCCTGTTGTACCTGGGACAGGTTATGGCGTCCGTCCAGCCATTCCTTGAGGTGCGATTCATAAAACAGGCCGCTCTGGCTGACGTTGTTCTTGAGGGTTTGCGCTGTCTCGGCAGGTTGCTGTTTGGCAACGTCCAGACTCAGGTCTGTCGCCGGCAAACCGGGCTTGCTGGTTTGCAGCATGCCGGTCAGGTATTTGGATGCCGGGCTGAGCTGTACTTCAACCGATCCGTCCTGTGCTGCCTCGCTTGTTTGCTCCTGCAAGGCAAAGCTGAGGGTCGGAGCCAGCGTGGCCACCTTGAGCGACAGGTTGTTGCCGCTTACCGTCATGCCTTGCGGCACGATCAGGTTGAACAGGCTGTTCTTGATCAGTACCGACAGCTGCTGGCCATTATCCTTGCTGTCCACCACCTGGGCACTGACCTGCTCGCCCAGCATCAGCGGGGGGAGCTTGGCAGGTACAACACTGGCATCCAGCAGTGCCCGTCCGCCCTCCAGCAGCAGGCGTACCGAAGAGACCGTTTGCGGCGCAAGGGTTCCTGTAGCAGCGGTGGTGGGCAGGGATGGAATCATGAGGTGGAATTGTTCCGGTAGAGGGAAATGATCAACTCGGCCTCACTGCGTGAAATGCCACACTGGCTGGCTACCTCGGAGGCCGGAATGCCTTGCTTGATCATCTCGATAGCCTGGTTGTAAGGGCTGAGGCTGGCAGGCTCGCTGCGCGATTGCTGTTCCAGCCGCGCCATCAGGCGTGACAAATCGCGCTGCAAAGTGCTGATTTGCTGCTGCTGCTGATCCAGATACATGGCCGTCAGGCTATCGCGACGGTTTTCCAGCAACTGCAAGCGCCAATACAGATAGCCGCAGACTGTGCACAAACCCAACAGCAAGACCACGACGATATAGAAAAAGAGCGAACCGGACATGATAGGACCCCTCACGCAGCACTTTTTCTAAGTGTATGGTGAAACCGGCCGTAACCCAAGCCGCTCATTACGATGTATAGGTCTTGAGCAATCGGCTGTTCTGACTGACTGTCTGCATTTCCTCCCGCATCTGCGCAATCCACTCGCTGATGCGTTGCTGCACGACCTGACGCTGGGCAATGACCTGTTCCAGTTGCAGCTTTTCAGACTGGGCAAGCTGGGCCAGATCGCTGCGGGAAGACATGAAGGCAGCCAGTTCTGCTTCTTGCTGTTCGGCCAGACGAATCACCAGCTCGAAATCGCGTGCATCACAGGCTGCCAGTGCTTGTGACAGCGTTTGCAACATGGTGCCGATTTGCTCAGACCGGGTCTGCGTGCGCATGTCCTGGGCTCCGCGCAGCATCAGTAGGCATTACTGGCCGCACTTGCGGACATGCTGGATCGGTTCAGCTCTTGCCAGGCAGGCAGGATGGTTTCCAGCAGCCGGCGGACTTCGGCCAGGATTTCCAGGTCATTCTTGAGGTTGGCAATGCTCATCCGCTGCTTCATGTAGATGTACAGGTCGTTCAGATTATTGGCGGCGTCGCTGCCTTGCTGCAAATCCAGCGACTCGCGCAGGCCATCAATGATGTCGATGGTTTTGGAAACCAGGCGCGCCTTTTCATCATAACGCTGGGCTTCAATGGCATAACCCGCCTGGTTGATGGCCTTGATGGCACCTTCATAGAGCAGCACCACCAGGCCCACCGGGCTGGCCCCATAGACGGCAGCTTTCAGGGCATCGTCTTCATATGCCTTGTTGAACTGCTTGAGCATTTTGGAATTCAGCATGATTGTTTACCGTTTGGTTCTGTCCTAGGCCAGCAGGTTGGCCAGATTGCTGGTCGATTGCTGCATTTTCGACAATACGGCGTTCAACGCTGTGTATTGCTGGGTATACATGGTCTGGCGTGCCGACAATTTGGCACTCAGACTGGTTTGCAAGCTGGTTTCCGATGTAATCAGGCTGTTGATGGAGGTCTTGCTGGTTTCAATCACCCCGTTCGGGCCTAGCAGATCATTCACCGCCGCACTCAGTCTATCGCCAAAACCGGTACTGCTGGTATTGCCGAACAGGTTGGCCACCGCAGTAGGATTGGCACTGAGTGCCTTGTTGAAGGCGGTCTGGTCCAGCTTGAGCGTGCCATCCTTCTGGATGGAAATACCGGCCTGCGACAGGTAGGCATAGGATGTGGTGGCATCCACACCCGGCACCTGGGTGCTGAGAATGCTGGTGAGCTTTTGCTGGATGGCCAGCACCGAGGCATTGGCCTTCAGGCTGCCGGAACGTGCAGAGTCTACCGCAGATTTCACCTGATTGTAGGCGTCGACAAAACTTTGCAGCGAACTGGTGATGCCGCTGCTGTCCGAGGTCATGGTAATGGTGGACTGGCCCAGCTTGGTGATGTCCACATTGGCCCCGGAGATGACATTGGTCAGGTGGTTGCTGCCCGAGGATACACTGACCCCGTTGACGGTGAGCAAGGCATCGGCAGCCGCAGCGGATTCGCTGGCAGCCGTGGCACTCTGGCTCAGACCGGCCAGTGTCGAACCGGAGGTGGAACCGGAATCGGTACCACCGGCCTTGATGGTGAAAGCATTGTCACTACCGGAGTTGGAGGACGCGAGCACCAGCTTGTACTGGCCGTTATTCTGCACCACCGAGGCACTGAGCCCGGCACCGCTCTGGTTGATACGGTCAGAGATGGACTGCAGGCTGACAGTGTCACTGGCGTTGGGCGTCAGGTTGATGACGGTATCCTTGCCGGCTACCGTGAGCGTCAAGGAAGTTGGTGCACCGGCCAGCGTGGCCTTGGGGTCGGTAATGGCACTGCCGCCAAACTGGTCGAACACCAGTTGGCGCGACTTGGCCAGCTGTGTCACGTTCAAGGCATAGCTGCCGGCCGTACCACCGCTTGTGGTGGTGACACTGGCAATGCTGGTATCGGTGGAACTGGCTTTGAATTGCTGCAGGAAGGCACCGGTGGACATCTTGCCAGACACGGACTGCAGGTTGGACAAGGCCGAGCTGATCTGACCGATCGAACTCAGTTGGGTATTGTATTTGCTGGAGCGCTGCTGGCTGGCTTGCAAAGGCTGCTGCTCAATGGTCATCAGCTGGCTGACGATAGACTGGACATCCAGCGTGCCGACACTAGTCGTGATTGAAGCCATCTGGCATTACCTCCCTTGCATGCGAGCGCTGCCGGACTCAGGCCTTGTCCTTGAGCAGCAAGCCCTTGAAATCGTCAATCGCCTTGGCAATGCGGATTGCATCTTCAGACGGGATCTGCCTGATGACCTGATGCGTGTCCTGATCCACCACCTTGACGACCTGGATGTTGGTTTCCTTGTCGACCGAGAACTCCAGCTGGCTGGAATACAGCTTGGCCACATCGTTCAGTTGCTTGACCGAGTTTTGCAACTCCAGTGGATCCGGCTTTTTCTGCTGAGTTCCGTCATTGGTGGCATTTTGTGCCTGGCTTTGGCCTACGGCAACTACGCCACCCGGGGTATTGGGTGTGACCGAACTGGCGGTGGCATCAGCAGTATTTCCCTGAGTCAGCTGATTTTGCTGACGCGCCGTCGGCGTAGCCGTCAGCGGAAGGACAGGGTTGTTCGTAGATGATATTTGCATGGCAACGACTCCCGGACAAACGGCCCCGGTCAGCATGCTGACCGAGGCCGGCTCTTCAGCTTAGGCTATTACTGTAGCTTACTGCAGCAGAGTCAGAGCGGACTGGGACAGGGAGTTAGCCTGTTTCAGGATGGAAGTACCGGCCTGTTGCAGAATCTGGTTCTTGGTCAGGTTGGCAGTTTCCGACGCGAAGTCCACGTCCACGATACGGCTGTTGGCTGCTGTCAGGTTGGTTACGTAGTTTTGCAGGTTGGCAACCACAGCATCAAAACGGTTTTGTACGGCACCGAAGGTGGAACGGATGTTCGATACGGTACCGATGTCAGCGTCCAGAGCCGACAGCTGGGCCTGGGCACCGGTCTGGGTCAATACGTTGATGGTCGCACTGTTGGTCAGCGAAGAGTTGTACGAGGACAACTGGGTGGTCAGGTCAGATGCCGATACCGATACAGTGTTGTCGGTCGAACCGGACGAACCCACCTGGAAAGTCAGGGTATTACCACCAGACAGCAGCTTGGTGCCGTTGAACTGGGTGGTTTGTACGATACGCGAAATTTCCTGGGTCAGCTGGTCAACTTCTTTTTGCAGCTGCGAACGGTTGGTGTCGCTAACCGAGCCGTTGGCGGACTGGGTGGCGATTTCACGGATACGTTGCAGGTTGTTACCGATCTGGCCCAGCGCACCTTCAGCCGTCTGGCCTACGGAAGTACCGTCGTTGGCGTTACGGATGGCCTGGTTGTTACCGCGAATGGCGGCAGTCAGGGTCTGGGAAATGGCCAGACCGGCAGCATCATCCTTGGCACTGTTTACGCGCAGACCGGAGGACAGGCGTTGCAGAGACAGGTTGAGCGAAGAGCTGGAGTTGCTCAGGTTGTTCTGTGCGGTGAGCGACGCAATATTGGTGTTGACGGTAAGTGCCATGATGATTCTCCTTAGAGCATTCGGGGGGGCGACTGTGTGGGCCTTGACTAGTTATCGACCCCCCGTTGGCAAACTTTAGTACCGGGATGATTATTTTTTTACAAGCTGCCCGGAAAGTGCCTGCTGCCAGTCATCCAGGTGGTCCTCGATCCAGTAATGCCGGTCCACCCAGGCACGCAGGGCATCCCCTTCCCGATAGGTGCTATCCAGATCATGCACACGGCTACGGATGGCCTCGACCCACGCCTCGGTGGTGTTGGGCACGCGGCACACCGGTGCGTCATTGGTACGATACGGATAGATATCGGTGCAGATCACCGGCCAGCGCATCACACCGTATTCCAGCAGGCGCAGATTGCTCTTGGATTCGTTGAACGGGTTGACTTCCAGCGGGGCAATGGCCAGGTCCAGATTCAGGCTGGCCATCTTTTCCGGGTATTCCTGGAAAGAGACACAAGGGTGTTCTTCCGCGATGTATGGCCGCATTTCCGGCAGGCACATGCCCATGAATACCCATTCGACTTCATCTGCCGTTTGCTTGACCACATCGATGATCAGCGACAGGTCGCCCTGATGCTGCTGGGCCCCCACCCAGCCTACCCGTGGCTTTTTCCCTTGCCCGCGCAATGAGGTCACCTTACCCCACATATGGCGGGCCAGACGGTTAGGCACCACGCGGATATCTGCAATCATGTCGCGGCAGGCGTCGGCCAGGGGCTCGGTAGACACCACCAGGGTGTCAAAATGCTTGAGCATGGCACGCAGACGCGGGCGGGCATCAGGCATGGTCTTGCGCCATACCCGGTTGAGAATGCTCTTCTCCGGCAGTGCGCCTACCAGGTCATCCAGACCGAATACCAGACGCAGGTCCGGCATGAATTCACGGTATTGCTTCACGGCATGCAAAATGCCATCGGTCAGCATGGTGTGAATCAGCAAGGCGTCCGGGTTGAAACGTGCCATCTCCACCACCGACAGCAGCGGCGCGGCACCGTTCTCGGGCGAGATCATGGCGACATCCAGCCGCCCGCCTTCTTGCAGGGCATGGAAGGGCAAGGAAACCCGGTACTCGCCGCTGCCACCCGGAATGGGCAGGCCCAGCACCTTGTAACGGCCAGCCTGGTGCGGCAGCCAGTTCACATCCCGTGTCGGCTCGAACGCCATGTCCTTGGTACGGAAAGTCAGGTGTCGGTTGTAGGCCGGGTCACGCGCCAGCTGTGGCAGCCAGCGCTTGAGTACCACCGACAGCTCTTGCTGTTCGCGCACGGCGGCGGCCAGCGCAACAGCAGGTTCGTAGGTGAGCTTGCCGATACTCTTGGCATGGTGATGCACCATGGTGATATAGGGTGTGAACACGTTCAGCAAGCCCTGCTGCTGCAGCTTGAGGCAGAAGTCCACGTCGTTGAACAGCACGGTGAGCTGCTCGGCATCAAAGCCGCCGACTGCCTGGTATTTCTCGCGCGACACCATCAGGCAGGCTGCGGTGACAGCGGAGTAATTCTGCTCGGTCAGCAGGCGATTCATATAGCCCGGCGTGTCCAGTTCCGACTTTTCAAACACGTGGTCGGCCACCGACAGCACCCCTCCGGGCAAACCCAGCACAATACCGGCATGCTGGATGCTGCCGCTTTCCGGATACACCAGCCGGATGCCCACGGCACCCACTTCCGGACGCTGGGCAATGCCTATCATCCGCTCCAGCCATTCCGGCTGGATGATTTCGGTGTCGTTATTGAGCAGGACAATGTATTCACCACGCGCCTGTTCCACCCCCAGATTGCACTGGGCGGAAAAATTGAAGGGCTGCGGGTAATCGATGATGCGGACCTGCTCCGGGTAATCCTGCTGCAAGTCCTGGTAGAAGCGGAAGGTATCCGGGTCTTGCGAGCCATTGTCGACGATCAGCAATTCGAAATGACGATAGCCGGTGCGGGCAAACAGGCTTTCCACGCATGGCTGCAGGTATTCCATCTTGTCCCGGGTGGGGATGATGACAGAGACTAGCGGCGTGCCGCTGACCTGGTATTCCACATGCAAGGTGTTGTCGGCATAGCCGTTGACCACACTGGCAGCAATCCCCAGACGCTGCAAGTGATTTTCCAGTGCCACCTGGCGCGCGGCCTCGCGCTGATGCTGCACACCCAAGGGTTCGGCTGGCAGGTGCATCAGTACTTCGTCGATATGCTGCACCACGTTCAGGCCGAAGTTCTCGGCCAGACGCAACAGATGGTTCCAGCTTTCGCAAGCCGGGTAGGCTTCGAAGCCGCCCAGACTGGCCAGCCCCTGATA
This sequence comes from Aquitalea pelogenes, assembly GCF_041914625.1. Classification (NCBI taxonomy): domain Bacteria; kingdom Pseudomonadati; phylum Pseudomonadota; class Betaproteobacteria; order Neisseriales; family Chromobacteriaceae; genus Aquitalea; species Aquitalea pelogenes. Next base: position 55,294 of record NZ_JAYSDA010000026.1, on the reverse strand, counting down.
GGACAGCGCCACGGCGGCACCGACATAATCCTGCGCCCGCAGGTAATCCAGCGAGAAGTCCGGCTTCAGTTGTGGCAGTACACGGCACTCAGGCTGGGTATAGCTGTCATGGTCGGTGTAAATGGCCAGTGCTTGCGGCTGGGCGTGGATGGTGTCACCCATGCGCAAGAACAGCTGTGGGGCAGGCATGGCGCCGGCCGGCAGCAACATCACCCAGTCGGCCGGCACCTCGCCAAGCAAACCGTTGAGTGCCATGGTAAACAGCTGCGGGTCATCCAGCGTGTCCAGCTGCAACCAGCCCAGGGTGTCGTTCTGGCTGAAAATGGGGTCCGGCATGTCCCAGTCGGCAATGACAATCAGCTTCCAGTTTTTGTACAGCTGCTGTTGCAGGGCATCGATGGTATTGGCCAGCAGCTCGGCTTCGCTGGCGCGGATGGGCATCAGCATCAGGAACTGCGGCCGCTGCTGCCACTGCATCAACATGCGTTCGGCCATCATTTCGGCGTCGATTTCACGCAGCTGATGCAATTTGTCCCAGTTTTGCCAGGCGCGATAGGTATTGGGCCACATCAGTTGCAGGCGCTGGCTTTCCACCACGCCATGCTGATCGGGATGATAGCCAGCCAGGGGTTCGAGCAAGGGCGTGGGCAACACTTCGCGCAGCAGGTCCACCCAGCGGTAGGCCTGGCTTTCCAGTGTGGCGTAGCGCAGCAGGTACTCTTGCGAGGCTTGTTGCAGCTTACGCCGGTGCTCGGCGTCATCAATCAGCCGTGACAGCGCCGCATCCCAGCTGGCGGTATCGTTGCCAACCACTTCGGCCAGCCCCAGTGCCTTGGCCTCGCGATACGCCGGTACGTCGCTGAGCACGCAGGCGGCACCAACTGCGGTGTACTCCAGCCATTTGAGGTCCGACTTGGACTCGTTGAACACGGTGTCTTCCAGCGGTGCGATACCGATGTCGATTTCCAGCCGGTTCAGTTCCTTCATGTATTCGACATAGGTGACCGACTTGCCGACCACCTTGACGTTGGCAGCCCCCTCCAGGCCGTGCAGGCTGCAACCCCAGAACACAAACTGCACCAGATGGGCGTATTTCTGCTGGATATTGAGCAAGGCCTGGCCGATGACCTTCATGTCGTCGGCGTGGGTGGATGTGCCGGCAAAACCGATGGTAATGGGTGCATCCGGCCCCTTGGGGCTGCGTTGCAGGCTGGCGTAACGGCTGACCGACAAGGCATTCGGAATGAGGTGGACATTCGGGTTCAGCTCACGCAGCCGTACTGCCAGCGGTTCGGTGCTGGCGCTGACTGCGGCAAACAGGTGCAGTTTGTCACGCCAGAAACGCAGCAGGCCGTAAGGGTCGAATTCGTAGAACTGGCGGTGCGAGGCCGGCATGCCGGGCAACCAGTCGTCCGCTTCGAAAATCATGGTTTTGCCGCTGGCAAAACACTTGTTGAGAAAATCGATATTGCGTTCGCTCAGAATGCCGCGCTGGATGATGAAGACATCGGCCCATTGCACCATGGTGTCGATGTCAAATTCCTCCCGGCGGCAGGCATAGGCCGAGTTGCCCGGGAAGTAGGCGGTATCAATCCACGGCGACAGCAGCGTGAAGGCATCGTGCAGGCGCAGGCGCATGCAGGCACCATCCAGAAAGTCACCGGACAGGACCCCTACCCGCAAACGCTGCTTGGGCAAGGCCGGCGCTTCTGGCATGAGCGTGGGTGCGGGCAACTGGCGCTCGGTGCGTCCGGATTTGCCAATGGCCAACTGGACTGCAACATTGGCATAGGACTTGGCCTGCACCCGTCCCTGGGTGCTGGTGATGAAGTCTTGTAATTCGCGCAGGAAATCCTGATGGATGGCGTCGTAATGGGCACGCACCTTGTGTACCGTCGCCTTGGCATGGGCAATGGCTTCCGGGCTATCTCCCCAGGCTACGCCGTCATCCCCCAGGTAGCTGTGCAGCGGCTTTTCCAGGGTGAGCGGGTTGGGCAGATAGACTACCGGGCAACCGCAGAGCAGTGCCTCGAAGCAACCGGTGGTGTGCTCGTAGGTGTAAAACAGCTCGGCCTGGCGATACAGCTCGGCCAATTCCCTGGCGCTGCGAATCTTGCCGCGGAAGGAGATTTCAGTGGCATCCGCCACCACGTCGCCAGGTACGCCGCCCTTTTCCAGAAAGCGATGCAGCCACACCAGCTTGCCATGGCGCTGGCCAACGCCATCGGCGTTGTACACCCGGGTATCAATCAGCGGTACTTGCAGCAAGGTAGCCGACCAGCCATCCGGTACGATATCCCAGCCGTGGGTATACACCATGTCACTGGCCGCCCAGCCCAGCTTGTCCAGCGGCGTGTTAGACAGCCGGCCGGGATAATTCAGCAGGTAGCGCACCACATGACGGGCCTGCAGCGGATTGCCACGGATGATTTCCGGATAGATGACCACCGGCTCTCGTCCTGCTTCACGATGCGCCTGATAGATTTCCTGTGTCAGCACCTGTGTATTCAGTCCATGGCTGGCATCCTGGTGCATGACATAGGCGTCCTGCCCTGCTTCGTTCAGCCAGTGGCACAAATGGTAGAGCGCACGCACACCACCGGAGGTTTCACGGTACGGTGGCGCATAGATGTAATAGGGTGCGTTGGCGTGTTGAACAGTTGCGGACAGGGTTTGAGACATACTGGCCTCGAAAAGAAATGGATGTGAACGACTTAAGCACGTGCGAGATAGAAGTCCTGGATCGCCAGGCAGACACGCCGGACCTGCTCCATGGTCATCTCGGAATACAGGGGCAGGCGCAGCAACTGGCCAGAAAGCGCCTCGGTCACCGGCAATGCGCCGCTGGTGCGGGCAAAGCGCTGCCCGGCCGGAGAGTCATGCAAGGGGACGTAGTGGAATACGGCGGCGATGTTTGCTTGCTGCAAATGCCGGATCAGCGCGGTACGCTCTTCCATGCTGCTGCATAACAGGTAAAAGATGTGGCCGTTTTCCGGGCGATTACCCGGTGACAGCGGCAGACGGAACAAACCGCGAGCGGCCAGCGGCTCCAGCAGGCTCAGGTATTTGCCGTAGAGCGCGCGGCGGTGGGCATTGATGCGCCTGGCCTGCTCCAGCTGGGCATACAGGAAGGCCGCACTCAATTCGCTGGGCAGAAAGGAAGAACCGATGTCCACCCAGGTGTATTTGTCTACTTCACCACGGAAGAATGCCTTGCGGTTGGTACCCTTTTGCCAGATCACTTCTGCCCGGTCGATCAAGGCCGGATTATTGATCAGCAATGCCCCGCCCTCGCCACAAATGATGTTCTTGGTTTCATGAAAGCTCAGGCAGCCCAGGTCGCCGATGGTCCCGAGCGAACGCCCTTCGGACTGGGCCAGAATGGCCTGAGCCGCATCTTCGATCAGCAACAGGCCATGGCGCTGGCAGATGTCCTTGAGCGCCTCCATGGCGCACGGCTGGCCGGCATAGTGCACGGCAACAACGGCCTTGGTACGCGGGGTAATGGCGGCCTCGACCAGGGTTTCATCCAGATTGAGCGTATCTGGCCGGATATCGATGAACACCGGAATACCACCGCGCAGCACAAAAGCATTGGCAGTAGACACAAAGGTGAAGGACGGCATGATGACTTCATCACCCGGGCCGATATCGGCCAGGATGGCCGCCATCTCCAGCGCAGCGGTGCAGGAATGGGTCAGCAGGGCCTTGGGCGTGCCCAGATGCTCCTCCAGCCAATGCTGGCATTTGCGACTGTAAACACCGTCCCCGGCGATGGAACTGCTCATCACCGCCTGAGCGATGTAAAACAGCTCCTTGCCAACAATGAAAGGTTTGCCAAACGGGATACGCGGAAGATTCATGCCGCCACTTTCCGGTCAATGCCTGAACATGATTTGTGCATAATACAGCAAGCCATCACACCAGCCTGCCGGAATAAATCAGGCAAATCTGCCATTACGTCCGTTGATAACTAGCCAGCAGCGTGGCCATTTCATCCAGCGTCAAGCCACTGAGCGCTTGGGCGGTAATGTCCTCAAAGCAGCTGAAACGCTCTTCGACCGCCATCAGGAAACCCACCACACTGAAGGAGTCGATCTGTTCGAACAGGGGCAGGTCTGCTTGCAGATCAGTCTTGCCTTCGGCACGCAGGTAATCGCTTATCCAGTTGCGTATTTCTTCCATCTGTTTTTTTCCTTACAAGCACAGCAGACCGGTCTGCTGGCTCAGGGTAGTTGTACCGAGCGGATGCCCATGCTGACATAGCGTCCGCCATCAGCCACCTGGTCCTTGATCACGCAGCCCACGCCGATGGAGCAATGACGCCCGACCACGGCACCGGGGAGGATGACGCACTGCGCACCAAAGATGGTGTGCGCGCCGATCAGCACATCACCTTCCACCTTGTTGCGCGGGCCATCCGCCTGCTGCTGGTAGTCGTCGCTCTTGGTGAATACGCTGACATGGGTGGAGAAACCGACGCCCTCCTCCAACACGATGCGCCCTCCGGTTCCGCCCAGAAAGCAGAATGGGGAAATATGGGTACGCGGGCCGATGTCCACCCGGCCGGTGAGGATGGCAAAGTCGTCGATGCGCGCACCATCGCCGATATGGCCGTCAATGACATAAAACACGGCACGGCGTGATACCCGCACGCCTTCACCTACGGTATGAAAGCCAATGGCCAGCAGTTCTTCGCGACTGAGCAATTCCATGGGCAGGCTTAGATGAACAGGTCGAAATCGGACACGCTATCCACCACCTCACCGGCGGCCATGCGTTCGAGCAGCAGGTTGGATTCGTGGCGGATGCAATGGAAGGTGCAGTGACGCGCCGGGTCCACCCGGTTCATCACCGTCTTGCGCCGATCGCCCTGCCACAGCTCTTCCAGCGACACCTTGGCAATGTCGCCGATGCGCATGTTGAGGTTGCCGCGATGATAAGGGCAAACATAGGCACCACTGGGGGTGATGACGGTGCGCAGCTCGGCGGTCAGGCAGCGGTTGTAAGGCTTGATCTGGGTGCCGACCCCGCGCAGGGCTTCTTCCAGCGTGAATGGCGCGATGATCTTGAAATTGTCATCTGCCAGTTCGTGAATGGCCTTGAGGTTGCGATTGACCAGATCCACCACCGACAAATCCTGCTGCTGCAGGAAGTGCATCATGTCGAATGCGGGTTTGACTTCGAAATAGTCGCAACCGATGTCCTTGGCCAGTTGCGCGGCTTTTTCGATGTCGACCGCATTGGTACGGTGCAGGCTGCCGTCCGGATTGAACTTGGATAACAGCAGGAAAGAGTAACCCAACAGACCCTTCTTGCTGGCGGCCATCTGCCGCATGTTGTCGATCACCAGATTGAACTGCGACTTGCCGCTGGCATGGGGGCGGAATTCGGCAAACACTTCTTCGCTGCCTGCATCCACCGACACCCGCAGCCAGCTGGTCATGTTGATGCACTGGTCCATGTAGCGTGGCATCAGGGTGCCGTTGGTGGTGACGCCCACCTTGATGCCTGCCTGATAGAGGGACTCCACCAGCGCACCGAATTTGGGATGCGCCATCGGCTCACCGCCGCCAATCAATACCACGGCACGCACGCCGTGCTGGGCGAATTCCTCAGCCAGGCGCAGCAGGCGTTCGTTATCGATACCACCCTGGTTGAGCAAATTGGCACTGATGCAGTCATGGCAAGCCAGATTGCACGCCGTCGTGGGGTCCAGCTCCACCACAAACGGTGCGCTATTGCTTTTGTTCCACAGGAATTTGTTGATGAACTCCTGTACCGATTCCTGCTTCAGCTTTTCGACCAGCGAAAGCGGACGGGATATCTGACCCATGGACTCACTCCTTGATGACCCGCTGTGCTGGCTTGCAGCCCGCTCACACCGGGTAAATGTCCCCCGTGCATGGCACGCGGGATGTTTGTTCAGTAAATGATGGCAGCCTTGGGCAGGGAGTAGGTATCCAGCGCCCGGATGCCCCCTTCGCGCCCTACGCCGGAATCGGCAAAACCGCCCACCGGCAACTCCGGCAGCCAGAATTCCGGATCGGCATTGACCCAGATCCGTCCGACTCGTAACTGCCGGACCGCCTGCAAGGCCGTGCTGCTTGCCGCCGTCCAGACATAGACGGCCAGCCCATACTGGTTATCGGCAACAATGGCATTAAATTGACTGGCAGCGACACGACAAATGGTGATGACCGGACCGAACAGCTCCTGCTCACGCAAGGCAGAGTCCGGTGCCACATGGTCGATCAGCACCGGGCCGAGGAAATGGCCGGGGCCATCCAGCCGGGAGCCGGGCAAAGCGACGCCCCCCTGTGCCAGACCGGCTTGCACCAGCGCCTGAATGCGCTGCTTGTGTGCCAGGGTGATCATGGGCTGCAATCCCTCGGGCACGGCATCGCCGCTGCAGGCAGGAAAACGACGCTGCAAGGCCTGCTGCAGCTGGCTGACAAATTCATCGGCCACTGCCGGGTCCACCAGCACATGGGTGCCGGCAATGCAGGCTTGTCCGCCATTGCGCAAAGCGCCGGCAATCACGCCGTCCGCCGCAGCTGCCAGGTCGGCATCGGGATACACCAGCACCTGGTTGTTGCCACCCAGCTCGGCCGTCACCCGCTTGCCGCAGCTTGCCGCGGCGGTTTCGATGGCACGGCCGGTAGCGGTGGAGCCGACAAAGGCAATCATGTCGACCGCCGGGTGACGGGTGAGTGCCTGACCGGCTTCCTTGCCCACGCCGTACACCACCTGCACCACATCGGCAGGAAACAAGGGGTTCTGCTGCAAATGGGCGACCAGCAGGGCAAGCGAGCCGACCGCCAGTTCACTGGGCTTGAGAATGACGCAGCAACCGGCGGCCAGTGCAAAGGGCATGCGCTCGGCGGTGGTGATCAGCGGATAATTCCACGGCACAATCAGCCCCACCACCCCCATCGGCTCGCGCAGTGTCAGGGCCAGTCCGCTACCGGTGGCACTGCCCAGGGTTTCGGTATGCTCCACACGCGCCAGGGCGGCGGCATATTCCCACAGCCCGGCAGCACCGGCCACCTCGCCACGGGCGGTGGCCAGCGACTTGCCGGTATCGGCCGCTTCGGCGGCGGCAAAGGCTTCCAGTTGCTCGCGCAGGTGGCGGGCGACACTCAGCAGGGCCTCGCTACGCCTGGCGGCAGGCAGGGTACGCCAGTGCTGGAAAAATGCCTGCCGGGCACGCTGGCATATCTGGTCAATCTGCGTGGCATCGGTGCAGGCATGGCGTGCAACGGCAGTGCCGGTACGCGGGTCGTGAGTCAACAGCATTTGTGTCATTGCACCGCCTGATAGCTGATCAGCCGCTTGATGGGCTTGCCCGAAGCGGTACGCGGAATGCTGTCCACCGCCCGCACCTGATCCGGCCGCTGCACCTGCGGCAGCGCGCCATTGAACAGACGAATCAGTGCGTCACGAATGGCTTCGGCATTGCCATCGGCGCGCGGAATGAAAAACACATCGTAGGTTTCACCCCAGAACAGGTCCGGCTTGCCCACTGCATAACACTCTTCGCACAGGTCCGCCGCATGGACCATGTCTTCGATTTCGGAGAGATTGATCAGCTCGCCACCCTTCTTGATGGAGTCTTTGCGACGGCCGGAGACAAACAGTTCGTTTGCTGCCAGATGGCCCAGGTCCCCGGTACGGAAAGGCTGGCTGCGATCGAAGGGTTCGATATGGCCCTCTGCCCCCAGATAGCCCAGCGCCATGTAAGGCGACTGCACCAGCAGTTCTCCATCAGCCTGACTGTCGATGCTGACGGTGACCCCCGCCATGACCTGCCCCACCGAGAAAGGAGCACTCTGGCCGTGACCGATGGTAAACGAGCCACCCAGTTCGGTAATGCCGAAGCAAGGGCGGATTTCCACACCACACACCTTAAGAAACTCGTCCTTGATGGCCGGATAAAGAATGGAGCTGGTGGAAATGACGCTGGCGCGCTGCAAGGGGGCCAGATCAGCCTTAAAGAACTTGTAGGTCTTGCTCAAGGAGGCGGCCATGGTGGGGGACAGGTAGAGATAGTCTGGCTGATGACGTGCCACATCCTCCCAGAAGCCGCCCATGGATTTGGCGCTAAAGCGCGGGCAAACCGCAATGCAACCACCACTCATCAGGGGGCAGGCAAACAGGTTGAACAGACCGGCGTTATAGAACATCGGCCAGTTGTGCAGGGTGATCTGCCCGGGCTGCTGCCCCACCGCACTGGCAAATGCCCCCGCAGCGGCAAAGAAATTGCCCAGCGATTGCACAATGCCTTTGGGCGCGCCGGTGGTGCCGGAGGAAAACACCACCAGGAATGGCTGGTCCATATCCCCCTGTGCCACGCAGTCCGGCAGACTGTTGTCCAGTGAATAGGCCAGCTGGTCGTAGGAGGTGATGCTCATCGCAGCACTGACCACCTGGCGGGTCTTGTTGAGCTGGGCGACGGTAATGTCCGGGTCCACCGGGCAGGCTGTCATGCCACCCAGCGCCAGCGCCAGCATCAGTTCCAGGTACTCCGGCCGGTTTTCCAGCCCGATGACGATACGGTCGCCATGGCGGGCACCTTGCTGCACCAGGTGGTTCAGCAGGCGGATGGCCCGGTCAAGGAACTCACCATAGCTGACACTGACGCCGTCATGCAGAATCAGCGGCTGCTCGCGCCGCGGCGCGAAAATGGCATCAAAGAAATCATATCGAACCGAAGACATTACCTTCTCCATATCTAGGCCGTGCCAGCAAAGCCGGGCCGGATTCAGGCCGTGGTAGTGGCAGACAACAAGGCCAGCAGCACGGCAGTGACATCATTCATGCCGGCTTCGGCCGTGGCCGGGTCGAAATTCACCGTGGCACTGCCGCCCTTGCCTGCCGCCCAGTTCACCACCAGGCACAGATGGACATAAGGCAGGTTCATTTCACGGGCGAGGCAGGCCTCCGGCATGCCGGTCATGCCGACAATATCGGCACCATCCCGCTCCAACCTGAGGATTTCCGCTGCGGTTTCCAGCCGCGGGCCCTGGGTGCAGGCATACACGCCCTGATTCACCGCCGGTTTGCCACTGGCATTGACCGCGGCAATCAGTCTGGCGCGCAACGCATCGTCGTAAGGATTACTGAAGTCGACATGCACTACCGGCCGCTCCGGGCCATCAAAAAAGGTGTGCTTGCGACCCCAGCTGTAGTCGATGATGTTGTCCGGCACCACCAGGGTGCCCGGCCCCATGTCGGCGCGGATGCCACCGACCGAGCCGATGGACAGGATGCCCTTGACGCCCTGGTTGTGCAGCGCCCAGATATTGGCGCGGTAATTGATTTCGTGCGGGGCCAGCGAGTGACCGTGACCGTGACGGGCAATGAACACCACGTTTTGCTGGCCGATATGGCCGAATGTCAGTGCGCAGGACGGGTCGCCATAGGGTGTGCGCACCACCTGACGATGGGTTACTTCCAGTAAGGGCAGCTTGGCCAGGCCGCTGCCTCCGATGATGGCCAACATAGTCGGTCCCCCCTTGTAATGACATGGCGTCAATGCAAACGCCATGCCGCTTGGTTTTTACCGCATTATGGCTGAATCGGACGGGGGGATAAATTGCTTTATCCCCGGACAGGGCAAACCGGGAATGATTTGCCGGAGGAAAACCATCAGCCCGGCAGATGACATCAAGCGGCTGCAGCCGCTTAATCGGCGCGCAACAGCAGCCAGGCCGCCACCGCGACAATCAGCAAGGCAATGGCCTTGCCAACCCATGCCGTCCAGTGCTGGCCGGTTTCAAGGCAAGCCTCGGCCGGATTGGCCGGGTTGTAATACACCCGCACCTGCGCGCCTGCCGGATAGCGCGCCAGAATGGCCGCCACTTCCTGCTGGCTGCGGCTGTAGCCGGGATTGGGAAAGCGGCGGTTGCCGGACTGGTAGGTTTTACCCTGCACCTGATACTGATACCGCAGCTGCGGGAAATATTCCCAGGTATTGTCGCGATCGCCGCCGGCATTGACCTGACGCTGTTCCTGACGGCTTTCCAGCACACTGCCCACCGCACTGGGCCAACTGGCCGACGCATCGCCCTTGGCACCCAGCCACCACAAATAAGCGAAGGCGGCCAGCCCGGCCAGCAGCATCAGGCCTTGCAGCAGTTTCTCAACCATGGACACCAGCCCTCAGCCGCCGTACATGGCGCCAGCGTTGCAGCAAGCGGTCACACAAGGCCCAGCCGAACAGGGTGCTGAGCGCCGCCAGAATGAAACGGCCACTGCCGATGCTGCTGTCGCCCTCGCGGATCAGCACCGAGCGCGCCGGTTCTTGAGGGTTGTAATACACCACCACGGCCTTGCCGGTGGGAAAGCGCCGTGTCAGGTCTTCGGCACTGCTGTGATCGCCGGGCAAGGCAGTGGCAAGCGCATACAGCTGGTCGCCGTGATAGACCTCGCCATTCACGGTGTAGAGGTACTGCACGTAAGGCTCCCAGCGGGTCTGGTCCGGATGCCCTTCCGGGCTGCTGACCATGATGCGGCTGGATTCCACATGACCGGGAGCAGCCTGCCAGTGCCGTACGGCCTGGGCCGGGTCCAGCAGCAGGTTGATGAGGCCCATCAGGCTGAGCAGGAATGCCAGCATCAGGATGGAAGTTTGCCAACGCGGGGAAAGATGCATGATGGACAGGTTCAGACGGCGGTACCGTGACTTTCAAACCAGGTGGTGAGAATGGCCTGGGCAGCAACCTGGTCCAGCGCCGGTTTTTGCTTGCGGCCACGCACGCCGGCCTCGGCCAGCATGGATTCGGCAATCACCGAGGTCAGCCGCTCGTCCACCAGCCACACCGGCAGGCCAAAACGCCCTTTGAGCCGGTTGGCAAAGCGCCGTGCCAGCTGGGTCATCTGGTGTTCGGTATCGTCCTGATGCATGGGCAGGCCCACCACCAGCTGGGCAGGATGCCATTCGTCGATCAGCTTGCCGATGGCGGCAAAGCGCGCGTCGGTGATCTCGGTATCAATGGTGAGCAGCGGATGGGCAATGCCCAGCATGGTTTCGCCCATGGCCACACCGATACGACGTTCGCCAAAATCAAAAGCCAGTACCGTTCCCTCAGGCATGGCCGACATCTCCGGACAGCAGGGACGGGTCGAAACCCAGCAAGGCCATGGCGGCGTCGTAACGCGACTCGGCAGGAAGGTCAAACAGGATGTCCGGATCAGCCTTCACCGTCAGCCAGCTGTTGTCGCTGATTTCCTGCTCCAGCTGCCCGGCCGACCAGCCGGCATAACCCAGGGTCAGCAACATGCGCTGGGGGCCACGCCCTTCAGACACGGCAATCAGCACATCCTTGGAAGTAGTGAGCGCCAGGTCGTCCTTCACCACCAGGCTGGACTGCCAATGCCCCGCCGGCGCATGCAGCACGAAGCCGCGATCCGGCTGCACCGGACCGCCGAAGAACACCGACTCGCCACGCAAGGGGTCGATCTCCAGCGGCAGGTCGATCTGGTCGAACAACTGTGCCATGGCAATGCCCGAGGGCTTGTTGACAATCAGGCCCATCGCCCCGTGGTCGCCATGCTCGCACAGGTACACCAGCGAGCGGACAAACAGCGGGTCGGCCATATTGGGCATGGCAATCAGAAAGTGATCGGTGAGCGATAACGGTTCCATGGGGGCATTATGGCACAACACTTCTGACAAAAGTTCTGCTACGCCACAACAGCAGCCGCACCCTTGTCTTGCAGCAAAAGCAAACAAAAGCCGCCACCCTGATAAAATGCCGCGGTTGCTTCTTAATTCTTGCGAGAACGCCTTGCGCCTCACCCACGTCAAACTGTCCGGCTTCAAGTCATTTGTCGATCCCACCAGCATTCCGGTCCCCGGCCAGCTGGTAGCCGTGATCGGCCCCAATGGCTGTGGCAAATCCAATGTGATTGACGCGGTGCGCTGGGTGCTGGGCGAATCCAGCGCCAAGCAGCTGCGCGGCGAGTCGATGCAGGACGTGATTTTCAACGGTTCCTCCACCCGCAAACCTGTCAGCCGCGCCTCGGTGGAACTGGTGTTCGACAATGCCGACGGCCAGCTTACCGGCCCGTGGGGGCAATATGCCGAAGTCGCCATCAAGCGCGTACTGACCCGCCAAGGCGAATCCAGCTACTACATCAACAACCAGCAGGTGCGCCGCCGCGACATTACCGACCTGTTCCTCGGCACCGGCGTGGGTGCGCGTGGCTATGCGGTGATCGAACAAGGCATGATCTCGCGCATCATCGAAGCGCGGCCGGAAGAACTGCGTGCCTATCTGGAAGAAGCCGCCGGGGTGTCCAAATACAAGGAACGCCGCCGCGAAACCGAACACCGCATTGCCGATACCCGCGCCAATCTGGAACGCATCGAAGACCTGCGCCAGGAACTGGAACGCCAGGTAGAGCGCCTGAGCGAACAGGCCGAAGTAGCCGCCCAGTACCACGACCTGCGCGGCACCCTGACCCACAAGCAGAACCTGCTGGCACTGGCAAGGCGCGAAGAAGCCGGCCGCAACGAAGCCCATGCCCGCGCCGAACTGTCGCGCATCGAAACCGAAGAAGCCGCCATGGAAGCGGCACTCACCCATCTGGACACCGAGCTGGAAACCGTGCGGGAAAGCCACTACGCCGCAAGCGACGCGGTGCACGAAGCCCAGCAGCAACTGTTTGAAGCCAATGCCGCGCTGGCCCGGCTGGAAGAACAACAACGCCATCGCCAGCAAAACCAGGTACGGGTAGAGCGCGAACTGGCCAGCGCCCGCAATGAGCGCCAGCAACTGGCGGAAAGTCGCCAGCAGGCCGCCATGGAGCTGGACGAATGGTTGCCACGGCGCGAAGAAGCACAAATGCGGCTGGAAGAAGCCCAGATGGCACTGGAAGACGGTGCCGACCTGCTGCCCAGTGCCGAAGCCGAATTCCGCGCCAAGGACCAGTTGCAAGCACAAATGCTGGCACAGCAAGCCAACCTCACCCGCGAACGCGATCTGGCCCGGCAAAAGGGCGAACACCAGCGCCGCACGCTGGAACAGCTGGCCAGCCGCCAGCAAGCCCTGCAACGCGAGCTGACCGAACTGAACCTGCCCGACCAGGACCAGCAAGCCGCCGCCCAGGCCGAAGTCGAGCGCGCCCGCGCCGCACTGGACGCTGTGCGCGCCCGCGTGGTGGCCGATGAAGCCAAGCTGGCCGATCTGGCTGCCGAGCGCGAAAAGCTGGATGAACAACTGGCGCAGCAACGTGCCGAACTGGCGCGCGCCGAAGCCGAAGTCGCCGCGCTGGCGGCCGTGCTGGCACGCGAAGCTGCCGGAGAAAAACTGGGCGACTGGCTGCACGAGCAAGGCCTGGCCGATGTCCCGCAGCTGTGGCAGGCAGTACAGGTTGCGCCACAGTGGCAAACCGCGCTGGAAGCAGTGCTGGGCGAACGGCTCAATGCCCGTGCCGCCTCCAGCCAGCACATTCCACCCGCCGCACTGACCCTGGTGGATGGTCAGGCCGCTCCCTTGCACAGCCCGGCTCAGGACTGGCCGCGGCTGCTGGATCAACTGACCGCCAGCGCACCCTTTGACGCCGCACTGCAAGACTGGCTGGCAGGCGTCTACCTGGCCGATGACCTGGCACAGGCCATCAGCCGTCGTGGCCAGCTGCGCGCCGGCGAATGCCTGCTCACCCCGCAGGGCCATCGGGTCAGCGCCAGCAGCGTGTGCTTTTACAGTGCAGCCAGTGGCAGCGGACTGATGGAGCGCAAGCAGCAGCTGGAAGCCGCCCAGGCTCGCCAGCAGCAACTGCAACCGGATATCGACCGCCTGCAGAAGCGCCGCGAGTCGCTGCAAAGCATGAACGGCATGCTGGCCGAGGCAGTACGCGCACAAAAAGGTGCACTCACCCGGCTGGAAGCCGAACTCAACGCGGTGACGCTGGAGCACGTCAAGCTGGATCAGGCCGCGCGGCAAGGTGCCGCCCGCCTGTCCTTCATCCATGCCGAGCAACAACGCTTGCAGGAAGAACGCCAGCAAGCCCAGCTGGACATCGAAGAGAGCGAGCTGCAGGGCGAAGAAGCCACCATGACGCTGGAGGAGCTGGCGGTACAGCTGGAAGAAGTACGGCTGGACCGGCTGAATGCCGAAACCGGCCTGCAACTGGCGCGCAACAAAACCCGCGATGCCGAACGCCAGCTGCATGAAATCCGCCTGGAACTGCACACCGCCGAACAAAAGACCGCCGAACTGGCCCGCCGCGCCCGCGAACTGGACGAGCGCGACCAGCAACTGGCCGAGCGGCTGGAAACCCTTGCCGAAGAAGCCGAAGTGGTAGAAGAAACCGTGCCGGAAGAGGCCATGCAACAGGCCATCGAACTGCGTACCCGGCACGAGGCCGCCCTCGCAGCCACCCGCGACCGGCTGAACGGCCTGACCGAGCAACTGCGCCAGCTCACCCAGCGCCAGCACGATACCAATGCCGCCCTGCCGGCACTGCGCGAGGCGCGCTCCGACTGGCTGCTCAAGCATCAGGAAGCGCGGCTGGCGATGGAACGCTTTGCCGAAGAACTGAAGGAAGCCCAGGCGGATGAAGCCGCCTTGCTGGCCGACCTGACCGACGCCATCAAGCCCAATGCGCTGGCTGCGGAAATCGCCCGCCTGGCCCGTGCACTGGAAGGACTGGGCGCAGTCAATCTGGCGGCACTGGAAGAGCTGGAAGAAGCGCGCAAGCGCGGCGAATACCTGGCCAACCAGGCCGAGGACCTGAACCAGGCCATGGCCACGCTGGAAGAAGCCATCCAGAAGATCGACGGCGAAACCCGCCAGATGCTGCAGGGCACTTACGAGGCGGTAAACGCCAAGATGCGCGAGTTCTTCCCCACCCTGTTTGGCGGAGGCCGTGCCGAGCTGGTACTTACCGGCGAGGACTTGCTGGATGCCGGGGTGCAAATCATCGCGCAACCGCCGGGCAAGAAAAACAGCACCATCCACCTGCTGTCCGGTGGCGAAAAGGCGCTGACCGCCATGAGCCTGGTGTTCTCGCTGTTCTCGCTCAATCCGGCACCATTCTGCCTGCTGGACGAAGTGGATGCTCCGCTGGATGACGCCAACACCAGCCGTTTTTGCGATCTGGTCAAGCAAATGTCGGAACGCACCCAGTTCCTCTATATTTCACACAACCGCCTCACCATGGAAATGGCCGAGCAACTGGTGGGGGTAACCATGCAGGAACAGGGGGTCAGCCGCATCGTGGCAGTGGATATCGTGGAAGCCCTGAAGATGCGCGAAATTGCATGACGCATCTACGCAAGTTTCAGCGTAGCCCGGTTGATGCATCGCAATTTATCCTCTGACTGTCACGTTCATACTGCGCGACTTGCGTTGCAACGACGCGCCTTTTGACTTCTGCGAGACCTCTGGCATGACCGTCAGCATCAAGCGCTGGGAGCCGGAAAACATCATTTTCTGGCTGACCCGTGGCCGCAGGATTGCCAACCGCAATCTGCTGCTTTCCACTCTGGCCCTGCATCTGAACTTCAACGTCTGGATGATGTGGAGCATTGTCGTCAGCAATCTGCCGGCAGTGGGCTTTGCCATGACCGGTCAGCAGCAGTTTCTGCTGGTCTCCATTCCGCCTCTGGTGGGTGCCATCATGCGCCTGTTTTATGCCTGCATCTGGAGCTGGGTAGGCGGCGGCACCTGGCTGGGCATTTCCACCCTGTTCCTGCTGATTCCGGCGCTTGGCGTCGGCTGGCTGGTACAGGACATCAGTGCGCCCTTTCCGCTGCTATTGCTGGTGGCGGCCTGCTGCGGCATTGGCGGTGCAGCGTCCTCGTCCCACTTGTCCAACACCAGCTTTTTCTTCCCCAAATCGTCCAAGGGTTTTGCCATGGGACTGAATGCGGGCATGGGCAATCTTGGCGTGTCGGTGGTGCAGATCGTGGTGCCGCTGGTGATCAGCGTGCCGCTGTTCGGCAGTCTGGCCGGCGATGCGCAAATCTGGGGGCGTGGCGCACAGGTGCACCCGGTGTGGCTGCAAAATGCAGGCTATATCTGGATTCTGCCGATTCTGCTGATGAGCATGTTTTGCCTCTTGTATGCACACGACCTGCCCAAGCTGCGGCTGACCCTGCACGACCAGTGGCTGATGATGAAAGAACGCCATACCTGGTATATCTGCCTGCTTTACCTCAGCAGCTATGGCACTTTCATCGGCTTTTCCGCTGCCTTTCCACTGCTGGCCCATGCCCTGTTCCCGCAGGTGAATGCCACGCCCTATCTGTTTCTGGGGCCGATGATCTGCGCGCTGGCCCGCCCGATTGGCGGCTGGTGCGGCGACCGCATCGGCGGCGGCATCACCACGCTGATGTGCAATCTGGTGATGGCACTGGCCACGCTGGGCATTCTGTTCAGCCTGCCGGGCGACAGCGATGGCGGCAGCTTCAGCCTGTTTCTGGTATCCATGCAGCTGATTTTCTTTGCCGCCGGCGTGGGCAATGGCTCGTCCTATCAGCTATCGCCCAAGGTATTCCTGATCGAGGCCGGACGGCAGGCCAGGGATAGCGGCGAAAGCGTGGCCGATGCCTATGCGCGCGGTGGCCGCCGTGGCGTTGCCGCCATGAGCATCAGCTCGGTATCGGCCACGCTGGGCGGCTTTTTCATTCCCAAAGCGTTTGGCAATGCGCTGGACTGGTTTGCCAGCTTTGTTCCGGCATTTTTGCTGTTTCTGGCTTTTTATCTGGTTTCGATGGCGGTAGCATGGTGGCAATACGCCCGCCCACGCGCCAGCATGCGTTGCTGAGCCCCAAAGACCAACCGTGAAGCCTGTCATCTTTCTGCCCTGCTCCAGGCTGTCCACCGCCTTGCTGTTGTCCTGTCTGCTGCATGGCACATTGTTGTTCGGGCTGGCCCCTGCCCTGCTGCACACACCACCGCCGCTGCCCGCCGCCTTGCCATTGCAATTACAAGCCGCTCCCGCCCCGACAGCCACCAAGGCAAGAACTCGTGCAGCAGCCAGCCAGTCCCCGCTGCACAGCACAAGCCACAGTGCTCATGCCACGATGACGGCACCAGCCAACACGCAGGTGCAGCCTGTGGCCGACAGCAGCCCGCATCCGGCGGCCACTGCCAACCCGGCAGCAACAGTCAGCGCGGCACCAGGCAGCACCATGACCAATACTGGTGAGGGCAGCAACGCCAAACCCGCAAGCAGCGGGGCAAGCATGCATCAGCCTGCGCTGTACCGCTCGGCCTATCTGCATAACCCCGAACCACCTTATCCGGAACGCTCGCGCGAACTGGGCGAGCAAGGCCGGGTGATCCTGCAGGTCAGGGTCAGTGCCGAGGGGCGTGCGCTGCAAGTGGAAGTGATCGGCCACAGCCACAGCCGTCGTCTGGACGAAGCCGCCCGGCAAGCCGTGGCCGACTGGCGCTTCATTCCGGCACGGCAGGATGGGGTGGCGATCGAGTCCAGCCTGCAAGTCCCCATTACCTTCTCGCTGCAAGCGCCCTGACCGGGCCGCCTGGCATGAAAAAAGCCGCCGGCAGTCAGGCTGCGGGCGGCTTTCTGGCCGATCTGGCGTATGGCTTATTACTTCAACGCATGGATGGCCGGCAGGTTACGCCAGGCACCGCGTACGTCCATGCCATAACCGAATACATAACGGTCCGGCACATCCAGGCCGACAAAGTCAGCAGCAATCGGCTTGTCCTTGGGGATCAGCTTGTTGGCAAACACGCCGCTGTAGAACTCCTTGGCGCCCATGCCCATCACCTTGTCGCGGATGGCTGCCATGGTGTGGCCTTCATCCAGGATGTCATCCAGTACCAGTACCACGCGGTCCTGTACATCTTCTTTCGGAGCCTGTTTCCAAACCAGTTCGCCGCCATGGGTCTTGTCGCCATAGCGGGATACGTGCACATAGTCGAAATCCAGCGGGAAGTTCAGACGCGGCAGCAGCTGACCGGTAAACACCACGGCACCGCCCATCACGGACAGCACCAGCGGGTAGGTTTCACCCAGCTTGGCAGTGATTTCTTCTGCCATGCGATCGACGGCTGCGCTCACTTGTTCGGCAGTGAACAGAATGTCCGAACTGTTGATCAGGCCGCGGGCTTCGGCAATGTTAGGCATGTTGGCTCCTAGAGAAAATGCAAACGCCGCTCCGTCGCTGGAGCGGCGTGATGGTTAATAATGGATCAGCCCTGCAGTTCTTGCAGATAAGCCGAGAAATCTTTTGCTACTTCATGGTGCTTCAGACCGTAGCTGACCGTGGCTTTCAGATAACCGAGCTTGGAACCGCAATCGAAGCGGGTTCCCTTGAACGGCAGCGCCAGTACTGCTTCTTCTTTCAGCAAGGCGGCAATACCGTCGGTCAGCTGGATTTCACCACCGGCACCCGGCGTGGTATTCAGCAATTTGTCGAAAATGCGCGGGGTGAGGATGTAACGCCCCACCACGGCCAGATTTGACGGTGCCACATCCGGATGCGGCTTTTCCACAATGCTGACCACGCGCTGTCGGCCATGCGGCTGGCTGCTGACTTCCACAATGCCGTAAGAGCCGGTTTCTTCGCGCGCCACGGTTTCCACGCCCAGCACCGAGCTGTGGGTGGTATCGAACAGGCTGACCATTTGCTCCATGGCACCGACTTCGCCATCAATCAGGTCGTCCGCCAGAATCACGGCAAACGGCTCGTCCCCCACCACCGGGCGGGCGCACAGTACCGCATGCCCCAGGCCCAGTGCCTCGGACTGACGGATGTAGATGCAGCTGACCGACGGCGGAATGATGCCGCGCACCGTGTCCAGCAGCTTCTGCTTGTTCTTGTTTTCCAGCTCGGTTTCCAGCTCGTAGGCCTTGTCGAAATGGTCTTCGATGGAGCGCTTGTTACGACCGGTGATGAAAATCAGTTCGGTAATACCGGCGGCAATGGCCTCTTCCACCGCATACTGGATCAGTGGTTTGTCCACCACTGGCAGCATTTCTTTCGGACTGGCCTTGGTTGCCGGCAAAAAACGGGTGCCAAGACCGGCAACCGGGAATACAGCCTTGCTGATTTTTTTCATCGTCGTAAAAAGTCTTCAATTGAAAATATTTCTGACTGGCGCGCATTCTATACCTGACTTGCACGCCGCTCCAAACAACAACTCAACAGGGGTGCCACTGACGCAGCGTTTTTGCCACGCTGTCAATCAGTGGCGGCCAGTCGCCCGGTATCTGCTGACGACAGATACGCATGCTGGCATACCAGGGTGACACTTCTGCACTGGCCATGAAAAACGGTGCGCTTTCCGCCCGCATCAACACCCACACCGGCTTGCCCAACGCTCCGGCCAGGTGCACCACCGAGGTGTCGACGCTGATCACCAGATCCAGCTGTTCGATAATGGCGGCGGTATCGGCGAAATCGCCGATCTGCGCGGCATGGACACGTCCTTGCAATTCATCCGGCAGCGCGCCCAGTTGCAGCGAGACAAAATCCACCTGCGGCATGTCCAGCAAGGGCAGGAACTGCGCAAGCGGCACCGATTTGTTCTGACGGCCATGATCGGCAATGCCCACGCCCCAGCTGCCGGTTTCCCAGACTATGCCCACCCGCAGGCGGCCAGCCTGTCTGGCTGGCAAATGCTGCTCCTGCGCGGCACACAGCGCAGGGTCTGCCCGCAGATAGGCTTGGTCGGACAAGGTATCCAGGGTGACATCCAGCCGCAGCGGCAAGGACATCAGCGGAATCTGCCAGTCGTAGGCTGGCGGGGTATCTTCCAGCGGCACCAGGTCAATGCCCTCCAGCTGCCCGAACAGGCGCAGGCAGGCCGTCTGGCAGGCCAGCGTAATGCGGGCTGCCGGGTGCTGCTGGCGCAACACGGGCAGGAAGCGTGCCATTTGCAGGGTATCGCCCAGCCCTTGTTCGGCCCACACCAGCAAGTGCTGCTCGCCCAGCGGCTGGCCTTGCCAGGCATGTTCGCGGTAACGCGGCTGCATGATGGTGCGCCAGCGCTGTTCGTACAGCGGCCAGGCTGCGCGGTACTCACCTTGCAACAGCAAGGCCACCGACAGGTTGAAACCGAGGTAAGCATCGCCCGGCTGCAGTTCCAGACCCTGACGATAGGCACTCACCGCTTCATCCAGCCGCAAGGCGCAGGTCAGGGCATTGCCCAGATTGTTCAGCCGTCCGCCACTGGGGCCGGCCAGTTGCAAGGCATTCTGGTGGCAGACCACGGCATCGTCGTAACGCAGCGCGTATTGCAGCACCACGCCCAGATTGCTCCAGGCCTCGGCATGCTGCGGCTCGGCCTGCAACACTTCCAGCAGCAGGTTTTCCGCCAGGGTCAGCTCACCCAGTTCCTTCAGCAGCACCGCCAGATTGCACTTGATATTGCTGGAGGACGGATTCAGACCAGCGGCAGCCAGATAATCCTCCAGCGCCTGCGGGTATTGTTTCAGCCGCATATGGGCCGTGCCGCGGTTGAACAAGGCCTGCCAGTCCTGCGGATTGTGCTGCAGACAGCTACTGAAGGCGGCAATGGCCTGCTCTTGCTGATCGGCTGCCGCCAGACGGTTGCCGCGCTCGAATGCCGTTTCGCGCATGATGTCCCTTTCAGTCCGCGGTTTGCTGCAACATGGCTTGCAGGCCGGCTTCATCCAGAATGGCAATGCCCAGCTCTTCAGCCTTGGCCAGTTTGCTGCCGGCTTCGGCCCCCGCCACCACGAAATGGGTCTTTTTCGATACGCTACCCGCCACCTTGCCACCGGCAGCCTCAATCAGCGCCTTGGCCGCATCGCGTGACAATGTGGGCAGGGTGCCGGTGAGGACAAAGGTTTTGCCGTCAAACAGCGGATGGGCAGCTGCCGTCTCGGATGGCAATTGCGCCAGAATCTCGTCGCGCAAGGCAGATAGTGCTTGCAGGCCGCTGCGCTGGGCCGGGACATCCAGCCAGTCGGCCAGCGCGTTGATGACTTCGGCCGGCAATTGCAACAGCAAGAGCTGACGTCTTTCCATGCGCGCCAGTTGCTCCAGCCCACTGACCTGGGCCGCCAGTTGCTGGCTGCGCACCTCGGTCAGCCGTGGAATGTCCAGCCTGGCCAGCAGGACAGCCGGTTCCAGCCGCTCTGCGAGTTTGGCAGACGGGGCGTGCTCGTCGGCCGGGCTGACATACTGCAACAGGGCATCCAGTGCCGCTTCGTTATTGGCTTCGGCAAAAAAGTCGGCCAGCGATTGCGCCACCACACCGCCAATATCGGGCAGCGCAGCAAACAGGGCGGCGGGCGCGCGCCGGATCAGCGCCACGGAGCCCAACCAGTCGGCCAGCGTCTTGGCGGTGGATTCCCCGACATGGCGGATGCCCAGTGCAAACAGCAAACGCGCCAGCGGCGGGGTGCGACTGGCAGCAATAGCCTCCAGCAGGTTTTCTGCCCATTTGCTGGCAACCTTGCCGGCTTTCACCGTTTCTGGCGTCACGCCTTCGTCTTCATCGGCCCGGCGTTTCATTTCCAGCAGATCATCCAGCGTCAGGCGGTACAGGTCCGCCACGCTGTGCACATAGCCATACTCCACCAGCTTGTCGATGTAACGCTCGCCCAGTCCGTCGATATCCATCATGCGGCGACCGGCAAAATGCTGGATGGCCTGGCTGCGCTGCGCCCGGCAGGATAGCCCGCCCGAGCAGCGAGCCACCGCCTCGCCTTCCTCGCGTACCACATGGCTACCGCATACCGGGCAATGGCTGGGCAGACGATAGGCCGGATACTGCGGTTCTTCACCCTGACTGAACAGGTCGCCACCGGCTTGCGGGCGCATCGGGCGGCGCTCCAGCACCACGGCCACCACTTCGGGAATCACATCACCGGCCCGGCGCACGATGACGCTGTCACCAACGCGTACATCCTTGCGCCGCACTTCGTCTTCGTTGTGCAAGGTGGCGTTGGTGACGGTCACCCCGCCGACAAACACCGGTTGCAGGCGTGCTACCGGGGTGATGGCACCGGTGCGCCCCACTTGCTCTTCGATGGCTTCCACCAGGGTGATGGCCTCTTCGGCCGGGAATTTGTGGGCAATGGCCCAGCGCGGCGCGCGCGACACAAAGCCCAGTTCCTCTTGCAAGGCGCGGCTATCCACCTTGTACACCACGCCGTCGATTTCGAACGGCAGCGCCGGACGGTGCTGCATGACCGTTTCGTAATAGCTGGCCAGGCCTGCCGCACCTTCCACCACCGGTCGCAAGTCTACCGCCACCACCGGAAAGCCCAGCTGCTGCAGCCAGTCCATTTCTGCGGCATGTGTGGCGGGCCAGCTGGCACCTTCCACCTGGGCGATGGCATAGGCGAAAAAAGACAGACGACGCTGGGCGGTGATGCGGGAATCCAGCTGGCGCAGACTACCTGCTGCCGCATTGCGCGGGTTGGCAAAGGTCTTGTCGCCACGGGCCAGTTGCTCGGCATTCAGGCGTTCGAAGTCCCGTTTGAACATCAGCACTTCACCACGCACCTCCAGCAAGGCCGGTGGCTGACTGATGGCCAGTTTCAGGGGAATGGACTGAATGGTGCGGATGTTTTCCGTCACGTTTTCGCCGGTAATCCCGTCGCCGCGGGTTGCTGCCTGCTCCAGCACGCCGTCACGGTACAGCAGGCTGATGGCCAGACCGTCAAACTTGGGCTCGGTGGCATAGCGGATGACCGGTTCGCCCAGCTCGCGGCGGATACGCTCGTCAAACTGGATCAGCTCGGCATGGCGCAGGTCAAAGTCAGCGGCCTGCATGTCGGAAAAGGCATTACCCAGCGACAGCATGGGCACGCGGTGGGTGACCTGGCCGAATGCCGGCAAGGGCGCACCACCCACCCGCAAGGTGGGTGAGTCCAGGGTTTTCAGTTCCGGATGGGCGTCTTCCAGCGCTTGCAGTTCACGGAACAGCCGGTCGTATTCGGCATCCGGGACGCTGGGGGCATCCAGCACATAGTATTCGTGGCCATAGCGCGTCAGCAGTTGACGCAAGTCGCTGGCACGGGCAACAAGATCGTTGGTACTCATCTCGTGGTCTCAAACAGAAAAAGGCCGGCATGAGCCGGCCTGCGTGCAATGGGTATCAGGCAAACAACCTGAGGGCAGCCACGCTGCCCGGCGCAATGCCCCGGTCATCCATGCTGCTGTAAATATGGACCAGTTGGTCACGGATGCGGGCCAGCCCCACATCGGACAGCACGCGGCGGTTGTCATCCACCAGCTGGGCATCAAACTCCGCCGCCAGTTGCTTGGCAAACAGCACGGCGCGGTCGAATACATCCACCCCACCGGCTACGCGCGGCACGTCAAACAACAGGGTGAGCGCCGGGAAGGATTTGTCCAGCAGGGTATGGAAGGTGAAGGGCATCTGGTCTGCCGCCATCAGCGAATACAGGGTATTGCCGGAGTCGGCCAGATAGTGGAATGCGCCATCCGGCTCCAGCTGCAGGCCACCGGCCTCGACGAAGCTGCGCAGGCGGGTGCCTTCCACCGCCACGCGTGGCACCACGTTGATGCCGATCAGCACGTCCACATCGGCGCAGAAGCGGTCCAGCTCGCGCGCGGCCACCAGCTTCTGCTGGCGTTGCGGGAAGCTGACGGCTGCATCGTGTTCTTCGGCAAAGCGGGAAACCTGCTGGCAAAAGCCGGCCAGTTCCGGTTCGGTGACAGCACCGCTGCGGTCCACCATCTGCATGCCGATGTTGATCTGCTTGTAGCGGGTACCCGGCACTGCTTCGGCCGGTTTCCACAAGCCCTTTTCGGTGCGGCCGATGATGTGGGTGCGCTTGCCGACATTGAAACGCGGCATGGCGGCCAGTTCGTGCGGCTCGTGGAATACCACCTCGGCGATGAAGTCCAGCGAGGGGTCAAGCAAGGCTGCGACCAGTGCCTGGTGATCGGCCGATTCGAAACCACTGTTCTCTTCGTCATCACGCGCGGGCAAGGGCATGGGTTCGGGCTGCGGCACCGGCCGTTCGACCGCTGCGGGCATGATCAGGCTGGTATCTTCCGGAATTTCCGGCTCGAATGGCTCGTCGTCGTATGCCGCCGGAACATGCACGCTGTCAGCCAGCACCGGTTCCATGCGGTCGGCACGCACACCGTCACGCACATTGTTTTTAGGGACATTCAGCAGTACGTCGTCATGAGGGCGCGCAAAAGCCTGGCTGGCCTTCTTGCGAAAGCGCCACTCTTGAAAAACATTGAATCCGAACACCAGGGCAATCACTGCCACGCCCAATATCAATACACCAATCTGCAATTCGCTCATTAGGCCGTCCGCGTTAAGGCGAATAATTTGCCAATAGTATAACGAAAGCGGGCCCGTGCAGGCTATGTCTGGCGCAAACTTGCAGCGTTTGTGCGCTTAACCGCCGGTCATCGACATGATACGGATGAGTTTGCCCGGCTTTTCGCGGAATTCGTGGCGCTCGGGTTTCAGTTCGATCGCCTCCCGGATAGCCATTTCCAGTCCGGCATCGCTGATCCCTGCCCGTAACAGCGGGCGCAGTGCGAAGCGTTCTTCCTGGCCAAGGCACATATAGAGTGTGCCATCTACTGACAGCCGTACCCGATTGCAAGTTGCACAGAAGTGCTGGGATATCGGTGTAATCACCCCCAGGGTGAAAGCGCCATCGGTACTGCGCCAATAGCGGGCAGGACCGCCACCCAGCTCCAGGCTTTGCGGTAGCAGGTCAAAGCGCTGGCGCAGTTGCTCCAGCACGGGCTGCAAATCCAGGTAACTGGTGTTGCGACCGGTATCACCCATCGGCATGGCTTCTATCAGCCGCAGGATAAAGCCGTGCTCGATACAGAAACCGACCATGGTTTCAATATCGGCCTCATTGACACCTTTCATGGCGACCATATTGATCTTGATCGGAGAGAGGCCCGCCGCCTTGGCAGCCTGCAGGCCAGCCATGACCTGCGGCAGACTGTCGTGACCGGTGATGCTGTTGACGCATTCGCGGCGCAAGGAATCCAGACTGACATTCACCCGGTTGACTCCTGCCGCATGCAAGGACTCGGCATGACGCGCAAGCTGGGTGGCATTGGTACTGAGCGAGAGGTCCTGCAGCCCGGGCAGCGCAGCCAGGCTGGCCGCCAGCTGCGGCAGGTTGCGCCGCAACAGGGGCTCGCCACCGGTCAGGCGGACCCGACGCGTACCCAGACGGACAAACGCGGCCACCACGCGGGTGATTTCCTCAAAGGTCAGCCAGTGCTCCGGCTCTTCGAAGTCCTTGAATCCTTTGGGAATGCAATAACTGCAGCGCAAGTCGCAACGGTCGGTCACTGACAGGCGGAGATAATCGATACTGCGGCCAAAACGATCCTGCAGAGTGTTCATGATGTTGCTGCCGGGTTGTAGGGTGTTAAACCGATTGCACACAAACGGATAGTATTCAGAATAGCGATTTCTTTTCCTTGCCGACAGCCAGCAGGAATTATTTTCGTTTAGTACAGTCAATCTGCGCCGGGATACAGCTGTGGCGTTTTTGTTGCTACGACGAGAATTATTCTCGAATGGCTTGTTATTTTGTACTAACAAGAACTATACTGATCAAAACAAAGGTTGCATCATGCCTCATGCCAACAAGGAGCTGTCCCTGTCTGTCATTCGTGAATTGGCCCGGACTTACCAGGCATTCGAACAATTATCGGCCTTTCATATCCGGCAGATGGATCTCACCCCGCCACAATTTGACGTTGTGGCGACCTTGGGGAATACACCCGGGATGAGCTGCAAGGAGCTGTCGGAAAAGACGCTGATTACCAAGGGCACGCTGACGGGTGTCATTGACCGCTTGATCGACAAGGGCATCGTCACTCGCTGCACGCTGGAGCAGGACCGCCGCAGCGTGATGGTGGCTCTGACAGCGCAAGGCGAGGCTTTGTTCCAGCAGGTTTTTCCAGCTCATCTTGCATTCATGAAGCCTGCATTTGATTTGCTGGAGCCTGCCGACATGACTGAGCTTTGCCAGCAGCTGGCCCGCTTGCGTGCAGCCTTCAACCAAGTACTGGAGCAAAAGAAAAATGAAACCGAATGAACGCTACGCGCCGCCAGCCATTTTGCTGCACTGGCTGATTGCCGGCCTGATCATTGCCACCTTCATCTGGGGGCTGGTGGTATCCGACATGCCGCTCTCTCCGGCCAAGTTCAAATATATCGCCTGGCACAAATGGGCTGGCATCTCGGTTCTGGCCCTGGTTGCAGTGCGGCTACTGGTTCGTTTGTTCAAGCGGCCACCGGCACTGCCGGCCCATATGAACAGCATGGAACGTTTGCTGGCACACGGCGGTCACCTGGCTCTCTACCTGCTGATGTTTGCCGTACCGCTGACTGGCTGGCTGATGAGCTCCGCCTATGGTTTCCCGGTGGTGCTGTTCAAACTGGTGCCATTGCCGGATCTGGTAGCCCAGAACGAACAACTGGCCGCCACGCTGAAAACCGTGCATGAAACCCTTAACTGGCTCATGGCAGCCTGTGTGGTCGGCCATGTACTGGCAGCAGTGAAACATCATGTGGTGGACAAGGACGGCATGCTCTATCGCATGAGCCTGCGCGGCCCCCGTCAATAAACCCGTTAACTGGAGCAAGAATGCGCATGCAACAACTGAAACTGATGGCAGCAGCCCTGATTGTTGCCGCCCCGCTGACCCAGGCCGCCGCACTGGATGCCGGCAAGAGCCAGATCAACTTCACCATGAAACAGCTGAATGTTCCGGTGAACGGCAGCTTCAAGAAGTTCAGCGGCAATGTGGTGCTGGACCTGAAAAAACCTGAAGCAGGCAAGGCGGACATCACCATCGACACGGCCAGCATCAACCTGCCCACTGCAGAAGCCGTGGGCGAGGCCAAAAAAGCCGACTGGTTCAATGTGGCCAAATTCCCCACTGCGCGCTTTGTCAGCAGCAGCATCAAGCCGCTGGGTGGTGGCAAATTGCAGGTGGCGGGCAAGCTGACCATCAAGGGCAATACCCGTGATGTGACTGCGCCATTCACCGCACGCCAGGAAGGTGGCCTGACCGTGGTGGAAGGTGTACTGCCGGTTTCGCGCCTGGCTTACAAGATTGGTGAGGGCGACTGGGCCGATACCGGCACAGTGGCTGATGAAGTGCAAATCAAGTTCAAAGTGGCCATTCCGGCCAGCAAATAAACACTCAGGAGAGTTGAAGTCATGATGAAGAAAGCCCTGTTCGCTGCCGTGTTCTCTGCCATTGCAGGTGCTGCCGTTGCAGCTCCGGTAAGCTATAGCGTTGATCCGACCCACACCGTGGCCCAGTACGATGTGCGCCACCTGGGTTTCTCGGTACAGTCCGGTGTGTTCACCAAGGCCGCCGGCACCGTAGTGCTGGATACCGAAGCCAAGAAGGGTGCTGTTGATATCACCATCGATACCAACTCCCTGCAAACCTACCTGGCCGCCCGTGACAACCACCTGAAGAGCAAGGATTTCTTCAACGTGGCCCAGTTCCCCACCATCACCTTCAAGTCTACCGACCTGAAGTTTGCCGGTGACAAGCTGACTGCCGTGAATGGCAACCTGACCATTCTGGGCGTAACCAAGCCGGTTACCCTGACCGTTACCAACTTCGGCGGCGGCAAGAACCCGATGAGCGGCCAGGAAACCTATGGTGCCAACGCAGAAACCACCATCAAGCGTAGCGATTTCGGCATGAAAACCTTCCTGCCGGCCATTGCTGACGACGTGACCCTGAAAGTGGCCATCGAAGCTGTCAAGGCTCAGTAAGCAGCAACTAATCTCATAAGGAAAAAACCCGCTACGGCGGGTTTTTTCTTGCCCAGCAAATGTACGCTCAGACAGCGCCTGCCGACTGCTGCAATAGTGGTGGATGACAACGCTGCACCCACTGCCGCTGCTGGTCGTAGGCATGTGCCAGTTGCAACACCGCCATGTCGGCATGCGGCCGCCCGATGATCTGCAAGCCCATGGGCAAACCCTGACTGCCAAAGCCGACCGGTACATTCATCACCGGCAAACCAGCCATGGTGGGACCAATCACCACCTCCATCCAGCGGTGATAGCTACTCATCGCCCGCCCGGCAATCATCCGTGGCCAATGCTGTTCCAGTGCGAAGGGGTAAACCTGGGCACTGGGCAAGAGCAGGAAGTCGTAGCTCTCGAACATACGCAGCACGGCACG
Organism: Aquitalea pelogenes; assembly: GCF_041914625.1. Lineage (NCBI taxonomy): Bacteria > Pseudomonadati > Pseudomonadota > Betaproteobacteria > Neisseriales > Chromobacteriaceae > Aquitalea > Aquitalea pelogenes. The sequence continues at coordinate 27,150 of NZ_JAYSDA010000026.1, read as the reverse complement.
ATACCAGTCGCTGCGAATACGGGATGCACGGTAGACATCCAGCGCAGTCAACTGCAAACCGCCTTCTATCTCCCACAGCAATTCAGGCTTGAGCTGGCAACGGCGTGCCGGGTCCTGATAATCGGCATACAGGCTGCCAGCCATCTGCCAGTGGCGGTGCACCTCCCAGCTTTCCCACAAGCTGGATGGGTCAAAATCGATGGTGCAGGCCTCCACGGAACAACCCAGCGCAGCGAAATCGGGCAGCACAGACTCGCATTGCGACAACACACCGTGTTCTATCGGCAAATAACCATTCCAGTCTCCCAGCCAGCCCAGGCGACAAGCACGGAAATCATGCTCCAGCGATTGCTCGGGCAAGGTCCGGGCGGAGGACAGCGGTGCGCGCGGATCAGGCCCCATCTGGGTGCGTAACAAGGCAAGAATGTCCGGAACATTGCGTCCCATCGGACCTTCGGTAGCCAGCTGCTGCAAGAACAACTCCGGGGACGGGCCCAGTGGCACCGCGCCCCAGCTGGGGCGAAAGCCGAATACATTGTTGAATGCCGCAGGATTTCGCAGGGAACCCATCATGTCACTGCCATCGGCCACGGGCAGCATGCGCAAGGCCAGGGCTACCGCAGCGCCACCACTACTGCCTCCGGCGCAGCGACCGGGATCGTAGGCATTACCAGTGGCACCAAACACCGCATTATAAGTATGCGAACCGGCACCGAACTCGGGCGTATTGCTCTTGCCGATGACAATGGCACCAGCGCTACGCATGCGCGCCACCATGATGCTGTCCGCAGCAGGGACATGATTCTGATACAAGCGCGAACCCATGGTGGTGGGAATGCCCTGCGTGGCGGACAGGTCCTTGATGGCTTGTGGCATGCCGTGCATCCAGCCGCGCGACTTGCCGGCATGCAGTTCGGCATCACAGTGTGCAGCCTGTTGCAGCAAGTCCTCTTCATCCTGCAAGGACACCAGCGCGTTGACCCGGGGATTGAGCAAGGCGATATGGGACAGATAAGCCTGCATGACCTCGACGCAGGAATAGTGCCGCTGATGGATGGCACGTGACAACTCCAATGCATCCAGCGCCACGATCGGATTGAGAGAGGATGTACTGGCCAGCATGAAAACTCCTGAAAGATAGATGCAAATGCAGTTAAACCGCAGAAAGCAACGACCGAGGGCTACACATCAACTGCGAATAGCAAACAGCGCAACGCCATGATCGCGCTACAGCCCGATATGCCGGATGGGCCTCGCACACGCAGTGTCAGGACGGATGCTGGCCGACAGGAATAGCGTCTGGCCGTGGCTGCGTCCCGGCCTCTGCTTTTGGCAGGTAGTAGCAGGCCACCACACCCAAGGCAGTGGAAAACAACAGATAGTAAACAGGGGCAATGGGTGAACCGGTGGCACCGGACAGCCAGGTAACGATGAATGGCGCAAATCCGCCAAAGAGCATCACGGCCAGGTTGTAGCCGATGGAAACCCCGGTAGAACGCACCTTGACCGGAAATAACTCCGAAACCGCCGTGGGTGCCGGGCCAAAGCTCAAGCCCAGCAAGGTGCAAAACAGCAACTGAACCATCAACAAACGCTCTATGCCGGGCGCGGCTGCCAACCAGGCAAAACCGGGATAAACGGCCAGCAGCAAGCCGACATAGGGCCACAGCAGCAATGGGCGACGCCCGATGCGGTCGGACAGGGCGCCAGACAGCGGAATCAGCAATGTCATCCAGGCGACAACCAGCATCTGAATGGAAAATACCTGATCCAGCGGCAAGCCGAATTGGCGATGCACATAAGCCGGCATGTTCACCAGCAATACATAGAAGGCAGCGGTTCCGGGGATGGTGAGTCCGATGGTGAGCAGGATCTGACGACGATTCTGCTGCAAGGCAGCCGGCATGCTGGGGGCTTCATCGCTGACCTCGGCTTGTGCGGCATCGACGAATGCCTCGGTTTCATCCATGTAGCGGCGTATCCACAAGCCCACCGGGGCAATCAGCAGCCCCACGACAAAAGGCAGCCGCCAGCCCCAGTTCTCTAATTGGCCCTGATCCAGATTGTGGGTGATCAAGGCCCCCATTCCTGCCCCTCCCAGAATGGCCAGCATCTGCCCGACCAGTTGCCAGGAACCATACAAGCCACGCTGATGCGGTGGAGCCGCTTCAACCAGAAATGCCGTTGCGCTGGCGTATTCCCCTCCGGTGGCAAAGCCCTGCAGCAAACGGGCCAGCACGATGAGAAAGGGTGCGGCAATACCGATTGCTGCATAGGGTGGCGCGCAGGCGATCAGCAGCGAAACCAGCGCCATGATGGCCATGATCAGCTGCATGGCAGCCTTGCGGCCCTTGCGGTCGGCATAAATGCCCAGCAGCACCCCACCGACTGGCCGCATGAAGAAACCGACCCCGAAGGTGGCGGTTGCCATCAGCAGGGAAATGAATTCATTGCCATCCGCCGGGAAGAACAGTTTGGAAATGATGCTGGTCATGAAGCCGTAGACAATGAAGTCATACCACTCCAGCGTATTACCGATAACGGCGGCAAGAATCTGTCGTTTGCGGGAAACCGGTTTATGCGTACTGTTCACCTTGCCACCTCCAGCCAGCTGATTGGACTATTGCTCCGGGCCGACAGCGCACAAGCATCGAACAGGAACAAGCGGACGAAACAGTCCTGCAAGGTAGAGAGGGATCAAATCGTATGCTACTGGCCTATCTGCCAAGCCCAGAGCAGCCATGCGCAAACGGACTGACTGCAAATCAGGCAGGAATGGTCAGCAAGGGATTGATATTGAAAACAAACAGATGTGAACTCGCCTGATTGGCGAGCACCATTTCAGGGACGGCGCTCACCGGCAATAGCCGGTAGCAAGAACAGGAAGAATCAGGATGAGCAGGCTCAAACCGAAGGGGTTTGAGCCTGTAGCAGAAATCAGCTGTTGCGCGATGCGTGCTTGCGCTTTTCCTTTTCGCTGAGCATGGCCTCGCGGGCGGCAGCCTTCTGGGCCGCCAGTTCCTTGGCGCGTTTTTCCCACACCACCCATTCTTGCGGACGCTCCAGCGTGATGCGACCGGTATTGCCATCGCGAAAATCGGTCAGCACGATTTCAGCTGCTTTCTGGATATTGACGCGACCGCCACCCAGCATGGCACCACGCTTGCGGCCAATCATTTCCAGCACCTGCCAGTCCTGCAGGCCATCCACCTCATCCAGCTTGTAGCGGGCGGTCAGTTCAGGGACATAGTGTTGCAGCAGGTATTTGAGCAGCTCCAGCGACACTTCTTCCTCGTCCATGGCATTGCGGCCAACGGCACCGCTGGCGGCCAGATTGTAGCCACCCTCTTCCACTTCGATCTTGGGCCACAGCATGCCGGGGGTATCGTACAGCTCGACGTCATCGGCCAGGATAATGCGCTGCTCGTTCTTGGTGACGCCAGGCATATTGCCGGTCTTGGCTATCTTGCGGCTGCTCATGCTGTTGATCAGCGTGGACTTGCCGACATTGGGAATACCGCAAATCAGTACACGCAGCGGCTTGTCCAGCCCGCCACGGTTGGGTGCCAGTTCGCGACAGGCGGCCACCAGCTTTTGCGACGGCGCACGCTCGCCGGCATCCAGGCCAATGGCCTGGGTCTGCTTTTTGGCGCGATACCATTCCAGCCACTGGCTGGTGATGGCGGGGTCGGCCAGGTCTTGCTTGTTGAGGATCATCAGGCGCGGCTTGCCCTTGGCCATGCGCGCCAGCATCGGATTGGCGCTGGACGCCGGCAAGCGCGCATCCAGCATTTCGATGACCACATCGATTTCTTTCAGGCGCTCCATCACATCTTTGCGCGCCTTGTTCATGTGGCCGGGAAACCATTGAATTGCCATGCTTTAACGCTTTCTTAACGGGTCCAGTAAATAACTCAGTCCATTGTGGTCTATCTCCTGCATCAATTGCAGCAGACGTCCGATCTCACTCTTGGGAAAACCCTCGCGGGCAAACCAGTTGAGGTAATTGCCGGGCAAATCACAAATCAGTACACCCTGGTGTTTGCCAAAGGGCATTGCGGTGGTAACCAGACGCTGCAGATCTTCTTGTTGCATGCTTTCAGACCGGACTGAAGGAGGCGCATTGTGCCAAAGGCTGCCATTTTACGCCACAGCCTTGTTTTGTCGGACTTTTATTGTCGAGTTGCCGGATTTGACCTGCGACAAGTGCCGTTGTCATTTTTCTGTCGAAAACCGGCGTGGACGGGATAGCATGGTGGCCATTCGTTACCGGGGTCTGGTCGGTTCCGATTGCGACCGCAATGCGAAGTCAGTTCAGTGATAGCGACGTAGGTTCTTTGGCGCAGGCAGCGTGCCCATGCATGCTTGCACATGGCAGCAGGCGGTAGCCTGCTTTCGCGCTCAAGGCCTCTTCGGGCAGCCAGCCTTGGTTGCCCTTCTTTTTTTGCTCAGTGCGGCAGTGCTTTGCCGTCATTCAAGGCCAGAATGCCGCGCAATACCCGGTACAGCCCCCACAGCCAGATCAGGCCCCAAATGGCCAGGCCGACAAATAGCCACAGCAGTGCATAGCCCAATACGCTGCCCAGCAGGCAGAACCAGAAGGTGCGGATCTGCCAGTCAAAATGGCTTTCGTACAGCGTTCCGCGACAATCATCGCGCTTGAGATAATTGATGATCACCGCCACCACCATGGGCAACCCGGTAAACAGGCTAATGCCTTGCAGGATATACACCAGCAGGGTGAGGTTGTTCAGCCGGCGCTCATCTTCGCGGGTGAATAAATCCATACTTGTCTTTCAGTTGCTGGCCGGGGCCTGCAGGCGCTGCCACAGCGGGTGCAGACGGTCGCGGCATTGCTGGGCCGCCAGACGCGATGCCATGAACAGGGATTGCATGCCGTGCGCCACACCGACCATGCCGCTCATGCGCTGGCGGCTCCAGCCCTGCAACATGCCCGGATTACGCTGGGGCGCAGTCAACAAAACCGGTGCGGCCGTTGGCAGCGTCATGTGCAGCTGGTCAGACAGCATCCGCAGGCGGCGGTTGGCTTCGTCCAGCAGGCTCAGCTCCGGCAAGGTAACGGCGACATGGCTCAAGGCAAGGACGGCAATACGGGCAGCCAGCCAGTCGGCTTCATCGGCAAAGCGGCTAGGGGAACAGGTGCTTTTGCTACGCAGCGAAGACAGCAACATGGCCAGGGCGCGGATGTCCGGCAGCAGGGTCTCCAGCACCGGGGTGGCCGCGGTCTGGTCGTGCTGTTGCAGGGTGTGATACAGGCTGTCCGTTTGTGGTGCCACGGTATTGGCCAGGGCCTCACCATCGGTCAACAGGGTTACGGACCATACGGCGCCGTCCAGCACCAGATTGGCGCTTTCTCGGGCGATCTGCCTTGCATCACTGACTTCATTCATGACCTGGATCTCCAGTCTGCTTGCCTGGGTGGGTCCGGCGCCTGCTTTGTCTGGAAATAACAAATGCCGCCGGATTGACCGCGGCGGCATTGTTCGGGTTTGTTCGTTCTCTGTTACTTTTTACTGCTGCAGAGACGCCCCTTGGAGCCGCCGTGATGTGCGGTACCAATAAAAATAGGCGTTAAAGACTGCGGAAAAAGTAATCATGTCGACCATCCTGCCAACAAGGGCAGTGGGCTGTCAAGGCGGAATGCAAGAAATCGTTGCATTGCACAAAAAAACCCGGCCTTGGCCGGGTTTTTGCAACAGCAATACTGCGCGCTGCTTACATATTGGGATAGTTGGGACCGCCACCACCTTCCGGGGTGCACCAGTTGATGTTCTGGCTGGGGTCCTTGATATCACAGGTTTTGCAATGCACGCAGTTCTGCGCATTGATTTGCAGGCGCGGGCTGCCTTCTTCCTGACCGACGATTTCATACACACCGGCCGGGCAGTAACGCTGCTCGGGTGCATCATACTTGGCCAGGTTGAAGCTGATCGGCACGCTGGCATCTTTCAGCTTCAGGTGTGGCGGCTGGTCTTCGCTGTGATTGGTGTTGGAAATGAACACCGAGGACAGGCGGTCGAAGGTCAGCACCCCGTCCGGCTTGGGATAGTCAATGCGCGTGCATTCGCTGGCCGGGCGCAGCGCTTCGTGGTCGGCATGCTTGTGACGCAGCGTCCACGGGGCCTTGCCACGGAACAGGAAGGTGTCGATGGCCGAATAGATCATGGCCGGCCACAGGCCCCAGCGGAAGGACGGGCGGATATTGCGCACCTGGTGCAGTTCTTCGTGCAGCCAGCTTTGCTTGAAGCTGGCTGAGTAAGCGCTTGCTTCCAGCCCCTGGGCTTCCGGATTGGCATGCAGCAAGGCAAACACGGCATCGGCCGCCAGGATGGCGGACTTCATCGCGGTGTGCGTGCCCTTGATCTTGGGCACATTGAGGAAGCCGGCGGTGTCGCCCACCAGCAAGCCACCGGGGAAGGTGAGCTTGGGCAGACTCTGGATGCCGCCTTCGGTCAAGGCGCGCGCGCCATAGCTCAGACGACGGCCACCCTCGAACACACCCTTGATGGCCGGGTGGGTCTTGAAGCGCTGGAATTCCTCGAACGGCGACAGGTAGGGGTTGGTGTAATCCAGCCCCACCACATAACCCACCACCACCTGATTGTCTTCCAGGTGGTACATGAAGGAACCGCCGTAAGTGGCGGTGTCCACCGGCCAGCCCACGGTGTGGGTGATGGTGCCGGGCTTGTGATTTTCCGGTTTGACTTCCCACAACTCCTTGATGCCGATGCCGTAGGTTTGCGGGTCGGCGCCGTCACGCAGGCCAAAGCGCTCGAACAGCATCTTGGTGAGCGAGCCGCGACAGCCTTCGGCAAAAATGGTCTGTTTTGCCCACAGCTCCATGCCGGGTTCGCCCGGCTGGTCGCCATTCTTGCCGGTACCCATGGCACCAGTGGCCACGCCCTTGACCGAGCCGTCGGCATGGTAGAGCACTTCTGCGGCGGCAAAACCGGGGTAGATTTCCACGCCCAGGGCTTCGGCCTGCTCGCCCAGCCAGCGGCAGAAGTTACCCAGGCTGACAATGTAATTGCCGTGATTGTGCATCTGCGGCGGGGTCGGCAGCTGGATGGACTCGGTTTCCGTCAGGTAGAGGAAACGGTCGGACAGCGCCGGGGTATTCAGCGGTGCACCTTTTTCTTTCCAGTCCGGGATCAGCTCGGAAAGCGCCCCGGTTTCGATCACGGCACCGGACAGGATATGTGCGCCGATTTCCGAGCCTTTTTCCAGCAGACAGACACTGATTTCCTGGCCGTTCTGTTCGGCCACTTGCTTCAGGCGAATCGCGGCAGACAGCCCGGCAGGGCCGCCGCCGACGATCACCACGTCGTATTCCATATAATCGCGTTGCACCACATCTCCTTTGCGCCCGGAGGGCTGTCCTTATTAGCTGGCAGTCATCATGCAATGAAGCAGCCACGCTCGTCAAAATCAAACAAGCGTTTAAACGGTGCCTTGCTCACGCAGTGTGGCAATCGTGGCAGCGTCGTAGCCCAGCGCGCGCAGTACGTCGTCGGTATGTTCACCCAGTTTGGGAGGGGCCTGATTGTACTCGACCGGCGTGCCGGAAAGTTTGATCGGACACCCTACCAGGGGCACATTTTGCCCCACACTGTCCTGCATGTGTATTTCCATGCCGCGATGGCGAATCTGCGGATCGCGGAAGGCCTCGTCCACTGTGTTGATCGGGCCACATGGCACTCCAGCCTCATCCAGCCGTTTCAGCCATTGTTCGCGGGTATTGCCCATGAAAGCTTCGGCCAGCAAGGGTACCACGCTGTCGCGGTGCTTCACCCGCAGCGGATTGCTGGCAAAGCGTTCGTCATCGGCCAGTGCCGGCAGGCCGATGACCTGGCATACCGCACGGAATTGCTTGTCGTTGCCGCAAGCCAGAATGAAATGGCCATCGGCGCAGGCAAACACCTGATACGGCACGATGTTGGCGTGGGCATTGCCCAGACGCGGCGGCACTTGCTGACCAATCAACCAGTTCATATTGATATTGGCCAAGGACGCCAGCGCGCAATCAAACAAGGCCATGTCGATATACTGGCCCTTGCCACTGCTCTGGCGCGCAATGATGGCCGCCAGAATGGCATTGCTGGCATAGATGCCGGTGAACAGGTCGGTGACCGCCACGCCCACCTTGTGCGGTTCGCCATCGGCGGGGCCGGTAATGCTCATCAGGCCGGACATGCCCTGCACGATGTAGTCGTAGCCGGGCAGCTCGGCATAAGGGCCATCCTGACCAAAACCGGTGATGGAGCAATACACCAGCCGCGGATTGAGCTGGCTGAGGCTGTCGTAGTCCAGCCCGTATTTTTTCAGCCCGCCCACCTTGTAGTTTTCAATCACCACGTCGGCATCGCGTGCCAGCGCGCGGACAATCTCCTGCCCTTCCGGCTTGGTGATATCCACCGTCACCGAGCGCTTGCCGCGGTTGGCACACAAAAAGTAGGCTGCCGTGCCATCCGCCAGGCTGGGCGGTGCCCATTGGCGGGTGTCGTCCCCGGCACCGGGGCGCTCCACCTTGAGCACTTCGGCACCCAGATCGGCCAGCAACTGACCAGCCCACGGCCCGGCCAGTACCCGGGAAAGATCCAGAACCTTGATGCCTGCAAGTGCGCCCGCCATGGTGTTCTCCTGATTGATTCGTTAGTGGCCGTCTGGTGGCCGGATGGACAGTGTGATGCCGCCGCTTAAGCAGCCACATGACACTGTTCACCAAAAAAAGGGCCCGGTAAGCACCGGGCCTCGCAAGGACAGACAGGAACCAACAACGGGGGCAGGTGGAGCCACACCCCCGCTGTGCTATCAGGCAAATGCCTGAATACCGGTCTGGGCGCGGCCCAGAATCAGGGCATGCACATCGTGCGTGCCTTCATAGGTGTTGACGGCTTCCAGGTTCATCACGTGGCGGATGACATGGAATTCGTCGGCAATACCGTTACCGCCGTGCATGTCGCGGGCGATGCGGGCGATGTCAAGCGACTTGCCGCAGTTGTTGCGCTTGATCAGTGAAATCATTTCCGGCGCAGCCTTGCCTTCGTCCAGCAAGCGGCCGACGCGGATGGCGGCCTGCAGGCCCAGCGCGATTTCGGTCTGCATATTGGCCAGCTTCAGCTGGATCAGCTGGGTGGCGGCCAGCGGGCGGCCAAACTGCTTGCGGTCCAGCGTGTACTGGCGTGCGGCGTGCCAGCAGAATTCGGCGGCACCCATGGCGCCCCAGGCGATGCCGTAGCGGGCCTTGTTCAGGCAGCCGAACGGGCCTTTCAGGCCTTTCACGCCCGGCAGGATGGCGTCCTCCGGCACCAGCACTTCGTCCATCACGATTTCACCGGTGATGGAAGCGCGCAGGCTGAACTTGCCGTGAATCTTGGGAGCGGACAGGCCCTTCATGCCTTTTTCCAGCACGAAGCCGCGGATTTCACCTTCGTCATCCTTGGCCCACACCACAAACACATCAGCCACCGGGCTGTTGGTGATCCACATCTTGCTGCCGGACAGGACATAACCGCCGTCTACCTTGCGGGCGCGGGTTTTCATGCCGGCCGGGTCGGAACCGGCATCCGGTTCGGTCAGGCCGAAACAGCCCACCCATTCGCCGGTGGCCAGCTTGGGCAGGTATTTGTCTTTCTGTGCTTCCGAGCCGTAGGCCCAGATCGGGTGCATCACCAGGCTGGACTGCACGCTCATGGCCGAACGGTAGCCAGAATCGACGCGTTCCACTTCACGCGCCACCAGACCGTAGGCCACGTGGCTCAGACCGGCGCAGCCGTAGCCGTCGATGGTGCAACCCAGCAGGCCCAGTTCGCCCATCTCGCTCATGATTTCGCGGTCGAAGCGTTCTTCACGGTTGGCCGTTAGCACGCGCGGCAGCAGGCGGTCCTGACAGTAGGCTTCGGCAGTCTGCTGGACCAGGCGCTCTTCTTCGGTCAGCTGGTCGGCCAGCAGGAAGGGATCTTCCCAGGCAAAGGGTGCGCGGCTGTTGGATGCGGCCATCGAGAGTTCTCCTTGATTAGCTTGTTCCGCATTGCGGAATTGCGTTTTACATTGCAGAATAGACTAGCAACTCCAAAATCGGCTGTAAAGCGTTTTCTTTTACCGGCGCCGCAAGCAGGCTATCCTTGCCGCTCGCGCCAGACAGCCCGGAGGGAAAATCCGGGCCATCCATACAGAATCGAGGAATGCAATGCAGGAAGAAGATGACAAGGACCGACTGTTCGTCACCGCGCTGGCGCGTGGCCTGCAGGTGATGGCCGCGTTCCGGCCCGGGGAGTCGGCACTGTCCAATCTGGAAATTGCCAAGCGCACCGGGCTGCCCAAGTCCACGGTATCGCGGCTGACCTACACCCTGACCACGCTGGGCTATCTGTCCCAGGACGAACACAGCGGTTTCTACCGCTTGGGCGTAGCCTTGCTGGCACTGGGTTCGGTAGTACTGGCCAGCTACGACATCCGCCAGGTCGCCGGGCCGCTGATGCGGGAATTTGCGCTGGAGAACAATGTTTCCATCAGTCTGGCCATGCGCGACGGCACAGACATGGTTTATCTGGAAACCTACCGCAGCCAGTCGCGTGTCAGCGTGCAACTGACCGTGGGCTCGCGCGTCCCCATTGCCACTACCGCCATCGGCCGGGCTTTTTATGCCGGACTGCCGGTAAATGTGCGCCAGCAACTGGATGGCGAACTGGCCACGCGTTATGGCGAGCGCTGGCCGGAGCTGCAGCAACGGCTGCAACAGGCGATGGCGGAATACCAGCGCTGCGGCTACTCCGCATCATTCGGCGAGTACGAGCCGGACGTGATGGCCGTGGGCGTACACCTGCCCTCGCCCACTCCCGGCCAGCCGCCGATGAGCCTGAACGCCAGTGGCCCGGCCTTTGCCTTCAGCGCCGAGGTGATGCAACAGCAAGTGGCACCTGCGCTGATTGCCTTGCGCCAGCGCATCGTGCCGGTGGCCTGATGCCTTACGCCAGATAGCAAAAAGCCGCCATCTGGCGGCTTTTTGCTATCTGGCTGGCCGAAACTCAAGCACTCTGGATGTAATGCACCAGCTGATTGATGACCTGCTCCTGCTCCTTGATGGTGGCGTGAACCAGATCGCCAATCGACAGCATGCCCAGCACCGTTTTGCCTTCCAGCACCGGCAGGTGGCGGATGTGCTTTTCGGTCATCAGCGCCATGCATTGGTCGGAATTCTGTTCCGGTGTGACATACACCACCTTGCTGGTCATGATCTCGCGGATGCGGGTGCCAGCAGAAGTACGCCCCTGCAGCACAATACGACGCGCATAGTCCCGTTCGGAGAAAATGCCGACCACTTCGCCGCCATCCATCACCAGCACCGCACCGATATCGTGCTCTGCCATCACCTGTAATGCCTGAAATACGGTACTTTCCGGCGTAACGGTAACCAGTACCCGCCCGGACTTTTGCTCCAGCAACTGTCTGACTGTCTGCATTGCACCCTCCTCATCGGCCAAGAGAACCTGAAACAGGCTGTTTCAATACTATAGAACAAGTTTGATCAACAACATGGCTGGCGGCAGGGCAAGAAAAAGGCCGGCGGGCATGACGCCCCCGGCCTGGTCAATTCGAAGCAGTGGTTCAGCTGGCGCGAATCATGGTGCCCACGCCGTCATCGGTCATGATTTCCAGCAGCAGTGCATGCGGTACGCGACCATCAATGATGTGTACGGTATTCACGCCGCTGCGGGCGGCATCCAGCGCCGAACTGATCTTGGGCAGCATGCCGCCGTGGATGGTGCCATCGGCAAACAGGGCATCCACTTGCTGGGCGGACAGACCGGTCAGCAGCTTGCCTGCCTTGTCCAGCACGCCGGGGGTATTGGTCATCAGGATCAGTTTTTCGGCGTTCAGGGTTTCCGCCAGCTTGCCCGCCACCAGATCAGCATTGATGTTGTAGGCTTCGCCATTGGCACCCACACCGATAGGCGCCACTACCGGGATGAAATCCTGACGGTCCAGCAAGGACACCAGCGACGGGTCGATGCTGGAAATTTCACCAACCTGGCCGATGTCGATCTTTTCATCGCTCTCATCGCTGAGGAACATCTTTTCCGCACGGATGAAGTGGCCGTCCTTGCCGGTCAGGCCAACAGCCTTGCCACCATGGGTGTTGATCAGCGACACGATTTCCTTGTTCACCAGGCCGCCCAGCACCATTTCCACCACGTCCATGGTTTCCTGGTCGGTCACGCGCATACCCTGGATGAACTTGCCTTCCTTGCCGACACGCTCCAGCAGCTCGTTGATTTGCGGGCCACCGCCATGTACCACCACCGGGTTGATGCCCACCAGCTTGAGCAACACGATGTCCTTGGCAAAGCCTTCCTTGAGCGCGTCGTCGGTCATGGCATTGCCACCGTACTTGATCACGATGGTCTTGCCGGAAAAACGGCGGATATACGGCAGGGCCTCGGCGAGAACCAACGCTTTTTCAGCGGCATTTACAGACACAACGATCTCCTTCTGCAGGGTGAAGGCCGGAAGCGCTCCGGCCATGGGCGACAATGTGTTGCATTCTAATCAATCAAACTACTGAACACTGATTTATTAATTGTATTGGCCACTGCTTTGCACTACATTGCACAGCATTAATGAACAGGTATTCAGATAAATCCATGACAGAAAACTGCCCAATCGCACGCTGGCGCAGAAAAAAGGAAGCCCGCCCGGCCGAAATTCTGGACGCAGCACTGATCCAGTTTGTCGAGAAAGGCTATCGCGCCACCAAAATGGAAGACATCGCGCGGGCTGCCGGTGTGACCAAGGGCACGCCTTATCTTTACTTTCAGAACAAGGAAGAGATTTTCAAGGCCATCGCCCGTGGCACCATTGTGGCCAATCTGCAGCAGCTGGCGCAGGTGGCGGCCGACTTCCAGGGCAGTACCAGCGAACTGCTTCATCACATGATAGAGCACTGGTGGCAGGAGGTTGGCTCTGCGCCATCCGCCGGCCTGTGCAAGTTGATGATTGCCGAGGCGGCCAACTTCCCGGAACTTGCACAGTTCTACTTTGAAGAAGTGATTGCCCCCAGCAATCAGATGCTCAGCACGGTGCTGGAGCGCGGCATTGCCAGCGGTGAATTCCGCCAGGTACCGCTGGTACACACGGTGGATGCGCTGCTGGCCCCCCTGCTGACCACCATGATTTTCAACCATTCCTTCGCCCAGCTGCCCGGCTGCTGCATCGGCTCCACCAAGGACCCGCTCGGCTTCCTCAAGGATGCACTCGATCTGGTACTGCACGGCCTGAAAAAGAACTGACAGGAATACTGCCAATGTCCATTCCCTTCCGACTCGCCGGCCTTGTGGCACTCACCCTGCTGCTGAGCGCTTGCCAACAACCCGACAACAGCGTGGAAGAAATCCGCCCGGTGCGCGTGACCACGGCCGGCACCCTTGGCAACACGCCAAGCGATAGCTTTGCCGGGCAGATTCGCGCCCGCACCGAAACCGACCTTGCCTTCCGCATTGGCGGCAAGATGGTCGCCAAGCTGGTGAACAGCGGCGAACACGTGAAAAAAGGCCAGGTTCTGGCGCGTCTCGACCCCAGCGACACCAGCCTGGATATCAGCGCCAAACAAGCCCAGCTGGCCGCAGCAGAATCCGATCTGGCCCAGCAGCAGCTGAACCTGCAACGTTATCAACAGTTGCTGGCCAAGCAATTCATCAGCCAGGCCCAGGTGGACAGCCAGCAAAATGGCGTCAACGCCGCCCGTGCCAAACGGGATGAAGCCCGTGCCCAACTGGCTGCCAGCCGCAATCAGGGCAGTTACACCCAGCTGCTTGCCGACGCCGACGGCATTGTCAGCCAGATGCTGGCCGAGCCGGGTCAGGTCGTGGCAGCCGGCCAGCCAGTGGCACGACTGGCACACGATGGCGAGCGGGAAGCTGCCATTCAGGTGCCGGAAAACGCCTTGCAACAAGTTCGTCAGCAAAAACAGTTTGTTGTCACCCTGTGGGCTGGCAAGCAGCAGTTCGAGGGCAGCTTGCGTGAACTGGCCGGTGATGCCGACCCGGCCACCCGCACCTACGCGGCCCGCATCAGCCTGCCTCATGCCAGCGCACTGGCACTGGGCCAGACCGTTACCGTCACCCTGAGCGGCAATGGCGCAAGCCAGAGCCAAAGCCTGCGCCTGCCGCTGACGGCCCTGCTGGATGAGCAGGGCAAGCATTATGTGTGGGTGGTGGATGACAAGACCTTGCGCGTCAGCCGTCGGGCAGTCAGCGTACAAAGCATTGACAGTCAGAGCGTCACCCTGCAGGGCGGGGTACGGCCGGGTGAAAAAGTGGTCAGCGCCGGGGTGCACCTGCTGCACGACCAGCAGCGCGTCACCTTGCTGCAAGGTGCCCTGTAAATGAAAAAACTCAATCTGTCGGAATGGGCGCTGCGTCATCAGGCGCTGGTGCTGTACTTCATGGTGATGCTGATGGTATCGGGCCTGTGGGCGTATACCCAGCTGGGGCAAAAGGAAGACCCCGAATTCACCTTCAAGGCCATGCTGGTACAAACCTATTGGCCGGGTGCCAAGGCGGTGGAGGTTGAACAGCAGATCAGCGACCGGCTGGAAGAAAAACTGCAGGAAATGCCGGAAATCAAGTACGTGCAAAGTTACAGCAAGCCGGGCGAATCCCTGCTGCTTGTCACCCTGCGCGAGGACGTCCCGGCAAAAAATGTGCAGTCACTGTGGTATCAGGTGCGCAAAAAGCTGGGCGATGTACGCCACAACCTGCCTGCCACCACCCAGGGGCCATTCTTCAATGACGAATTCGGCGATACCTTCGGCAACATCTATGCCTTTACCGGTGACGGCTTCACGGCGGAAGAACTGCGTCGCTACGTAGACCAGGCCAAGGAGGAAATCCTGCGGGTGCCGGATGTCGCCAAGGTCAGTCTGGTCGGCGAGCAGAGCGAGAACATCTATATCGACCTGTCCAGCAGCAAGCTCGCCTCGCTGGGCCTGGACACCAGCACCATCTGGAGCGCCCTGCAACAGCAAAACGCCATGATGCCCGCCGGCACCTATGAAACCGCCAGCGACCGCATCTGGGTGCGCCCGACCGGCAATTTCAGCACGGTGGAGTCCGTCGCCAACACGCCCATCATTGCCAATGGCAAGAACCTGCGACTGGGCGACATCGCACAGATTCATCGCGGTTTTGTCGACCCGCCCAGCTTCCGAATGCGCTTCAATGGCCAGCCTGCGCTGGGCCTGGCCATCACCATGAAAAGCGGCGGTGATGTCCTGCAACTGGGCGAGCACCTGGATGCCACGCTCAAGCAGATCCAGTCCAAGCTGCCGGTGGGGATCGAGATTCACGCGGTTTCCGATCAGCCCAAGGTGGTGAAGGGCGCGGTCAGCGAATTCATGCGTTCGCTGATTGAAGCCGTGCTGATTGTGCTGGCGGTCAGCTTCTTCAGCCTGGGCCTGCGCACCGGTGTGGTGGTGGCGCTGTCGATTCCGCTGGTACTGGCCATGACCTTTCTCGCCATGTACTTCTTCAAGCTGGACTTGCAGCGCATTTCGCTGGGCTCGCTCATCATCGCGCTGGGCCTGTTGGTAGACGATGCCATCATCGCGGTGGAAATGATGGCGCTGAAGCTGGAACAGGGCTGGAACAAATTCCAGGCCGCAACCTATGCCTACACCAGCACCGCTTTCCCCATGCTGACCGGCACGCTGATTACCGCCGCCACCTTCCTGCCGGTGGGGCTGGCCAAATCCGATGCCGGAGAATATGTATTCAGCCTGTTCGCGGTGGTGGGGCTCGCCCTCATCCTGTCCTGGATTGTCGCGGTGGTGTTCACCCCCTTCCTCGGCTACAAGCTGCTGCCGGAACAAAGCACGCATCATCAACAGCATGACGTCTATCACAAACCGTTCTATCTGCGCTTCCGCGCGGTGCTGGAATGGTGCCTGCACTATCGCAAGACGGTGATTGCCATCACGCTGGGCGTGTTCATCCTGTCCTTGCTGGCCTTCCGCCTGCTGGTGGCACAGCAGTTTTTCCCTTCCTCCAACCGGCCGGAGCTGATGGTGGACCTGTGGCTGCCACGCGGTGCCAGCTATGCAGCCACCGAAGGCGAAGTGAAAAAACTGGAAGCGCTGATACGCCAGGACAAGAATGTACGCAGCGTCACCAGCTATGTCGGCAGTGGCAGCCCGCGCTTCTATCTGCCGCTGGATCAGCAGCAACAGCACCTGAACTATGCCCAGCTGATGGTGATGACCGGTGACGAGCATGTACGCGAACTGGTGAAGAGCCGTATCGAGCAGATTTTCGATCACGACTTCCCGCTGGTACGCGGCCGCGTCACCCGACTGGAAAACGGCCCGCCGGTAGGCTACCCGGTGCAGTTCCGCGTAATGGGGCCGGACCACGACAAGATCCGCGCCATTGCCGCCGAAGTGGAAAAACGGGTACGTGCCAACCCGTCCACCCGCCATGTCAACATCAACTGGGGTGAACAGCTGAAGGCGCTGCGCATCACGCTGGATCAGGACAAGATCCGCCTGCTGGGCATCAACAGCCAGTCGCTGTCCCAGCAGCTGCAAATGCTGATTTCCGGTGCCACCGTCACCGACTACCGCGACGGTAACCGCACCGTCGGCATCGTGGCGCGGCTGAACAAGCAGGAGCAGAGCGATGTGGCGGCACTGGGCAATTTGCAGGTGCAAACGGCCAGCGGTCGCTTTGTGCCGGTGTCGCAACTGGGCAAGATCGACTATCAGCCGGAGGAATCCATCATTTGGCGGCGCAACCGTCTGCCTACGATCACGGTCAACGCGGATGTCGCCGACGGGGTGCAGGGCGATGACGTCTCCACCACGTTGTGGCCACAGATGCAGCAGCTGGAGGCAAGCCTGCCCCTGGGCTATCACATCGAACTGGGTGGCTCGCTGGAGTCCAGCAGCAATTCGCAAACCGCCATTGCGGCAGTCGCGCCGTTCATGATCGTGGTGGTGCTCACCCTCTTGATGCTGCAATTGCACAGCTTCCAGCGCACCTTGATGGTATTGCTGACTGCACCGCTGGGCATGATAGGCGTCACGCTCACCCTTATCCTGTTCCAGGCACCGTTCGGCTTTGTCGCCATGCTGGGGGTGATTGCCCTGTCCGGCATGATCATGCGTAACTCGGTGATCCTAGTGGATCAGATCGAACATGACATCAGCGAAGGCATAGACCGTCACGAAGCCATCATCGGCTCGACGATCCGGCGCTTCCGCCCCATCATGCTTACCGCACTGGCGGCCATCCTGGCCATGATTCCGCTCACCCGCAGCACCTTCTGGGGGCCGATGGCGGTGGCCATCATGGGCGGACTGCTGGTGGCCACGGTACTGACCCTGCTGTTCCTGCCTGCCCTGTACGCCCAGTGGTTCAAGGTGGACCGTCCGCAAAAGAGAACAACATGAAACATCTTGTCCGCTTCACCCCGCTGCTGCCTGCGCTGGCCCTGCTGCTGGCCAGCCCCGCCACCCTTGCCTTCGACCTGAGCGAGGCCTGGCAGGCAGCCCGCAGTTACAACAGCGACTATGCCGGCTCGCGCGCCGACCTGACTGCCGGGCGCGAACTGGCTGTGCAGGGCCGCGCCCAGTTACTGCCGCAAGTGGCCCTCACCGGCAGCTACAGCCACACCAACCCCACCCAGCCCGCGGGGCAGGCCAGCTACGACAGTTCTGGTTATGGCGTCCAGCTGGCGCAGCCCCTGTTTGATGTCAGCAAATACAGCGCTTACCAGAAGGGAAAGATCGCCAGCCAGCAGGCGGACATCAGCTTTGGTGCTGCCGAACAGCAACTGATGGTGGAAATTGCCCGCGCTTACTTCGACGTGCTGCTGGCCGAGGACACCCTGACCGCCACCCGTGCCAGCAAAAAGGCGTACCAGACCCAGCTGCAGCAGGCAAAAGCCGCCTTCGATCTGGGCACCGCCACCATTATTGACACCCACGAAGCCCAGGCCGGCTTTGATGCTGCCAGCGCCAGGGAAATCGTGGCGCTCAACCAGCAGGAAATCAGCCAGAACAACCTGCGCCGGCTCACCGGGCTGGACCCACGCGCCATCCAGCCACTGCAAGCGCAGCTCCCCCCTCCCCCGACCGGCGATCTGCAAAGCTGGCTGGAAGTGGCCACGCACAACAGCCTGGCGCTGCGCGCAGCCGAACAGGCCTTGCAATATGCCAGCCAGACCGTCACCGAAAAGCGCGGCAACCAGTTACCTGTCGTAGCGCTTAATGCCGGTTACAACGACAACCGCAGCAACCAGAATGGCGCACTGCCGGTCACCCGCGGCAGCAGCATCGGCGTGTCGGTCAGCCTGCCGCTGTTTGCCGGTGGCGGCATCAACTCGCAAATCCGCGAAGCGCTGGCCAAGGAGGAGTCCGCCCGTGACAAGCTGGAATCCACTCGCCGCCAGTTGCGCGAGGATGTACGCAAAAGCTGGCTGGGCGTGACCAATGGCGCCGCCCTGGTAAGGGCGCAACAACAGCTGCTGGTTTCGGCCAAAAGCAAGGTGGACTCCACCAAGCTGGGCAAGGAAGTCGGCATCCGTACCAATCTGGATGTGCTGCAGGCCGAGCAGTCTTACTACGATGCCATGACCAGCCTGGCCACCGCCAAGTACGACTACCTCACTGCCCGCCTGCAACTGGAGCAAGTGGCAGGCACCCTGGATGAAGGCCGGCTGCAGATAGTCAACGCGGCAATTCGACATTAGACAACTTGCCATTTGTGATCAAATAGGGCTACTGTTTGCGCAGCAGCCCTTTTTTCATGGTGTGCTTGTCTTGCAACAAGTGTTTAACTTTTTGATGCAGGTGTAGCTTTTTGCTAAACACCTGATTAGAATCAAACCACTCTGGAAAACGCCAGAATCTGGCCCAGCCAACTGGTTGACACTGATAAAAGCATCGCCAAATGCCCTAGGTGCTCCAGCATTCATGTTCAGGACAATGCCACCAGGCACCCCAATCTTTAGGAGAGATGGAATGAGCAACAAAGATCTGATGCAACGCAAGGCCGATGCAACCCCGCGCGGCGTGGGCGTAATGTGTACTTTCTTTGCCGACAAGGCCAAGAACGCCGAAGTATGGGATGTTGAAGGCAATCGTTACATCGACTTTGCTGGTGGTATCGGCGTACTGAATACCGGCCATCTGCATGCCAAGGTACAGGCTGCCGTAGCCGAACAACTGAACAAGTTCAGCCACACCTGCTATCAGGTTGTGCCTTACGAATCCTACGTTACCGTGGCCGAAAAGCTGAACAAGCTGAGCCCCGGTAACTTCGCCAAGAAAGCCGCCTTTTTCAGCACCGGAGCTGAAGCAGTCGAGAACGCCATCAAGGTGGCCCGCGCAGCTACCGGTCGCCCGGGTGTGATCGCATTTGGCGGCGCCTTCCACGGCCGTACCATGCTGGGCATG
Organism: Aquitalea pelogenes; assembly: GCF_041914625.1. Classification (NCBI taxonomy): domain Bacteria; kingdom Pseudomonadati; phylum Pseudomonadota; class Betaproteobacteria; order Neisseriales; family Chromobacteriaceae; genus Aquitalea; species Aquitalea pelogenes. The sequence continues at coordinate 7,676 of NZ_JAYSDA010000026.1, read as the reverse complement.
GCACTGACCGGTAAGGTTGCCCCGTACAAAATCGGCTTTGGCCCGTTTGTAGGCGAGATCTACCACGCTGCTTACCCGAACGCCCTGCACGGTGTTTCGGTTGAAGACTCGCTGGCCAGCATCGAAAAACTGTTCAAGTACGACATCGAAGCCAAACGCGTTGCCGCCATCATCTTCGAACCGGTACAAGGCGAAGGTGGTTTCTACTCCGCACCGGCCGAATGGGTACGTGCCATCCGCAAGCTGTGTGACGACAACGGCATCGTGATGATTGCCGATGAAGTACAAGCCGGCTTCGCCCGTACCGGCAAGCTGTTTGCCATGGAACACTTCGACGTTGCCGCCGATCTGACCACCATGGCCAAGTCGCTGGCCGGTGGTTTCCCGCTGGCAGCGCTGGTAGGCAAGGCCGAACTGATGGACGCACCGGCACCGGGCGGCCTGGGTGGTACTTATGCTGGTAGCCCGCTGGGCCTGGCTGCTGCCAATGCCGTGATCGATGTGATTCAGGAAGAAAACCTGCTGGAACGTTCCAACAAGCTGGGCGACCTGCTGAAGGAAAAACTGCACAGCCTGAAGAAGGACATCCCGCAGATCGCCGACATCCGTGGCCTGGGTGCCATGGTGGCTGTTGAATTCAACAAGCCGGGCACTCACGAGCCGGATGCCGAATTCACCAAGAAGGTACAGACCAAGGCGCTGGAATCCGGCCTGATCCTGCTGACTTGCGGCGTGTACTACAACGTGGTTCGCTTCCTGTTCCCGCTGACCATCGAAGACGAAGTGTTCGCCGAAGCGCTGGCCAAGCTGGAAGCTGCCCTGAAGGCCTGATCCGTCACGGACTGATGATGACGGCCAATCCCGGCAACGGGGTTGGCCGTCTGCACACACACCATCCTCCACCCATTCTGGAGAGACACATGCTGAATCTGAAAGACCCTTCCCTGCTCAAGCAGCAGTGCTACATCAACGGCCAATGGCTGGACGCTGACAACGGCGAAACCATTCCGGTCACCAACCCGGCCACCGGCGAAGTCATCGCCAGCGTACCGAAAATGGGCAAGGCCGAAGCCGAACGCGCGGTAGCCGGTGCCGCCGAAGCCTTCAAGAGCTGGAAAAGGAAATCCGCCAAAGAACGCTCGGTCATCCTGCGTCGCTGGTTTGAACTGATGATGGCCAACCAGGACGACCTGGCCGTCATCCTCACCAGCGAACAAGGCAAGCCGCTGGCCGAAGCCAAGGGCGAAATCGCTTACGGTGCTTCCTATATCGAATGGTATGGCGAAGAAGCCAAGCGCCTGTATGGCGACACCATTCCGGCCCCGGCATCCGACCGTCGCATTCTGGTCACCAAGGAGCCGATCGGCGTTACCGCAGCCATCACGCCGTGGAACTTCCCCAATGCCATGATCACCCGCAAGGCAGCCCCGGCACTGGCCGCTGGCTGCCCGATGGTGGTACGTCCGGCCAGCCAGACTCCGCTGTCCGCCCTGGCCATTGCCGTACTGGCCGAACGTGCCGGCATTCCGGCTGGCGTGTTCTCGGTACTGACCGGCAGCTCCAGCGAAATCGGTGCCGTACTGACCGGTAGCGACACCGTGAAGAAGTTCTCCTTCACCGGCTCCACCGAAGTGGGTCGCAAGCTGATTGCCCAATGTGCCGATACCGTCAAGAAAGTGTCGATGGAACTGGGCGGTAACGCACCGTTCATCGTATTTGACGATGCCGATCTGGATGCTGCTGTTGAAGGCGCCATGATTTCCAAGTACCGCAATGCCGGCCAGACCTGCGTCTGCGCCAACCGCATTCTGGTACAAGACGGCGTGTACGATGCCTTCGCCGAAAAGTTTGCCGCTGCCGTAGCCAAGCTGAACGTGGGCAATGGTCTGGAAGCAGGCATCACCCAAGGCCCGATGATCGACCAGAACGCCGTGGCCAAGGTGGAAGAGCACATTGCCGACGCGCTGGCCAAGGGTGGCAAGCTGATCGCCGGTGGCAAGCGCCACGCGCTGGGCCACAGCTTCTTCGAACCGACCGTGATCACTGGCGTGACCCCTGCCATGAAGGTGGCCAAGGAAGAAACCTTTGGCCCGCTGGCTCCGGTATTCCGCTTCAAGACCGAAGAAGAAGCCATCCAGATGGCCAACGACACCGAGTTCGGCCTGGCCAGCTACTTCTATGCCCGTGACGTGGGTCGTATCTTCCGCGTTTCCGAAGGCCTGGAATACGGCATGGTTGCCGTCAACAGCGGCCTGCTGTCCAACGAAGCCGCACCGTTCGGTGGCGTGAAGCAATCCGGCCTCGGCCGCGAAGGCAGCAAGTACGGTATTGAAGACTACCTGGAAATCAAATACGTACTGCTGGGTGGCCTGGACAAATAAGTCCGGCTCCCGCCAAGCAAAAAGCCCGCATCAGCGGGCTTTTTGCTTATGGCGCCAGCACAGATCAATGCAGCTTGACGATGGTTTCCGACAGCGGGATATCCGCCTCGCGCAGGCAGTCACACAGGTCTTTCCAGCCGGCATCCTTGTCCGGCGCCACATCCGGCACCAGCAGCCAGGGCGAACGTGCCAGCAGCTCATCCTTGCCCTGCAGCTTGAGCCCTACTTCGTAACCCTGCATTTCCGGCTGGTATTCCGCCACGGCTTCCAGCTCCTGCAGCCCGCCCACCTTGCTGGCAATCAAGGCCACGGTGAGGCCCAGGCGCTTGCGGTTCCAGGCCCGTACACCGGCGGACAAGGCCTCCCACCATGGCAGCGGGGCAAACAGTTCGGCCTCGCCATATTCCATCTCGGCACCAATGGCCTGCTGCACCAGCGGCATCACCGCATCCAGTGCCTTGCGTGACAGCTGTCTTGCCTGGTCAATCGGCAAGGCACCACGCTCCACCAGGAAGGGCAGCCAGGAAATCACCAGTTGCGGATCCTGCGTCTTGCGCGCGGCCTCGTAAGTGGCACGTGAAGAGGCCGGGTCCAGCGGGGCAAAGTCACAACCGGCATCCATCACGCTGGCCAGATGCATCAGGTTCTGACAAGCACGCTCATTGAGCATGTCGACAGTAAACAGGGTGGGAGATATCCAAAGGATGGCCTTTTCCGGTACATCCAGCGCATCCGCCAGCGGGGTTTCCAGCCGCTCCAGCAAGGGAAAATGCCACCACACACCACCTTGCGCACGCGAGAAGGCAAAGGGCAGTGCCCATAATTCGAAAGACACCACAGAGCCGTCTGCACGCACCACTTCGGGAAAGGCAATGGCATCCCGCGCACTGTTCACCAGCAAGGCACGCGCTGCCGGTTCCGCCAGCAAGGAAAGCTGGGCTTCGGTGAACACGGCCTGGTCACCGCCCATCAAGGCCTGCTGCACCTGGGCGGCAAAACCGGCGCGATGCATGGGGTCAAGGGCGGCGGCACGGGCTGCATCACGCAGCGTGCGAATGGCAAGGCTACGCTCAGCAGGTGGCAGCGGCTCGGTCGGCCCCTGGCGCATTTCACGCGGGCGCGGGCCAACCTCACGCTCGGCATAGGCTTCATGCAGGCGCTGATAAGTGCTCATGGCTTCATCGCAGATTGCCTGCAAGCGCGCCGCCGTCGGCACCTCGGCACTGAAGACAAAATCAAACAGCCGCAAACCGCGATTGCAGACATAAACACTCTGGTTGGCGACCGGATCAAACAGCAGGTCGCTGGCGAAGGCTTCGGTATCGCGACCGGCAAACTCGGTAAAATCATTGCCAACCAGGCGGCAAACAAAGGCGGGGGCTGCGGTGTGGATCAGATATTCGGTGGCCTCCAGGCCTGACGCGTCCACGGCATCGCCAAAGATGAAACGGTTAGGCGGCTGCGGCTCACCCTTGATACGGGCATTACGGGGATGCGGAGTCATCGATCAACCAAAAAAATCTGCAAAAACATCCCATTGTACCCGCCACCCCCATGTGGCGAAACCGCTGCAATGCGAAATGCCCTAGTTGCCTGTTACGCCACCGTTACGCCAGTCGGACATCAGCCGGGACAAGGCCAGTCGCTGTCGGCCGGCCGCATCAAAGTTTTCCGGTGCCAGCCATTGCTCCAGCGCCTGGCGTACCGCCGGCCATTCGCTATCCAGGATCGAATACCAGGCGGTATCCCGATTACGCCCCTTGATCACCATGGACTGGCGGAACAGTCCTTCAAACAGAAAGCCCAGCCGCTCTGCCGCCCGGCGCGATGGCAGGTTCAGAGCATTGCACTTCCATTCATAACGGCGGTAACCCAGTTCGAAAGCATGACGCATCATCAGGTACATGGCCTCGGTGGCAGCAGGTTTCTGCTGCAACAGGGGCGAATAGTTAAGATGCCCGACTTCAATTACACCGTTGGCCGCATCGATGCGCAGATAGCTGGCCAGACCCACCGGCTGCCCGCTGGCAGCGTCGATGATGGTGTAAAACTGCGGATCGCTCAGACCTTCCATTCCCCTCAACCAGGCGGTGTAGTCGGTGAGACTGGCAAACGGTCCGTAGCCAAGATAAGTCCAGTTCGCCTCCGCGCCATCTTCTTGCATGGCGGCATACAGCCCTGCAGCATGCTGCGCCACCGACAAAGGCTCCACCCGGCAATACTGCCCGTGCATGACCACCGGCTGCGGCACCGGGCAAGCCTGCCACTCGGGCAAGGCCACACCATGTAACTGGCCATACTGATTCAATTCACCCTGCGCCAGGCGTTGTGCAATAAATTCCTCAGACATACTGCCTCCTAACACGCACACTGAATGGCAGACCCGGCAGTCGCATGGCTGCCTGCTGTGGCAAAACCATCGCGCTTCCACCAGTCCAGCCCACCCTGCAGCTCCTTCACCCGAAAACCCAGCTGCAACAGCTTGATGGCACCATTGGTGGAGCCATTGCAACCAATGCCATCACAAAATGGCACCAGCAGTGCATCCCGAGGTAATGCGGCCGTGGTTTCCGCATTCATGGTGCGGTGTGGCAGGGACAAGGCACCGGGAATGCTTTCACGCTCGAATGCGGCGGTGGCACGCGTATCAATCAGAATCAGTTTCTCGCCCGCTTCCAGCGCCGCCTTGACATCGGCAGCATCAATTTCATAGGCCAGCTTGGCCTGGTAGAACTCCAGCTGAGTCATTGGCTTCTCCTTGCTTGCTGTATTTGCAATAGCAGCAGATTACGGGCAAATTGATTCCTTCAAAAGAACCACTCTTTGTACCAGCAAAGGAACCACTTCATTCATGCATGCCGACTGGATCATCGACTATCTGCAAGGACAGCTGCAGCGGCAAGGGCAATCAACACTGTCACAGCAGGTGTACAAGCTGCTGCGCGAAGCCATTGCCCGGCAGCAGCTTGTCGCTGACACGGCACTGCCCGCCAGTCGCATGCTGGCGCAGGCCTTGCAGATCGGTCGCAATACCGTGCTGGCAGCCTACGATCAATTACTGGCCGAAGGCTATCTTTACAGTCGGCCAGGGGCCGGTACCTTTGTCAGCCCGGCCTTCAGCAGTCTTGGTCAACCCACGGCAACAGCACGCGGGCATGCCGGCCTGTCACAACGGGGGCAGGCACTATCCGAGCAATACCGGCTCCCCACCGGCCTGACCGGAGCCTTTGCTCCCGGCTTGCCGGAGTTGCGCCAATTCCCGCATGCCGTCTGGCAGCGACTGCAGCATCAGCATAACCGCCAGGCACCGTCGCACTGGTGGCACTATCAGCAAGAAGGCGGTCTGCCAGCCCTGCGCCAGGCCATATGCACCTATTTGCAACTATCACGCTCGGTGCACTGCCAGCCTGAGCAGATTCTGGTGGTGCAAGGTGCGCAGCAAGCGCTGGAGCTGACCGCACGACTGCTTGCCGACCCGGCTGACCAGGCCTGGATGGAGGATCCGGGTTACGCCGGGGCACAGGCAGCCATGCAGGCAGCCGGTTTGCACATCATCCCGGTGCCAGTCGACAGTGAAGGGCTGAATCCCGCTGCTGCACCGCCAGATAGCCGGCCACGGCTGGTTTACATCACGCCATCACACCAGTACCCCAGTGGCGTTGTCATGTCCCTCGCCCGCCGCCTGGAACTGCTGCAACGTGCAGAGGCCGATAACAGCTGGATCATCGAAGACGACTACGACAGCGAATTCCGTTACGATGCCCAGCCCATCGCCTCGCTGCAGGGGCTCGCGGACAGCGCACGGGTCATCTACATCGGCACCTTCAGCAAAGTCATGTTTCCTGCCATGCGATTGGCTTATCTGGTCATCCCACCCGCGCTGGTCGATGCCTTCCGCTCAGCCTACGCCCGTCTGTATCGTGAGGGCTGCTATGCCCAGCAGGCTGCGCTGGCCGACTTCATCGAGCAGGGGCATTTTGCCCGCCACATCCGCCGCATGCGCGACTTGTACCGGATACGCCAGCAATTGCTGCGCAGCACATTACAGCAGGCCGTGGGAGATGCCGTTCCCCTCTCATCCGGCCAGGCCGGCATGCACCTGGTGGCAAGCCTTCCTCCCACGATCAATGACCAGCAGCTCAGTCAGCAAGCAGCACGAGAGCAATTATGGCTGCGCCCGCTGTCACGCCATTTTCTGGGTGCACAACAGCGTAACGGGCTGGTCCTTGGCTATGCCGGGGTCGAAGAAAATGACATTCGCCGGTCGGCATTGCGACTGGCCCAACTGGTGGAGCCCTTATTGTGAGTACCAACAAACCCGCATTACTGATCAGCGCCTGTCTTCTGGGCGAAGCTGTTCGCTACGATGGTCAGGCAAAAGGACAAGCACCAGACCAACTGGCTGCATTGGCTGAGCGTTTCCAGCTGATTCCTACCTGCCCGGAATGCGCCGGAGGCCTGCCCATTCCCCGCCCGGCTGCAGAAATCAGTGGCGGAGATGGTTCCGACGTATGGCAAGGCAAGGCAAAGGTCGTGACTGCTGATGGCCAGGACCTTACCACGGCCTTTACCAATGGCGCAGAGCACAGCCTCGGACTGGCGCAACAGCATAGCTGTCAACTCGCCTTACTCAAGGCCAATAGCCCGTCTTGCGGCAACCGGCACATCTATGACGGCAGCTTCACCGGTCAGCTACAGCCTGGCGAAGGTGTAAGCAGCAGCCTGCTACGTCAGCACACTATCCGGATATTCAATGAGGAAGAAATCAGCAGCTTGCTGGAGCTTGCCGCTCGAAAGACATGATCTTGCATCAGGAAAATAAAAAGCCCGGAACATGATGTCCGGGCTTTTTACTGCCAGCTGGCTGGCGAATGGGGAGTTTGGCGGTGTCCTACTTTCACATGGCGAATGCCACACTATCATCGGCGCTAAGGCGTTTC
>NZ_JAYSDA010000026.1:0-209 GCF_041914625.1 Aquitalea pelogenes | reverse complement strand
GGAAGGCGTGGGACCACCTCGCTATGGCCACCAGACATAAACTGTCAACAAACTCAAAGAAGCTTTGTCATCCAGACATCGTCTGAATCACTGAATTAATTAGGTATCTTATCCTGGATCTTTGATCGCGTCGCACACTCACTATCCATCCGGCCTCGGTTTCCCAAGCCACTCAAATGATAGGATCAAGCCTCACGAGCAATTAGTAT
>NZ_JAYSDA010000025.1:0-74706 GCF_041914625.1 Aquitalea pelogenes | reverse complement strand
CCTGCATGATTTCCTTGGTGATGCCCTGGATCTTGATGTCCATCTGCAGGGCGGTAATGCCTTCGGCAGTACCGGCTACCTTGAAGTCCATGTCGCCCAGGTGATCTTCATCACCCAGGATGTCGGTCAGCACGGCAAAGCGGTTGCCTTCCAGGATCAGACCCATGGCGATACCGGCAACGTGGGCCTTCAGCGGCACACCGGCGGACAGCAGCGACAGGCAGCCACCGCAAACCGAAGCCATGGAGGAAGAACCGTTGGATTCGGTGATTTCCGAAACCACACGCATGGAGTAACCGAATTCGGATTCCGGCGGCAGTACGGCAACCAGGGCACGCTTGGCCAGACGACCGTGGCCGATTTCACGACGCTTCGGCGGGCCCATGCGGCCGGCTTCACCGGTGGAGTACGGCGGGAAGTTGTAATGCAGCATGAAGCGTTCGGTGTATTCACCGGCCAGCGCGTCGATGATCTGCTCGTCCTGCTTGGTGCCCAGCGTGGTTACCACCAGGCCCTGGGTTTCGCCACGGGTAAACAGGGCGGAACCGTGGGTGCGCGGCAGCACGTTGCTGCGGATGCTGATCGGGCGCACGGTGCGGGTGTCGCGACCGTCGATACGCGGTTCGCCAGCCAGAATCTGGCCACGGACGATTTCAGCTTCCAGACCCTTGAAGATGCCCTTGATTTCGTTGGCCAGCAGGGTGTCGGTATCTTCGTTGATCAGCGCAGCCTTGACGTCGGCCCAGGCTTCGTTGATGGCAACGGTGCGGGCTTGCTTCTGGCGCAGGCGGAAAGCATCAGCCAGCTTGGCACCGGCAATGCCGCGTACCTGGGCAATCAGCTCTTCGTTCTTGGCCGGAGCAGTCCAGTCGAACATCACCGGATTCACTTCATCAGCCAGTTCGTTGATGGCCTTGATGGCGGCTTGCATCTGGTCGTGACCAAATACCACGGCGCCCAGCATCACGGCTTCAGACAGTTCCTTGGCTTCGGACTCGACCATCAGCACGGCGCGCTCGGTACCGGCAACCACCAGATCCATTTCGGAAGTGGCCAGTTCGGTCTTGGTCGGGTTCAGGATGTATTCGCCATTGGCGTAACCCACACGGGCAGCACCAATCGGGCCGGCAAACGGCAGGCCGGAGATGGCCAGCGCAGCGGAAGCACCGATCATGGCCGGGATGTCGGAATCCACTTCCGGATTCAGCGACAGCACGGTGGCCACGATCTGTACGTCGTGGTAGAAGCCTTCCGGGAACAGCGGGCGGATCGGACGGTCGATCAGGCGGCTGGTCAGCACTTCCTTCTCGGACTGCTTGCCTTCGCGCTTGAAGAAGCCACCCGGGATTTTACCGGCAGCGTAAGTACGCTCGAGATAGTCTACGGTCAGCGGGAAGAAATCCTGGCCCGGCTTGACATTTTTGCCGCCGACAACGGCGACCAGAACCACGGTTTCATCAACAGAAACAATAACGGAGCCGGAAGCCTGGCGCGCTACTTCGCCGGTTTCCAGGGTAACGGTCTGGTTACCATACTGAAACGTTTTGGTAATTTTATTGAACACAGGGCATCCCTTAGTCAAAATTGTTTTTTCAAGCTGAAAACACAACGGGAACCCCTAAAAATTCGGACCGGTTTCGATCAAAATTTCTAGAGGCTCCCCCCGTTGTCACAGTAATACAGCGTGCTTGAAGGCCAGCGTGAAAAAGTCGCAGACTCGCTGCGACTTTTTCAAACCTGAACCAATTACTTGCGCAGACCCAGACGGGCAATCAGAGCGCGGTAGCTGTCAGCATCGGTACGCTTGAGGTAGTCAAGCAGACGACGACGACGGCTCACCATCTTCAGCAGACCACGACGGCTGTGGTGATCCTTGGTGTTGGCTTTGAAGTGCGGGGTCAGATCGTTGATACGAGCGGTCAGCAGTGCGATTTGCACTTCGGACGAACCGGTATCGCCTTCCTTGTGCTGGAAGCTTTTAACGATGTCTGCTTTTTGGGCGGCGGTCATTGCCATTTTGGGTAACTCCAAATCAGGTAAGGATCTTGCGATCCGACAAGTGCAGCGAGCCGGTTTCCCAACCCATCCGCACTTCGCTAGCAAGCTGCCTGTTTGACAGCCAGGAGTCTGATCGGGTGCAGCATGTCATCATCCCGCAACTCGGCCAGACCCAGAAACTCCGCATCCACATCGCTGTAAACACGAAAGCGCGTCATTCTCGCACACTCGCCGACAAAACGCACGGCCTGTCCGTGAATAAAACGCCCGACGCTGGCCGCATCCAGCGTATGCGCCGGAAAGTGTTGCACCAATACGTCGACCGGCAACAGCAGCGCTTCGCGACCAGCCATGTCCAGCGCTTCCACATCGGCCAGCGTGTGCGCCTCGGACAGCTGGAAACCACCAGTCGTTGTACGACGCAAACCGGTCAGGTGCGCTGCACAATCCAGCGCAATGGCAATGTCTTCGGCCAGCGTGCGGATATAGGTGCCCTTGCTGCACAGCACGTCGATTACCGCTTCCACGCCATCAAAGCTGACCAGCTGGAGCGAATGGATGGTGATCTGGCGTGCTTCGCGATGGATTTCAATGCCTTCGCGCGCATATTCGTACAAGGGCTTGCCCTGGTGCTTGAGCGCCGAATACATCGGCGGCACCTGGCTGATCTCGCCGACAAACTGTTGCATCACTTGCAGCAGGCGGGCTTCATCAAAGGCAATCGGACACTCGCGCACCACTTCACCTTCGATGTCCCCCGTACTGGTGGCGGCACCAAAACGTACGGTGGCGCGATAGCCCTTGTCGGCATCCAGCAGATAGGAGGAAAACTTGGTGGCCTCCCCCAGGCACATCGGCAACAGGCCGGTGGCCAGCGGGTCCAGCACGCCGGTATGCCCTGCCTTGGCGGCATTGAGCAACCAGCGCGCCTTTTGCAGCGCGTTGTTGCTGGAAATATCGTAGGGCTTGTCGATCAGCAGCACGCCATCAATCTGGCGGCGGTTGCTGCGCGGCTTGCTCATTCGGCGCTACCTTCTTCATCTGCAGCCGGAGCAGCAGCATCGGCCTGACCGAATTTTTCCGCGTCTTCCTTGGCTACCTGGTTGATCAGGCTGGTCATGTGCATGCCGCGCGATACCGATTCGTCGTAGACAAAATGCAGTTGCGGCGTGGTGAACATCTTGATGCTGCGGCCCAGCTCGGAACGCAGGTAACCGGCGGAGTGCTCCAGCGCTTCCTGGCTGACTTCGCGGGTCTTTTCGTCCATCACGGTGTAGAACACCTTGGCGTGGGAATAGTCACGCGTCACTTGCACGGCGGTAATGGTGATCCAGCCGGCACGCGGGTCTTTCAGACCGGTACGTACCAGTTCGGCCAGCTCGCGCTGAATCTGTTCAGCAATGCGGTCGGCGCGGGAGAAACCTTTTCTGGCTTTGGCCATGATTTCCATCCTGTAGTCATGAAAGCGGCCAACGGATAGTCGGATGTATCCGACTAGCAGTCAGCCGCCTTGAATGCAAAAGGCGAGCGCCGGCAAGCCATGGCTTGCACTGCACTCGCCGGGAAAGTGCCGCTTACAGCGAGCGGGCCACTTCCACGATTTCGAACACTTCCAGCTGGTCGCCTTCCTGGATGTCGTTGAAGTTCTTCAGCATCAGACCACATTCGTAGCCCTGCTTCACTTCCTTCACGTCGTCCTTGAAGCGCTTGAGCGAGTCCAGTTCGCCGGTGTGCACCACCACGTGGTTGCGGATCAGGCGGATCGAAGCGGTACGCTTGATCAGACCGTCGGTCACCATACAACCAGCAATGTTGCCAACCTTGGAGACCGGGATCACCTGACGGATCTCGACGGTACCCAGGATCTGTTCCTTCTTCTCCGGAGCCAGCATGCCGGACAAGGCTGCTTTCACTTCGTCCACGGCATCGTAAATGATGCTGTAGTAACGGATGTCCACGCCTTCGTTTTCGGCCAGTTTGCGCGCTGCGGCATCGGAACGGGTGTTGAAGCCGATCACGATGGCCTTGGAAGCGATCGCCAGGTTGATGTCCGATTCCGAGATACCACCCACGCCGGAGTGCAGGATGCTGACGCGCACTTCGTCGGTGGACAGCTTCTGCAGGCTGCCAGCCAGGGCTTCGTAGGAACCCTGTACGTCGGCCTTGATGATGATGGACAAGGTTTGCACCTCGCCACTGCCATCGGCCATCTGGGCGAACATGTTTTCCAGCTTGGCGGCTTGCTGCTTGGCCAGGCGTACGTCACGGAACTTGCCGGCACGGAACAGGGCGATTTCACGCGCCTTGCGCTCGTCGGTCAGCACCATGGCGTCCTCACCGGCTTGCGGTACGTCGGACAGACCCAGGATTTCCACCGGGATGGCAGGGCCGGCACTTTCGATGGCCTTGCCGTTTTCGTCGATCATGGCGCGAACGCGACCGAATGCCGTACCTGCCAGTACCACATCGCCCTTCTTCAGGGTGCCGGACTGAACCAGCAGCGTGGCAACCGGGCCACGACCCTTGTCCAGACGGGCTTCCACGATGATGCCCTTGGCCGGCGCGTCAACCGGAGCGGTCAGCTCCAGTACTTCAGCCTGCAGCAGGATGGCTTCCAGCAGCGCGTCGATATTGGTGCCCTGCTTGGCAGACACTTCGACGAACTGGGTGTCGCCACCCCAGTCTTCCGGCACCACTTCGTGGGATACCAGCTCCTGGCGGATGCGCTCTGCGTTGGCACCCATCTTGTCGATCTTGTTGACCGCCACCACCATCGGCACCTTGGCAGCCTTGGCATGGTGAATGGCTTCGATGGTTTGCGGCATCACGCCGTCGTCGGCAGCCACCACCAGCACCACGATGTCGGTGGCCTTGGCACCACGGGCACGCATGGCGGTAAACGCTTCGTGACCCGGGGTATCCAGGAAGGTGATCATGCCGCGCGGGGTTTCCACGTGGTAGGCACCGATGTGCTGGGTAATGCCACCAGCTTCGCCCGCGGCCACTTTGGCGCGACGGATGTAGTCCAGCAGCGAGGTTTTACCGTGGTCGACGTGACCCATCACGGTGACGACCGGCGGACGCGGCAGTACGGCCACTTCCACTTCTTCGCCTTCCGGTTTTTCCAGGTAGGCTTCCGGATCGTCCGCCTGTGCCGCACGCGGCTTGTGGCCCATCTCTTCCACCACGATCATGGCGGTTTCCTGGTCCAGCACCTGGTTGATGGTCACCATCATGCCCATCTTCATCAGGACCTTGATCACCTCAACGCCCTTGACGGCCATGCGGTGAGCCAGATCGGCCACGGAGATGGTTTCCGGTACCAGCACGTCATGCACGATGGGCTCGGTCGGAGCCTGGAAGGCATGCTGGTTGTTTTGCTTGTGCTTGCCCTTGCCGCCGCGGGATTTCCAGTCATTACCGGCATCGCCGCCCTTGGTCTTGAGACCACGGCCACCCTTCTTGCCTTCTTCCCAGCGCTCGTTGCCTTTCTTGGCGCCGCCGCCCTTCTTGGCATCCGGACGACCGGCTACGGTTGCCGGTACCACCGGGGCTCCCGGTGCAGCGGCAACAGCCGGACGCGGGCCACGGCTGTCACCAGCCGGACGCGGGCCACGGTTGTCGCCAGCCGGGCGCGGGCCACGGTTGTCACCAGCCGGGCGCGGGCCACGGTTGTCGCCAGCCGGACGCGGGCCACGGTTGTCACCAGCCGGACGCGGGCCACGGTTGTCGCCAGCCGGACGCGGACCACGTTCGTCACGACGGTCATCACGGCGCTCTTCGCTGCGCACTTCCGGCTTCGGTGCTTCTACCGGCTTGGGAGCCGGTGCCGGTTGCTGTGCAGCCAGACGCGCAGCCTGACGACGTTCTTCGCGTTCGATCTTTTCGCGCATCAGCTCTTGCTGGCGGGCACGGAAAGCAGCCTGGCGCTTTTCTTCAGCTTCACGCGCGGCTACTTCTTCCGGCGACAGGATGGAGGCTACGGTACGTGCCACAGCCGGTGCCGGCTTGGCAGCAGGTGCAGCTTCCTTGGCCGGGACTTCCGCAACCGGGGCGGCCGGTGCGGCGGGCTTGGATTCCACCTTGGGTTCAACCTTTACTTGCGGTTCCGGCTTGGTTTCCGGTTTCACTTCAACAACCGGCTTGGTTTCTGCCGCCGGAGCAGGGGCAGCAACCACTTCAACAGGCTTGGCAGCCGGGGCCGGCGCAGCAACAGCCGGCTCGGGTGCAACAACAGCAGCGGCAGCAGCCGGGCTTTCTTCCGGACGCACCACTACACGCTTCTTGCGTGTTTCAACTTTTACCGTACTACCGTCCGCAGTCTTGATTTCACTGGTGGACTTGCGAGTCAGCGTGATACGCGACTCATCACGCGCGCCATGCGAACGCTTCAGGTAGTCAAGAAGCTGGGATTTATCCTGCTCGGAGAGCGTATCATCCGGCGCGCGCTTGGCCACACCCGCTGCACGAAGCTGTTCCAGCAATCGTTCAGGCGTGAGGTTCAGCTCACCGGCAAACTGTTTTACATTCGTCAATACCATGCGTCTTCCCAAATTCCGTAAATACTTCCCGAAGAAGCCTTACTGGTTGAACCAGTGTTCGCGCGCTTTCATGATGATTGCACGTGCAGCTTCAGCTTCAATGCCGGTCATGTCCACCAGATCGTCAACGGCCAGGTCGGCCAGATCATCACGCGTGGACACGCCGTTCTCGGCCAACTTGCGAACCAGCTCGGCATCCAGACCCTCGATATCTTTCAGGTCTTCGGATACACCTTCGACTTTCTCTTCGGACGCAATGGCCTGAGTGAGGATGGCGTCACGTGCACGGCTGCGCAGCTCATTCACCAACTCCTCGTCAAAACCGTCGATTTCCAGCATTTCGGAAATCGGCACATACGCTACTTCTTCCAGGGTGGCAAAACCTTCTTGCACCAGTACGGTGGCGGTGGCTTCGTCCACACCCAGGTGGGTGACAAACAGATCACGCAACTGCGCGTCTTCGGCCTGGTGTTTTTCCTCGGCTTCAGTCACGGTCATGATGTTCAGGTACCAGCCGGTCAGTTCGGCTGCCAGCTTGACATTCTGACCGCTGCGGCCGATGGCCAGTGCCAGCTGATCTTCCTCGACCACCACGTCCATGCTGTGGTTGTCTTCGTCGATCATGATGCGGTTCACTTCAGCCGGGGACAGCGCGTTGATCACGAACTGTGCCGGTTCCGGTGCCCACAGCACGATGTCGATGCGTTCGCCTGCCAGCTCCTGGGTCACGGCCTGGACGCGGGAACCGCGCATGCCGATGCAGGTGCCTTGCGGGTCGATACGGGCATCGTTGGCCTTGACGGCAATCTTGGCGCGCAGGCCGGCATCGCGGACGGCTTCCTTGATTTCCAGCAGGCCTTCTTCGATTTCCGGCACTTCCAGCTCGAACAGCTTGATCAGGAACTGGCTGGAGGTACGCGACAGCACCAGCTGCGGGCCACGACCCATGCGGTCGATGCGCAGCAGGAAGGCTTTCACGCGGTCGCCCACGCGCAGGTTTTCCTTCGGAATCATCTGATCGCGCGGCAGTACGGCTTCCAGCTTGCCGCATTCGATAATGGCATTGCCACGTTCGATGCGCTTGATGGTGCCGGTGATCAGGTGTTCGCGACGCTGCAGGAATTCGTTCAGCAGCTGTTCACGCTCGGCGTCGCGGATGCGTTGCAGGATGACCTGCTTGGCAGTCTGGGCACCGATACGGCCAAACTCGACGGCTTCCATCGGTTGTTCGATCACTGCACCCACTTCGATGCGCGGATCATCATCACGCGCGTCGGTAATGGTGATTTCGCGGCTCTCGTTTTCGATCAGCTCGTTCTGCACCACCGTCCAGCGACGGAAAGTCTGGTATTGCCCGGTGTGACGGTCGATTTCGACACGCACATCCATTTCGTCATCGGTAAACTTCTTTTTGGTTGCCGAAGCAAGTGCCATTTCAAGGGCGGAAAAAACCACATCCTTGCTGACATTCTTCTCGCTTGCCAGGGCATCAACCAGCAACAAAATCTCGCGACTCATGCATTCCTCCGAATTTTTGTCCTTATGCGCGGCAACAGGACCTATCCGCGCTCAAAACTCAGGCTCGAGCCTGGCTTTGTCGATATTGGTCAGGGCAATTGCCACGATGCGGCCGCCATCCACTTCCAGCTTGACCGCGCCATCTTCAACCCCGACAAGACGACCGGCAAACTTCTTTTGCTGCTCGACCGGCATGCGCGTCTTGATCTTGGCAAGCTGTCCGGCAAAGCGCACGAAGTCCGCCTCTTTCTTCAGAGGACGATCCAGCCCCGGGGAGGAAACCTCGAGCCGTTCGTAATTGACGTTTTCAACCATGAACAGACGGGTCAGGTGATTGCTGACCAGCACACAGTCTTCCACCGTGACGCCACCTGGCTTGTCCATAAACACGCGATAACCACCACCCTGGGTCATTTCAAAATCGACCAGCTCGTAGCCTAGACCTGGCAGGGTGTTTTCCAGCAGCAAACGTACATCCATTGCTTCTTTCCACAAATAAAAAATGGGCGAAACGCCCATCCCTAAACATCGCGATTGTAACCCATTCCTGCAAAAAAGAAAACCGAAGCCTGTCAAGGCCCTACCCGCCACCCCGACATGCATCGGCCTGTGCTTTGCGTGCATTTTTCACATACTGTAAATTAGCTGCAACCTGACGAAGTTCGGGTACATAGGAATGGGCGCAATACCCATTCGAAAATTCAGAAACAATTATATAGAAGATGCTCGCCACAGCAGTGATGCCGGCGCGGCACTCTCGTATCAGCACGATGGAGAAACCCTACTTATGGAAAAGGTTTGGCTAAAGAATTACCAGCCAGGGGTAGCACACGAGATCGACATCAATCAGTTCCAGTCGATTGTCGAAGTGTTTGATCGCAGCGTTCACAAGTTCCGTGACCGCCCTGCCATGGCCAATATGGACAAGATCCTCAGCTATGGACAGCTGCAAACACTGACCGAGCAGTTTGCATCGTATCTGCAAAACACCTTGCAGCTGAAAAAGGGGGATCGCGTTGCCGTCATGATGCCCAATCTGCTGCAATATCCAGTGGCGGTATTCGGCACCTTGCGCGCCGGCGGCACGGTGGTGAACGTCAATCCGCTGTACACCCCGCGCGAACTGGAACACCAGCTGAATGATTCGGGTGCGGAAACCATCGTCATCCTGGAAAACTTTGCCAGCGTGCTGGAAGACGTGATCAAGCGCACCAAGGTGAAGAATGTCATCGTGACTTCCATCGGTGACATGCTGGGCTTCCCCAAGCGTTTGCTGGTGAATTTCGTGGTGCGCAACATCAAGAAGATGGTGCCGGCCTGGAAGCTGCCGGGCCATACCCGCTTCAACGACGCACTGGCAGCCGGCGCAGCGCAGCGTTTTGTCCCGGTCAGCATCGGCCACGAGGACATTGCCTTCCTGCAATACACTGGCGGCACCACCGGCATCTCCAAAGGAGCGATGCTGGTTCACCGCAACATCATTGCCAACATGCTGCAGGCCGGTGCCTGGGTGAAACCGGTGGCACGCGAGGGCGAGGAAATCATCATTACCGCCCTGCCGCTCTATCACATCTTTTCGCTCACCGCGAACCTGATGATCTTCACCGAGCTGGGCGCACTGAACGTGCTGATCACCAACCCGCGCGACATTCCGGGCTTCATCAAGGAAATCAAGAAATACCGCGTCACGGCGATGACCGGGGTCAACACCCTGTTCAATGCCCTGCTCAATCACCCTGACTTCCAGTCGGTGGACTTTTCCAGCTGGCGTCTGGTGCTGGGTGGCGGCATGGCGGTGCAAAAGGCCGTGGCCGACAAATGGAAGCAACTGACCGGCGTCACTCTGGCCGAAGCCTACGGCCTGACCGAAACCAGCCCGGCTGCCTGCATCAACCCGCTGGATATCCAGGCCTACAACGGCACCATCGGCCTGCCGATTCCGTCCACCGACATTGAAATCCGCGGTGCCGATGGCCAGGCCGTGCCGCAAGGCGAACAGGGCGAGTTATGCATCAAGGGCCCGCAGGTGATGAAGGGCTACTGGAACCGCCCGGACGAAACCGCCAAGGTGATTGACTCGCGCGGTTTCCTGGCTACCGGCGACATGGCCGTGGTCACCCCGGAAGGCTACGTCAAGCTGGTGGATCGCAAGAAGGACATGATTCTGGTATCCGGCTTCAATGTTTATCCCAATGAAGTGGAAGACGTGGTAGCCAGCCACCCAGCCGTACTGGAAGTGGCCTGCATCGGCGTGCCGGATGACAAGTCCGGCGAGGCGGTGAAGGTGTTCGTGGTACGCAAGGATGACAGCCTGACGGAAAAAGCCGTGATCCAGCATTGCCGCGAGAACCTGACCGCCTACAAGGTGCCGCGCAGCGTGGAGTTCCGCCAGGAGCTGCCCAAGACCAATGTCGGCAAGATCCTGCGTCGCGCCCTGCGCGACCAGGAAGTCGGCAAACAGGCCTGAGCCACCCGACAGAAGCCCGCTGATGCGGGCTTTTTTCTTATTGGCTGTCGCTTGCGGCCCGGAGCAGGCACAATAGCGCTATAAAAAGACCATGCACTTTGTGCAGCCGCCATACTGAATACCGGATTGGAAAACCCGACCATGCTGATGCTGCCATTTTTCAAGCTGATGGCCGACAAACAAGCCAGTGACATTTTTTTCACGGCAGAAGCGCCGCCGCAGATCAAGATTGATGGCGTCACCCTGCCCATCAACGACAAGCCGCTGTCGGCTGATATTGTTCGCCAGCTGGCTTACAGCCTGATGAATGATGGCGAGATCGCCACCTTCGAGCGCGAGCTGGAAATGAACTTCGGCCGGCTGGTGGAAGGACTGGGCAATTACCGGGTAAACATTTTCAGGCAGCGCGGCACGGTAGCCATGGTGGTGCGCTTCATCCGGCCGCGCATTCCCTCGCTGGCCGAGCTGAACCTGCCCGATACCCTGCAGACGCTGGTACAGCAAAAGCGCGGGCTGATCATCGTGGTGGGGGCCACCGGCAGCGGCAAGAGTTCCACCGTGGCATCCCTGCTGGAACACCGCAACCAGACCCAGTCCGGCCATATCCTGACGGTGGAAGACCCGATCGAGTTTGTCTACCGCCACCAGAAATCCATCGTCAACCAGCGCGAAATCGGCGTGGATACCTTCTCTTACGAAAACGCGCTGAAAAACGCCATGCGTGAAGCGCCGGATGTGTTGATGATTGGCGAAATCCGCGATGCCGAAACCATGACGCATGCCATCAACTACGCCCAGTCCGGCCACTTGTGCCTGTCCACGCTGCATGCCAACAACAGTTATCACATGCTCAACCGGGTGATCAGCCTGTTCCCCACCGATAGCCGCAACGCACTGCTGATGGACTTGTCCGTTTCCTTGCGCGCGGTGATTTCGCAGCGCCTGGTCCCCACCAAGGATGGCAAGCAGATTCCGGCACTGGAAATCCTGATCAATACCCCGCATATTGCCGAGCTGATTCGCAATGGCGAAATCGACCAGATCAAGGAAGCCATCGAAAACAGCATGAGCGAAGGCGCACAAACCTTCGAGCAGTCGCTGTTCCGCCTGTACCAGCAAGACCGCATCCTGCTGGACGATGCCTTGAAAAATGCCGACTCGCCCACCAACCTGTACTGGCTGATCAACCACGCCCAAAGCAAGCAGGCAGAAGCCCAAAAGGCTGCAGCCCCGCAGCAGGACAAGCAAGACCCAGACAAAGCCTCCACCAGCTTTGACGGATTCACCCTGGATTTATAAACAAGCACACAACATGATTACCCTCTACGGCATTCCCAATTGCAATACGGTCAAGAAAGCCCGCCAGTGGCTGACCGATCATCACATCGACTTTGCCTTTCACGATTTCAAGAAACAGGGCGTGACCGAAGCCCAGCTGCAAGCCTGGATCGCCGCGGTGGGCCTGGACAAGCTGATCAACCGCCAGGGCACCACCTGGCGTGGCCTGTCCGACGAATTGAAAGCCCAGGCCGCCACGGCTGAAGGCGCGATTGCCGTGCTGCAGGCGCAGCCCTCCATCATCAAGCGTCCGGTGCTGGAACGCCCGGGCAAGATCAGCGTGGGTTTCAACGAAGCACAATGGGCCGAGGAGTTTGCCGCATGAGCAAGACCCTGGACCTGACCTGCGAGCTGATCCGCCGCGATTCCGTCACCCCGTACGATGCCGGCTGCCAGCAACTGCTGGCCGAACGCCTGCATGCACTGGGTTTTGTCATCGAACCGATGCGTTTTGGCGAAGTGGACAATCTGTGGGCGCGGCGTGGCAACAGCGGCCCGCTGCTGTGCTTTGCCGGCCACACCGACGTGGTGCCCAGCGGTCCGGTAGAGCAATGGGACAGCCCGCCGTTTGAACCGCGTCAGCGCAACGGCCTGCTGTACGGCCGTGGCGCGGCCGACATGAAAGCCTCGCTGGCGGCCTTCATTACCGCCATTGAAGCCTTTGTGGCAGACCATCCGGATCACCCCGGCAGCATTGCCCTGCTGCTGACCTCGGACGAAGAAGGCGTGGCGGTGGATGGCTCGGTCAAGGTGGTGGATACGCTGGAAGCGCGTGGCGAGCTGATTGACTACTGCATTGTCGGCGAACCGACTTCCGACCAGAAGCTGGGCGACACCATCAAGAACGGCCGCCGCGGTTCACTGTCCGGCCGCCTGGTGATTCACGGCATCCAGGGTCATATTGCCTACCCGCACCTGGCCAAGAACCCGGTCCACCTGATGGCACCGGCACTGGCCGAGCTGGCCGTCACCGAATGGGACCGTGGCAATGATTTCTTCCCGCCCACCAGCTGGCAGGTGTCCAACATCCACGCCGGTACCGGTGCGGTCAACATCATTCCCGGCCTGTGTGAAATCCGCTTCAACTTCCGCTTCAGCCCGGAAAGCTCGGTGGAATCGCTGAAAGACCGGGTGCATGCCATTCTGGACAAGCACGGCCTGGGTTACGAGTTGCACTGGTCCCTGTCCGGCATGCCCTTCATCACCGCACCGGGCGCACTGACCGATGCACTGGGCGAGGCCATCTATCAGGTCACCGGCCATAGCGCCGAGCTGTCCACCACCGGTGGCACTTCCGATGGCCGCTTCATCAAGCGCATTGCGCGCGAGCTGGTGGAGTTTGGCCCGGTCAACGCCACCATCCACAAGCTGAACGAATGTGTGGAAGTGGCCCATCTGGAACCGCTGGCCGAAATTTACCAGCGCACTCTGGAAAAGCTGCTGCTGGCCTGAGCCCTCACGGCGCAGCAGGCGGATTGCACAGCGGGCAGGCCGCATCGCCACACTTGAGGGCGTAGCGCGCCAGCATGGCATGCAGTTGCTGCGCCGGGTTCACGCATTGATAGCTGCTGTTGGCGGGAGCCTGCTGCTGCATGGCGGGGACACTGGCTGGCGGCTCTGCCGCCGGCATGCCCGCCTGTGCAGCTGCCATCAGGCCGCAACACGCCATGCCAAGGTAAGGTGTATGATCCATGCTTTGCCTGCTCCCGTGCCAATCCGGCGATGCAGGTAGTGTAGCATTGCCGGCCAGTTGCGCTGGCGCTGCCCGACGCCGTCTCAGGACCATGAAGACATCCCCCTCTGCCCTAGCTGATGCCGCCGCCCGGCAGGAATTGCTCTACCGGCGCTGCGCCCTGCCGGCCCTGCTGCTGGCCATCGCCTGCCTGCTGGCCGGACTGCTGCTTTCTGGCTGGACAGCGCGCCTGCTGTGCCTGTCGCTGTCTGCCAGCCTGTGGCTGCTGACTGGCACGCTGTATGGCAGTAGCAATCTGGCCGGCTGGCGCCGCAAGCGGCAGGCCATGACTGCGCTGCCCCTTTTCCCGCAGTTTTTACCCGGCAAACTCCGCCCCACCGACACGACAGCGCCTACCCACCGCACAACGGGCAAATACAGCCTGCGCCGCTGGCTGCTGTGGCCACGCCTGCGACGGCTGATTGGCCGCCGCACCGGCTGGGCGGTAGTGCAACAAGCCGGCACCAGCCTGCTGACCCTGCTGATCAGCCTGCTGGTATTGCAAGCCACGCCAGAAAGCACCCCCAACCCGGATAGCCTGTTAGCCGCGCTGTTGTGCGGACTGGCTTTGAGTTTTGCCACACTGCTGCTGGAGCGCAGCCTGGCCTTGCAGGATAAAGAACAATGGCCGGAAGCAGCACAGCTGCAAGCCATCTTGCGTGCCGTATTACTGTCCATGCTGCTGCCCGCGCTGGCCGCTGCCGGCCTGCTGCTGGGGCTGGACTGGCTGCTGCGCCTGTTACAGGCAGGTGCACTGTTGATGGCAGTGCTGGCTATCGAGCTGGGCTTGCGTGCGCTGTGGCAAATCTTTCAGCCTTACCAGCGCCAGCAGCCTCCCGCCCTGCCGTTCAACAGCCTGCTTGCCAGCCTGCTGGGGCAGGATGGTGTGCGCAACTGGCGTAGCCGCCTGCAACAGGGGCTGGGGCTGGAACTGCGCCAGAGCTGGGCCTTGCAATACCTGGGCCGTGCCATGCGGCCTTTTGCACTGGCCCTGCTCGCGGGGGGCTGGCTATTGAGCAGCATCAGCACCATCAATAGTGATCAACGTGGCGTGTACGAACGCTTCGGCCAGCCGATAGCGGTGTGGCAGGCGGGCTGGCATCTGGGTTTGCCATGGCCGTTCGGCAAGGTGCGCCGGGTGGAATACGGCGTGGTACATCAGCTGGCCAGCGGCCTGCAACAGGATAGCCAGGGACGCTGGCAAAGCCCGGACAGTAGCGTATCAGCCGCCAGCAACAACCATTTGTGGGATGGCAACCATGCCGCCGAAACCACCCAGCTGATTGCCAGCCAGCAAGGCGAACGCCAGAGCACCCAGCTGGTGGGCCTGGATGTGCGCCTGGTCTACCGTCAGGGACTGCGCGATGCCGACGCCCTGGCACTCTACCAGCAGGCTGACCCCACCGCCCTGTTGCATGCGGTGGCGGACCGCGCCATGCTGCATTACTTTGCCGGGCAGCAGCTGGACAAGCTGCTGGGCGATGCTCTGGCCGATACCTCGCGCCAGCTGCAACAGCAAATCCAGCAGGCGCTGAACCGCTCGGGTAGCGGGCTGGAACTGCTGGCCGTGGTGATTCAGGCCATTCACCCGCCTGCGGCTGCGGCCAATGCCTATCACGGCGTGCAGGCTGCGGCCATTCTGGCGCAGGCTCGTGTGGCTGCCGAACGCGCCCAGGCCGTGCGCAGCCATAGCGCTGCCATTCAGGCTGCCGTACAGGCGGCACGCGATGCCAGCGCCAGCGCTGCCGAGCGGGTGGCGCGCAGCAAGGTGGATGCCATTGCCTTTCAGGCCGACCGTCAGGCCGCCGGTGTTGGCGGGCAGTCCTTCCTGCTGGAGCGCTATCTGCACGCACTGAAGCAAGGCCTGCATCAGGCCCAGCCCATCATCATCGACCATCGCATTCCGGCCAGTGCCCTGCCCACCATTGACCTGCGCCCGGCCGCCAACAACCCCGGCCTGCCCGCCATCGACCTGCATGGCGCGCCGATTGCCACCGAACCGCCACCCGCCATAGCGGGAACGCATCCCTGAGGAGCCTGATTTGGCGCTGTTTCACCACCACCCTCACGCGAGCGACAGCCCGAGCAGCGGCTGGCGACACTGGAAAACCGCCGCCGCGCTTGGCGTATTGCTGCTGGCCGGGCTGTCCGCCTGCATGTTGCAAGTGCATTCGGGCGAAGCCCTGGTCATCACCCGCTTTGGTGCACCGGTACGGGTATTGCTGCAGCCGGGTCTGGCCTGGCGTCTGCCGCCGCCACTGGAAACCGTGGTCCCGGTGGACCTGCGCCTGCGTACCACCTCCAGCGGCCTGCAAGATGTAGGCACGCGCGACGGCCTGCGGGTGATCATGCAAAGCTATGTCGCCTGGCAGGTTCCGGCCGACAGCAGCCATATCACCCGCTTTTTGCGCGCGGTACAGAACCAGCCGGACGAAGCGGCGCGGCAGATTGCCACCTTTGCCGGCTCCGCCATGGAAACCGGCAGCAGCCGCTTTGCCCTGGGCAATCTGGTGAATACCGACCGCAGCCAGTTGCGCATCAGCCAGCTGGAACAACAACTGCGCCAGCAACTGACACCGCAGCTGCTGGAAAGTTATGGCGTACAGGTGGTGGATGTCGGGCTGGAGCGCCTGACCCTGCCCGCTGTCACGCTGGATGCCACCGTGGCGCGGATGCGGGCCGAACGTGACACCATCGCCGCCGAACGCACTGCCAGCGGCAATGAACAGGCCGCCGCCATCCGTGCCAATGCCGCACGCGATGCCCGTATCCAGCAAGCCGATGCCAGTGTGGCCGCTGCCGAAATCGAAGCCGGTTCGCGCGTGCAGGCTGCGCGGATTTACGCCGATGCCTGGCAAAAAGCGCCGGAGCTGTACAAGACACTGCGCTCGCTGGACACCCTCAACGGCGTGGTGGGTTCCGGCACCCACCTGATATTGCGTACCGATGCCGCCCCGTTCCGCGCGCTGGTGGATGGCCCGCCGGGGCTGGCCGCCGGCAAGAGTGCAAAGGGCAAATGATGGCGGCCACCTCTCTGCCCGCCAGCGCACTGGCCCAGTCGCTGCGTCTGGGTTACCGCCTGTTGCTGGCCATCACCGTGCTGGCCGGCCTTGGCTGGTTGACTGCGCATGTCAGGCCGGTGCCGGCCGACAGCCAGGCGGTGGTGCTGCACTTTGGCGCCATCGACCGGGTACAGCGCGCCGGGCTGCTGCTGGCCTGGCCCAGCCCCATCGACAGCATCATCTGGCTGCCCGCCACCGAACGACTGCAACAACGGCAGGTAGAAGGGCTCAGCCGCAATGCCCATGCGCTGGCGCTGGATGGTGCCGGGACATCATTGCAACAGATGGGTGACGAACTGGCCGGCTCCGGGTATCTGCTGACAGGCGATGTGGGCGTGGTGCAGCTTAATGCCACCGTGTATTACCGCATTGACGATGCCGCCGCCTACGCCCGGCAAGGTGAACAGGCCCTGCCCGCGCTGGACCGGCTGGTGAGCGCCGCCGCCTTGCAGCTGAGTGCAGGCCGCGATCTGGACAGCATTCTGGTGACCCGCAGCAACCAGCCCTCCAGCCAGCAGGCCGAACTGCGCGAACGCCTGCGTGGCGAACTGGTGCAAGCGGTCAACCAGCGGCTGCAGCAACTGCGCCAGCGTGGTGTGCCGCTTGGCCTGCAAGTCGCCCGTATCGACCTCACCTCCAGCCTGCCGCATGCCGCCCAGGCTGCCTTTGACGCGGTACTGACCGCCGACCAGACCGTCGAGCGGCAACTGGCACAAGCCCAGACCGCCGCCGCCCGGCAACAACAGCAAGCCAGCGCCGCCGTCAGCACCATCCTGAACAGCGCCCACGCCCGTGCCGACGAACGGCTGGCCCTGGCCCGCAATGAAACCAGCGAAATCCTGGCGCTGGCACCGCGCATGCAGCAGCCGGACGGGCCGGCCCTGCTGCGCCAGCTGTATCAGGACAAGATCCAGCAGGTACTGGCCAAGGCAGGCCAGGTCACCACCATGGACCCGGACAGCAGTGGCCGGGTGATTGTGCCGGGAGTCCGACCGTGAACCAGTGCTGTCCCCATCCCCACCACGGCTTGCTGGATGCCGCCGAACAACAACGCAGCGCCCGCCAGTTGCAACTGGCCTTGCTGGCCATCGGCCTGTTGCTGCTGGCTGGTATCTGGCATTTCCTGATTCCCGACGGGCAAATCATCGCCCAATGGCTGACCAGCGCCGCCGCGCTGCTGATGGCGGTACCGCTGCTGCGTGCCGCCTGGCACAGCCTGCAACACCCGGACCTGCACGGCATGACCGACCTGCTGGTGGCACTTGCCATGCTGGGTGCCTGGGCCAGTGGCGACACCCTCAGCGCCGCCCTGCTGCCCATCCTGATGGTGCTGGGCCATGTGCTGGAAGAACGCAGCCTGCTGGGTTCACAAGAAGCCATCCGCGCGCTGGCCAGCCTTACCAGCAGCCGCAGCCGCCGCTATCGGCCCGACGGCAGTCTGGAAGAAGTCGACAACAGCCAGCTGCGTAGCGGCGACCGGGTGGAAGTACGACCGGGCGAGCGCATTCCGGCCGACGGCATGGTGGTGAGCGGGCAATCCAGCCTGGACACCTCGGCCATCACCGGCGAGGCCCTGCCACAGGATGTCTTACCCGGCAGCCAGGTGTATGCCGGTGCGGTCAATCTGCAAGGCCTGCTGCAACTGGAAGTCAGCCAGGTGGGCGAACAATCGGCACTGGGGCGCATCAGCGCGCTGATGCAACAGGCCGAACAAGCCAAGCCGCCAGTCACCCGGCTGGTGGAGAGTCATGCGGCGTCCTATATGGGGCTGGTGCTGGCCATTGCCGCACTGTGCTGGTTTGTCAGCCACGACAGCCAGGCCATGCTGGCCGTGCTGGTGGCGGCCTGCCCCTGCGCGCTGGTATTGGCCGCTCCCTCCACTGCCGTGGCCGGGGTGGCGGTGGCTGCGCGCCATGGCGTGCTGATTCGCGGCGCAGCCTTTCTGGAAGAGCTGGCCGATGTCAACGCACTGGTCATCGACAAGACCGGCACCCTCACCAGCGGCCAGCTGGCAGTGCAGTCGGTGGACACGCTGGTGAACGACAGCCCAGTGGAAGCAGTCTGGCTGGCTGCCGGGCTGGCCGCCTGCAGCACCCACCCGGTCAGCCGCGCGCTGGCCGCCCTCGCCACCGACCAACCCGCGC
Organism: Aquitalea pelogenes; assembly: GCF_041914625.1. Lineage (NCBI taxonomy): Bacteria > Pseudomonadati > Pseudomonadota > Betaproteobacteria > Neisseriales > Chromobacteriaceae > Aquitalea > Aquitalea pelogenes. The sequence continues at coordinate 55,906 of NZ_JAYSDA010000025.1, read as the reverse complement.
CCGCCTTGCGTAATGTGCAGGAACTGCCCGGCATGGGCATGCAGGCCGACAGTGACTGGGGACAGGTGCTGCTGGGCCGCCCTGCCCTGTTGCAGCAAATGGGCGTGCCTGGTGAACGGCCTGCACGCAGCACTGCATCGCTGACTGGACTAGCGCTGGATGGCCGCCTGCTGGCCTGGTTCCATCTGGCCGACAGCCCGCGCGCCGAGGCCGCCGAGGCCATGCAGCAACTACGCCGACTGGGCCTGCAACGGCAAATGCTGCTGACCGGCGACCACCGGCAGGCCGCGGAGCCGGTAGGCCAGGCACTGGCCATGGACCGTGTGGTGGCGCAGGTGCTGCCCGCCGGCAAACTCAAGGAAGTACAAGCAGAAATCAGCGCCGGTTACCGCCCACTGGTGGTGGGAGATGGCATCAACGACTCGCTGGCGCTGAAGGCCGGTGCGGTTGGCGTGGCCATGGGAGCCAGCGCAGCCGATATTGCCGTGGCCGCTGCCGATGTGGTGCTGATCAGCCATGATTTGCGCCGCCTGGCCACCGCCATCAGGCTCAGCCGCCTGTGCCGCCGGGTACTGGCACAAAACGTGGTGCTGGGGCTCGGCTGGGCGGTGGCACTCACCCTGCTGGCCGCCTTTGGCCTGCTGGGCAGTGCCGGCCTGCTGCTGGCGGCTGTGCTGCACAATCTGAGCACCCTGCTGGTGATGGCCAATGCCGGACGCCTGCTGCGCTTTCACGAGCCCTTGTCCGCCGTCACGCACGAGGGCTGAGCGGCAATGCAGCGCGGCAAGGGCTATGCTGCATGCATTGTCCGCCAGCGCTGGCGCAAGCCTGCAGCTTTGTGTCCCGCCGCTGAATGTCAGCCCCACGGCTTTGCCCTAGCATGGATGCACCATGGAACTCGAAATCGCCAAAATCTTTGTCGCCCTGCTGGTGCTGGTCAACCCGCTGGGGGCCATTCCCATCTTCATCAGCCTGACTCCCACTTCCAGTCAGCTGGAACGCAAGCGCATTGCCAAGACCACCACACTGGCGGTGGCGGTGGTGCTGTGCCTGTTTGCCGTGGTGGGCGAAACCCTGCTGCGCTTTCTCGGTATCAGCATCGGTTCCTTCCAGGTTGGCGGCGGCTTGCTGGTGATGCTGATTGCCATTGCGCTGATGAATGCCAAGCCGGCTCCTACCAAGACCACCAAGGAAGAGCAGTCCGAGGCCGAGGCCAAAACCAATATCGCTGTAGTGCCGATGGCCATTCCGCTGCTCACCGGCCCCGGCACCATTTCCACCGTCATCATTTATGCTTCCACCGCCCACTCCTGGGTGCAGGTGGTGTATCTGCTGATCAGCAGCCTGCTGGTAGCCGTTACCTGCTATGGCGCGCTGGTGCTGGCCTCCCCCATCAGCCGCCTGCTGGGCCAGACCGGCATCAATATCGTCAACCGGGTGATGGGCATGCTGCTGGCGGCGGTGTCTGTCGAGATCATCGTCGATGGCCTGTACCGGTTGTTTCCGCAGCTGACGCGCTAAGCCAGCGGTTTGATCTGGCGCAAACAGCTGTACCGAAACTGTATGCATCAGCGGCAGCGCCACCCGGATTCAATACAAATCAAGCCTTTGTTTTTATAGATAAAATAAAAATCTGTACTGATAAAACCAGCTTGATCTGTGCATTGTCTGTCATGGTGACAGCGCCTAAAAAGAGCGGGTTATCCTTCCGGAGCCCGCAGCATGAGCCAGCCCGTCCCCATCAAGATTTACCCCCGCCTGACCAGTGGCCGTTTCAACAACATCCGCGTGGCACTGGTCATCCTCACCCAGCTGGTTTTCCTCGGCCTGCCATGGCTGCAGTGGAATCATCGCCAGGCGGTGCTGTTTGATCTGGAACGCCACCAGTTCTTCGTATTCGGTGCCAGCTTCTGGCCGGAGGACTTTGTCTATCTGGCCGCCCTGCTGGTGGTCAGCGCACTGGGCCTGTTCTGGTGGACCACGCTGGCCGGGCGGCTGTGGTGCGGTTATTCCTGTCCACAAACGGTGTACACCCAGATCATGCTGTGGATCGAGCGGCTGGTGCTGGGCGACCACAAGGCCAGACGCAAGCTGGATGCCGCCCCCAACCGCGCCGGCAAGCTGCTGAAAAAGGGGCTGGCCCACAGCCTGATGCTGCTGTTTTCGCTGTGGACCGGCTTTTCGCTGGTGGCCTACTTTGCCCCGGCAGGCGAGTTGGCAAGCAATCTGTGGCAGGGTCAGGCCGGGCCGTGGGAAGTGTTCTGGATATTGTTCTACGCAGCCTTCACCTATTTGCTAGCCGCGCTGTTACGGGAAAAAGTGTGCAGCCATATGTGCCCTTATGCCCGTTTTCAGGGTGCGATGTTCGACCGTGACACGCTGATCATTTCCTATGATGCCCGCCGTGGCGAACCACGCGGCAAGCAGGCCGACAAATCCGCCGGTGGCTGCATCGACTGCGGCATCTGCGTGCAGGTTTGCCCTACCGGCATCGACATCCGCAACGGCCTGCAATACGAGTGCATCGGCTGCGCGGCCTGCATCGACGCCTGCGACCAAGTGATGGACCAGCTGCACGCCCCGCGCGGGCTGATCCGCTACACCAGCGAGGCGGCACTGGAAGGCAGGCAACACAGCAAACCGGCATGGCAGCGGCCACGCGTGCTGTTTTACAGCAGCCTGTTGCTGGGCATCATCAGCCTGTCGGTATTCAGCTTTACCCAGCGCCTGCCATTCAAGGCCGACATCCTGCGCGACCGCGCCAGCCTGGTGCGGGAAACCGACGATGGCTGGCTGGAAAACAGCTATAGTGTGCGGCTGATCAACAGCAGCGAATCCGCCCAGCGCCTGGCCATCAGCGTGGAAGGCCTGCCCGGCATCCGGCTGGTAGCGGCCACGCCGACAGTCAGCCTGGCCGCCACCGCCACCGAGACCATCGGCGTGCGGGTGCAGGTAGCACCTGAAAACGCAGCCCGCGGGGCCAATGACATCCGTTTTGTCATTCGCTCGCTGGCGCAACCGGCACATGTGCTGCAGGAAAAAAGCAGCTTTATCGGCGAATGAGCACCCCATCCGCGAGTAATCAGTCCATGAGCAAAACCCAGCAACTGGCGCAATTGTTCCGCCACGCCATCGAACAGGGCCAGCTGCGCGCCGGTGACCGCATGCCCTCCTTGCGCCAGCTGTGCCAGGACCATGGCGTCAGCCTGACCACCGCCCAGCGCGCTTATGCCGAGCTGGAGCGGCAGGGATTGCTGCAGGCGCTGCCGCGCTCCGGCTTCCGCGTGTGTCCACCGGCAACACGCGCAGCACCGGCCGAAACCGCAGCGCCGCAAACCCTGCGCATGGAACACCTGACCACCGCCCTGCCCATGCCCTGGGGCTGCCCCTTCATCAACCCGGCGCTGATCAACACCACACCGATGAACCGGGCGCTGGGCCGCGCCTTGCAGGACTACCGCGATGCCCTGTCCAGCACACCGCTGGAAGGTTTTGACGGCCTGCGCCGCGAGCTGGGCCTGCATTACCTGAGTCAGGGCATTGCGCTGGCGGGGGACGAGCTGCTGATTACCTGCGGTGGCATGGAAGCACTCACCCTGGCCATGCGCGCGGCAGTCAGCGCCTCCGGCAGCCAGAGCATGATAGTGGTGACGCCAGCCTTCCCGGCGGCGCTGGAACAACTGCGCCATCTGGGCATTGCCATCCTGCCTGCCGCTCTGTCCGTGCAAGGCAGCCTGGACCTGGCCGCAGTGGAAGAAACGCTGCGCGAGCAACGCCCGGCCGGCATCGTGCTGATGGCCAACTTCCAGCACCCCACCGGCCTGGTGATGCCGGAGGCGCAAAAGCGCGCGCTGGTGGCACTGGCCGAGCAATACCGGGTATGCATCATCGAGGACGACACCTACCGCGAGCTGTACTTCGGCAAACAGGGGGCCAGCCCGCTCAAGGCCTACGACCGTAGTGGCACGGTGCTGCACTGCTCATCGTTCAGCAAATCACTGGCACCGGGCTACCGGGTAGGCTGGATTGCAGCCGGTCGCTTGAGCGACACGGTGCGCGGGCTGAAGCTGTGCAGCTCGCTGGGCACCCCCCTGCCCAGCCAGATGGCGCTGGCACGGCTGCTGGCCACCGGCCAGCACGGCGACATGCTGACCCGGCTGCGTGCCAGCCTGCGGCAGCGGCGCGATGCCATGGTGCAGCAAATCATGGAGAGTTTTCCGGCGGGCAGCCGTTTGCTGCGCGCCGAGGGCGGCTATTTCCAGTGGGTGGTGTTGCCGGAAGGGCTGGACTGTGCGGCCTTGCTGCCACTGGCCATCGAACAGGGCATACATTACGCACCGGCCACGCTGTTCTACCCGCACCCGGTAGCGGCCAATGCCTTGCGGCTTAACTTCAGCTTTTTCGACCCGCTACACCAGCGCGAGGGCGTTGCCCTGTTAGGCGCACTGCTGCGGCAAGCCATGGAGTGACAGCGCTTGCCGTAACGCTCAGCCCGGCGGGGTGGACGGGTCGGACTGGGCGGTCAGCGATTTGCGTTCGTACACCGCCTGCGCCAGCGTGCTCAGGTCGACATATTCCAGCTCGCCGCCCACCGGCAGTCCGCGCGCAATGCGCGACACCTTGGGGCCACGGCCCTTGAGCAGCTCGGCAATCATGTGGGCGGTGACTTCGCCCTCGGCAGTAAAATTGGTGGCAATCACCACCTCCTCCACCACCTCGTCCAGCGCCCGCACCATCAGCTTGTCCAGGTTCACTTCCTTGGGGCCGATATTGTCCAGCGGCGAAATACGCCCCATCAGCACGAAATACAGGCCCTGATAGCATTTGGCCTGCTCCAGCGTCATCAGATCGGCCGGCATTTCCACCACGCACAGCTGGTCTGGCCTGCGCTCCGGGTCGGCACAGATGCTGCACAACGGGGTTTCGCTGAAGGTATTACAGCGTTCGCAATGGGTGAGATGGTTCAGCGCCCGATCCAGCGCCCGCGCCAGCTTGTCCGCCCCGGTCTTGTCCCGTTGCAGCAAATGGAAAGCCATGCGCTGGGCGGTTTTGGGGCCGACACCGGGCAGCACTTTCAGGGCAGCAATCAGTTGTTCAAGCGCGGGTGGGTTTTTCATCGGCAATCCGGAATACGGGTTTGGCAAAGGGGAACAGGCAAGGCATCAGTCGTCCGGCGCGCCCTGCGGGTAACGCGGCAGGTCGTCGTCCAGGTGAAACCAGGGAATGGCACTGGACGTCCATTCATGACAGTCAGGCCGCAATACCGCTGGCGTTTCCAGCGTGGGAATGGTGATTTCCACCCGCCCGCTGCCATCGGTGCATTCATAAAACAGGGTGGAACCGCACTGCCCGCAAAAATGTCGCAGGCCGAGCGCCGAGGAGCGGTAAGCGGTGGTGCTGCCTTGCCAGCGCACGGCACCGGCGGGGTATAGCGCCCCCAGGTACACCGGCGCGCCGCTGGCCAGCTGGCAGGTCTTGCAATAGCAGTAAGTCACGCTCAAGGGGCGGCCATGGCATTGATAGCGCACCGCCCCACACAGACAACGTCCCTGCAATACCTGCTCCATGCCGACTCCCACTCCCACGGGCTGTCAATCATTGGCGGGCCCCGCCAGTTGCAAGGGGCTTGGAGCCGCTAACAAAACCTCGTAGAGCACCCGAGTCAAGGCGCGCCGACGCAGACAGTACAGTGAGTACGGCAAGTCGGCGCAACGCAGAATCGGGGTTTTTATGAGCGGGTCTTAGAACGGCAGTTTCATGCCGGCCGGCAGATTCAGGCCGTTGGTAAAGCCGGACATCTTTTCCTGGGAAGTGGCTTCCACCTTGCGTACCGCGTCGTTGACGGCAGCGGCAATCAGGTCTTCCAGCATTTCCTTGTCTTCCTTGGCATCGTCCAGCAGGCTGTCGTCGATGGACACGCGCTTCACATCGTGAGCACAAGTCATGACGATTTTCACCAGACCGGCACCGGACTGGCCTTCCACTTCCACGGTGGCCAGTTCTTCCTGGGCCTTCTTCATGTTTTCCTGCATTTGCTGGGCTTGCTTCATCAGACCAGCGATACCGTTTTTACCGAACATGTCACAACTCCTGCAAAGGTTGAATCGTTTCCGCCACCAGCGTGGCGCCCATTTCGCGCACCAGTTGCTGGATGACCGGATCGTTTTCCAGGCATTGTCGGGCCTGGGCCAGTTGTTCCTGACGATGACGGGCACCCTGCATGGCCGGTGTTTCCAGCCCCAGTTCCTCGATTGTCACCACCAGTTCGACCGGCTGACCGAATTGCTCGGTCAGCGCAGCCTTGAGTTTTTCCTGATAGTCGCGGGTAGCCATGTGACGGAAGCTGTCCGGCACGGCCAGCTCCAGTCGCGACTGGCTCCAGTTTTTCAGCACGGCATTGTGTGCCAGCATGCGGGCGGCTCCCAGACGGGTACCCAGCAAGCCCACCAGCGCACTCCAGTCGCCATCAAACTGATAGGCCACCGTTTCCGCCAGCTCGGCTTCTTCGGCCATGGCATAGGCAGGCAAGGCATCGTCGGCATCGTCCCACGGCGCCGCGGTTTCCAGTTCGCTGTCTTGCTCGCTGGCCTGGTCTTCAGCTTCAGGCGTCTCTTCAGCAGGCGCGGATGCAGCAACCGGCGCTAGCACAGCAGGCGCAACTTGCGGTTTGGCTACCGCCTCCACCGGCGCGGGTGGCGGTGCGACAGGCTCAGGCCGGGGTGCAGGTTCCGGGTCGGCGTCGGCCGCCGGGGAAGCCTGCTGCTCGGCCAGACGGCTGGCCGGCTTGCGATTGGCCAGGCCTGCCAGCAAGGCACGGGCAGCGGCAGAACCGTCGGTGCCGGGCTCGGCCGCAGTTACCGCCGCCGGCGCACTGGCCGGGGCCTGCGCCGGGCGATGTGCGGCAGGCGCGGCATTGCTGCGCGGCGCGGCTGCACTCTCAGGCTGGGCGTTGACCGGATGGAAGGCCAGCATGCGCAGCAAGCTCATGTTGAAACCGGCATGTTCGTCCGGTGCCAGCGCCAGATCCTTGCGGCCATGAATGGCAATCTGGTAGTACAGCTGCACGTCTTGCGGGGCAATCAGGCTGGCCAGCGCAAACAATGCTTCGCGTTCGGGTTCGTCGTCGGCAATGGCCGTGGGCACGGTCTGTGCCATGGCCAGTTGCTGCAACAGTACGGCCATTTCGGCCAGCACACTGTCAAAACCGATGCCACGCTGCGCCAGCTGTTCGGCTTCGGCCATCAGGCGCGGGCCATCACCGGCGGCCAGTGCGTCCAGCAACACGAACAGGTAGCGGCGGTCCACCGCGCCCAGCATGGCGCGCACGCCGTCTTCCTTCACCTCGCCCATGCCATAGGCAATTGCCTGATCCAGCAGCGACAGCGCATCACGCATGGAACCTGCTGCAGCACGGCCCAGCAGGGCCAGTGCGGCGCTTTCATGCGGCACGTTTTCCACTTGCAGCACATGGGCCAGATGGCCTGCCACCTGCTGTGGCGTCATGTTGCGCAGCGAAAACTGCAGGCAGCGCGACAGCACCGTGACCGGCACTTTTTGCGGATCGGTAGTGGCCAGGATGAACTTGACGTGGGACGGCGGTTCTTCCAGCGTCTTGAGCATGGCGTTGAAGGCACTCTTGGACAGCATGTGCACTTCGTCGATGATGTACACCTTGAAGCGGCCGGAAGTGGGCGCGTACTGCGCGTTTTCCAGTACTTCGCGGATATTGTCGATGCCGGTATTGGAGGCGGCGTCGATTTCCAGCAGGTCGACAAAGCGGCCTGCGTCGATCTGGCGACAGGCAGAACATTCACCGCAAGGCTCGGCCGTGGTGCCGGTTTCGCAGTTCAGGCTCTTGGCCAGAATGCGTGCGATGGTGGTCTTGCCCACCCCGCGGGTGCCGGTCAGCAGATAGGCGTGATGCAGCCGCTCTTCTTTCAGGGCATTGGAGAGGGCGCGTACCACGTGCTCCTGGCCGACAAGGTCGGCAAAGCGTTTGGGGCGCCACTTGCGGGCAAGGACTTGATAGCTCATGGGGGCGGATTTTAATGGCAATCGGCCGGCAAGGCGACTTCTTTTGTCAGTTGCCGCCTGCCGGTCTGGCTGGCCTTACTGGGCCGGATTCGCGCTGTCGGCAGCGGGCTGTGCTGCTGACTGGGCCTGGGCATTCAGGTAGCGCAGGCGCAGCTCGGCTGCCAGCTCTTGCGCCACCTTGGCATACAGGGTGCTCTTGTTGTAGCGGGTAATCACATAGAAATTGTTCAGCCCCAGCCAGTATTCCGTCACCCCCGGCGCAGTTTCCAGCGGCACCAGCACCGCCTGCACGTTGTCGGCCACCTGGGCTTGTGGCAGCACACCGCGTGCCTTGAGTTCGCCCACTGTCAGGTGCAGGTTGAATTTGTCGGCCACCAGGCTGCTCAGATCCACGCCAGGTTGTACTGCTGCCGGGATGACGATGTCGTCGCCATGGCGCCAGCCTTGCAGCTGGAAGTAATGCGCCACGCTGCCGATGGCATCGTCGACGTTATTCCAGATATCGCGGTGGCCGCTGCCGTCAAAATCCACCGCCCACTTGCGGAAGCTGGACGGCATGAACTGCGGCAGGCCCATCGCCCCGGCATAAGAGCCTTTCAGCGTCAGCGGGTCGATGCCCTCTTCCTTGGACAGCTTGAGGAATTCGGTCAGCTCGCCACGGAAGTACTCGGCACGGCGCGGGTAGTTGAAGGCAATGGTGGTCAGCGCATCAGCCAGGCGGAAGCTGCCGGTGTTGCGGCCGTAATTGGTTTCAATGCCCAGAATGGCCACTACCATTTCCGGCGGCACGCCATACACCTGCTCGGCACGCTGCAAGGTGGCGGCATGCTGCTGCCAGAAAGCCACGCCGTTTTTCAGCAGGCGCTCGTTGTAAAAGCTGCCGCGAAACTGATACCAGGGCCGGGATGTCGCCGGCTTGTCCAGAATGGCGATGATATTGGGCTTGAGTTCCACATTGGCAAACACCGCCTCCAGCTCGGGCCGGTTGAAGCTGCCACTGGCCACCTGCTCGTCGATATAGCGCTGTACGTCTGCCCGGCCCAGCAAGGCGGCATCGGCTTGCGCCACAGAAGACACCACGCCACCGGCAAGGGCAGCGGCCATCAAGAATCGTTTCATCGGAAATTCCGTGTATTGCCGCCAGTGCGGCTTAATAAGAGAGCGCGCTGGAAACCAGCCGCGCAGTAATGTCGACAATGGGAATGACCCGTTCGTAGGCCATGCGGGTGGGGCCGACCACGCCCAGCGTGCCCACCACCATGCCGTTGATGCTGTAGGGCGCGGTCACCACCGAGCATTCGTCCAGCGTCATCACGCCGGATTCCTCACCGATGAAAATATTGACGCCCTGGGCATCCTGCCCCTGGTTCAGCAGTTTCAGCAGTTCGGTCTTGCGCTCGAAAGTGGCAAACAGTTCGCGCAGTCGTGACAGGTCTTCGGACAAGTCGCGCACATTCAGCAGATTCATGCCGCCGGCAATCACCACCGCGTCGCTGGGGCTGCCCAGCGAACTCTGGCCAAAGCGCACTGCGGCCGACATCAGTTCGGTGATGTTACCCTGCAGTTCGCGCAACTCCACCGCCACACGGCTGGCAATGGCGCTCAGGCCCTGGCCGGCATAATGCTGGTTGATGAAATTGCCGGCTTCCACCAGTTCGCTCGGGCTGTAATCGCGTTCGGTGGTGAGCAAGTGGTTTTGCACATCACCATCCAGCGTCACCAGAATCATCAGGATGCGCCGCTCGGACAGGCGCAGGAATTCGATCTGGCGAAAAGCGACATCAGAGCGCTGCGGTGTCACCACCACCCCGGCAAAGTGGGTGAGATCGGACAGCAAGGTGGATGCTGCCTGCGCAATGCGCTGCGGGCTGTCCGGCTGCAGGCTGCTTTCCAGCTCGCGCATGGCCAGCTCTTCCAGCGGCTGGATGGTGAGCAGGTGGTCGACAAACAGGCGATAGCCCTTGGCCGTCGGCACGCGTCCGGCCGAGGTATGCGGCGAGGCAATCAGCCCCATGCCCTCCAGGTCGGCCAGGATGTTGCGGATGGATGCAGATGACAGTTCCATGCCGGACAGCATGGACAGGGTTTTCGATCCCACTGGCTGACCATCGGCAATATAGCGTTCGATCAGCGTTTTCAGCAGACGTTGTGCGCGCTCGTTCATCATGCTCTCATTTTACCTGACCGGGCGATTCCGGCCAGCCTCTCCATCAATACCATGTTGCGTGTATTGGTGTCATTTCAAGCCGTCTTTCGCATTTGTCGGCTCTTGCCTTTGTGCGATAATCCCCCATCTATCGATTCCACTACACGCAATTGGAGACAGCATGGCGTCAGAAGACAAGAGCCGCGCATTGGCGGCAGCCCTTGCCCAGATCGAAAAGCAGTTCGGCAAGGGTTCGATCATGCGGATGAGCGACAACCAGATCAACGAAAACCTGCAAGTGGTATCCACCGGTTCGCTGGGCCTGGACCTGGCACTGGGTGTTGGCGGTCTGCCGCGCGGCCGTGTCGTGGAAATCTACGGCCCGGAATCTTCCGGTAAAACCACCCTGTGTCTGCAGGCCGTGGCCGAAGCCCAGAAACTGGGTGGCACCTGCGCCTACATCGACGCAGAAAACGCACTGGACCCGATCTACGCCCAGAAACTGGGTGTCAACGTGGAAGACCTGCTGATTTCCCAGCCGGACACCGGCGAACAGGCGCTGGAAATCTGCGACATGCTGGTGCGTTCCAGCGGTGTTGACGTCATCGTGATCGACTCGGTGGCCGCCCTGGTACCCAAGGCCGAAATCGAAGGCGAAATGGGTGATAGCCACGTTGGCCTGCAAGCCCGCCTGATGAGTCAGGCACTGCGCAAGCTGACCGCCAACATCAAGCGCACCAACACCCTGGTGATCTTCATCAACCAGATCCGCATGAAGATCGGCGTGATGTTCGGCAACCCGGAAACCACCACCGGCGGTAACGCATTGAAGTTCTACGCCTCCGTGCGTCTGGACATCCGTCGCGTCGGCGGCATCAAGAAGGGTGACGAGGTGATCGGTAACGAAACCCGCGTCAAGGTAGTGAAGAACAAGGTATCGCCGCCGTTCCGCCAGGCCGATTTCGACATCCTGTACGGTGAAGGCATCAGCCGCGAAGGCGAAATCATCGAGCTGGGCGTCAAGCACGGCTTCATTGAAAAATCCGGTGCCTGGTATGCCTACAACGGCCAGAAGATCGGCCAGGGCAAGGACAACACCCGTGAATGGCTGAAGTCCAACCCGGCCATCGCGCAGGAAATCGAAGGCAAGATCCGCGAAGCCGTCGGCATCAAGGTGGAAATCACCGAGAACGACGAAGAGCTGGCTGACGACGTACTGGACGTATAAGCACGCGAACGGCTGATGGAAAAAAGCCTGAAGGCGCGAGCCGTCGATCTCTTGTCCCGCCGCGAGTACACACGGCGGGAACTGGAGCGGCGGCTCGCGCCGTTTGCCGAAAGCCCGGAACAGCTGGCCACCCTGCTGGACGAACTGGCCGAGCGCAACTGGCAGTCCGACAGCCGCTTTGCCCGGCAGTTTGCCGACATCAAGGGCCAGAAATACGGCACCCGCCGCCTGCAGCAGGAAATGCGCCAGCGCGGTGTAGCACAGGAAGACATTGCCGATGCCCTGGCCGAGCGTGACGACCTGGCCCTGGCCCGGCGACAGTGGGAAAAGAAGTTTGGCAGCGTGGCCACCACGCCGCAGGAAAGGGCGAAACAGATGCGCTTTCTGGCGGCACGCGGCTTTGGCATGGGTGTCATCCGTCAGGTGATGGCAGGCCGTGAAGAAGACGACTTCCCCTGGGCTGACGAGGACTAGCACGGCACGGGCTTCATCGCCGCGACATGACCCTTGCCAGCCTTGCCGTGGCTTGACACAATCGGGCATGACCGTAATGGCCGCAAGACACTGTCCCACGCCGCTACCAACGTATTCAATCTCGACGAAAACGACATGAAAACCTCCGAAATTCGCCAGAAATTCCTGGATTTCTTCGCCTCCAAAGGCCACCAGGTAGTAGCCTCCAGCTCGCTGGTACCGTGGGAAGACCCCACCCTGCTGTTTACCAATGCCGGCATGAACCAGTTCAAGGACGTGTTCCTCGGCTTTGACAAGCGCCCCTACACCCGCGCCACCACCAGCCAGAAATGCGTACGCGCCGGCGGCAAGCACAACGACCTGGAAAACGTCGGCTACACCGCACGTCACCATACCTTCTTCGAAATGCTGGGCAACTTCAGCTTCGGTGATTACTTCAAGCGCGACGCCATTCACTTCGCCTGGGAATTCCTCACCGGCGAACAATGGCTGGCACTGCCGAAGGAAAAGCTGATGGTGACGGTGTACGCCACCGACGACGAAGCCTTCGATATCTGGAACAAGGAAATCGGCGTTCCGGCTGACAAGATTGTCCGCATTGGCGACAACAAGGGCGCGCCCTACGCCTCGGACAACTTCTGGCAAATGGGTGACACCGGCCCCTGCGGCCCGTGTACCGAAATTTTCTACGACCACGGCGACCATATCTGGGGCGGCCCGCCGGGAAGCCCGGAAGAAGACGGTGACCGCTTCATCGAAATCTGGAACAACGTGTTCATGCAGTTCAACCGCGACGAGTCCGGCACCATGCATCCGCTGCCGAAACCGTCGGTGGATACCGGCATGGGCCTGGAGCGTATCTCGGCCGTGCTGCAACACGTACACGCCAACTACGAGATCGACCTGTTCCAGAACCTGCTGAAAGCCGCTGCGCGCGAAACCGGCGTGCCCTTCAGCATGGACGTGCCGTCGCTGAAAGTGATTGCCGACCACATCCGCGCCTGCTCCTTCCTGATTGCCGACGGCGTGATTCCGTCCAACGATGGCCGCGGTTACGTGCTGCGTCGCATCATCCGTCGCGCCATCCGCCACGGTTACAAGCTGGGTCAGAAGGGTCTGTTCTTCCACAAGCTGGTCGCCGACCTGGCCGAGGAAATGGGTCAGGCCTATCCGGAACTGCGCCAGAAGCAGGCCGAGATCGAAGACACCCTGCGCCAGGAAGAACTGCGCTTTGCCGAAACCCTGGACAAGGGCATGGCCCTGCTGGAAACCGCACTGGCAGCCAACAGCAAGGTGCTGGATGGCGAAACCGCCTTCAAGCTGTACGACACCTTCGGCTTCCCGCTGGACCTGACCGCCGACATCTGCCGCGAACGCGAAGTGGAAGTGGATCAGGACGGCTTCGACAAGGCAATGGAAGCCCAGCGCGAACGCGCCCGTGCCGCTTCGTCCTTCAAGATGGCCGGCAATGTGGACTACAACGGTGCCGACACCGTATTCAACGGCTACGAATCCAGCAGCGTGGATGCCAAGGTACTGGCACTGTACAAGGGCAATGAAGCCGTACAGCAGCTGGACGCCGGCGACGAAGGCATCGTGGTGCTGGACAATACCGCCTTCTACGCCGAAGGCGGCGGTCAGGTGGGCGATGTGGGTGAAATCTCTGCCCAGGGCGGCGTGGCTGCACTGTTCGACGTGGCCGACACCCAGAAGGTGCAGGCTGCGGTATTCGGTCACAAGGGCCGTCTGGCACGTGGCAGCCTGAAGGTTGGCGACAGCGTCACCGCCACCATCGACCTGCACAAGCGTGCCGCCACCGCGCGTAACCACTCTGCCACTCACCTGCTGCATGCCGCCCTGCGCCATGTACTGGGTGAACACGTGGCGCAGAAGGGTTCGCTGGTGAACCCGGAACGTGCCCGCTTCGACTTTGCCCATAACGAACCGGTTTCCACCGAGCAACTGGCCGAAGTGGAGCGCATCGTCAACCGCGTGGTGATCCACAACGTGGAAGTCAGCGTGGGCCACATGTCCTACGACGACGCCATCAAGGCCGGTGCCATTGCCCTGTTTGGTGAAAAGTACGGCGACACCGTGCGCGTGCTGAAAATGGGCGACTTCTCCACCGAACTGTGCGGCGGTACCCACGTACAGCGCACCGGTGATATCGGCCTGTTCAAGATCATCGCCGAAACCGGTGTGGCTGCTGGCGTGCGCCGTATCGAAGCCGTCACCGGCGAAGGTGCGGTGGCACTGGTGCAGGCACAGGATGGCGAACTGAAAGCCGCCGCTGCCATCGCCCAGGCACAGCCGGGCGAACTGCTGTCCAAGCTGGAAAAACTGCAGGCCGAACTGAAGGCCGCGCAGAAACAGGCTCAGCAGCTGAAGGGCCAACTGGCGCTGGGTCAGCTCGACCAGCTGCTGGCCGGCAAACAGCAAAGCATCAATGGCGTGGCCTGCCTGATCAGCAAGATTGACGACATCGATGCAGCCACCTTGCGTGACATGAGCGACAAGGTCATGGACAAGCTGGAAAGCGGCCTTGCGCTGCTGGCCTGCGTGGCCGACGGCAAGGTGAGCCTGATTGCCCGTGTTTCCAAGGACCTGACCGGCAAGGTCAAGGCTGGTGAACTGGTGAATCAGGTTGCCCTGCAAGTAGGCGGCAAGGGCGGTGGCCGTCCGGACATGGCACAGGCTGGCGGTACGCAGCCGGAGAACCTGGCCGCAGCGCTGGAAAGCCTGCCGTCCTGGCTGGAAGGCAAGCTGTAACAAGCCTTGTTTCAACGACAACAGCCGCCGGTGCAACCCGGCGGCTGTTGTCGTTTATAGTGTACTCATTCCTGATGTGATTGCCGGAGTCCCACCATGTCAGTCATCCACCGTGTTCTGTCCTGCCTGTCCCACGCCGGTGCCATACTGTTGCTATCGGCGCTGCTGGCCCAGCCTGCCAGTGCAGCCGAACGCTTGCTGGTGGTAACCGAAAACTCGTCCTGGCTTAGCACCGTCGATGGCCAGGGCAATGTCTCCGGCCCCAGCACGCGTCTGGTAAAGGACATCCTGGCGCACGCTGGCCTGAAGGCAGATTTTCAAGTGCTGCCATGGGCACGTGCCTATCGCATCGCCGCTACCCGACCCAACACGCTGATCTACTCCATTGCCCGTACCAGCAGCCGCGAAAGCCAGTTCATCTGGCTGGGGCAGATAGCCTACATGCAACGCGTGTTCTACCGACTGCACGGCGAAACCGGTATTACGCCGCAGAGCCTGGAACAAGTGAAAAACTGCTGCAAGGTGTGCGTGGGCAATCATGATGTACAAGAAGAATTCCTGGCCAAGGCCGGTTTCCAGGAAAACAGCCAGTACATCATCACCAACAGCCAGCAAGAGTGTCCGCGCCTGCTGCAAAGCGGAGCGGCCCAGCTGCTGATAGCCGACCCGGACCAGCTACGCAGCCAGCTGGCACGGCTGAAACTGCCCGAGCAGCAGTTTGACGCAGTACTCTCCCTGCCACAGGGCGACCCCTTGTACCTGGCCGCCAATCCGGCCAGCGACCCACAATTGCTGCAGGCCATCAGCGAAGCCATCCGCACGCTCAAACAGCGCTGAACCGCGCATTACTACCTGTCAGTCCGGACAGCACCCAGGCACTAGGACAGCCATTCCCCATAGGCCAGCCAGCCCATCTGCTTCTGGAAGTCTTTGAATCTGCTTCCACATTTCACCTGCACGCAAAACTTATATTCCATTCAAATATTCAGCATGCATTTATGCCATTATTGACTCATATCAAAACCGTTTAGAGCCAAATGAAAATAATAAACAGCTTCTCACAAGTCCCAATGACGTTGACAAGCAGACAGCTGCCGATTTTGCCGTAATCGGCTTCTTTCCTTCTGCGTACCACGTCCGGGCGGCAATTTTCACGCAAGGAACAGCCATGGCTCTGGTGCTTTATGATGATGGTAATCACAAGTGCGTTGCATTTACCGAGCTGGTACAGGGAGAAGGCATTCAGTCCAATCAGTTTGCCATCATCGACAAAGGCGACGGCATGCTGCTGGACCCGGGTGGCAACCTGACTTACAAGCACCTGATTGCCGAGCTGGCTGACTACTTCCTGCCATCGCACACCCGTTACATTTTCGCCTCCCACCAGGACCCGGACATCATCGCCTCCGCCAACGGCTGGCTGCTGATCACCGATGCCCAGATCATCATTGCCCAGGAATGGGTGCGCTTCTTGCCGCACTTCTGTATCCGCGGTGCCACCGAAGGCCGGCTGATTCCCATTCCGCCACGCGGCATGGACATCACCCTGGGCGAATCCACTCTCAAGATCATTCCGGCGCATTACCTGCACACCGTCGGTTTTTTCCAGGTGTACGACCCGATCAGCAAAATCCTGTTCTCCGGCGACATCGGTGCCTCGCTGATGGATGGTCACGATGCCGGCAAACCGGTGAGCGACTTCGACGCCCACCTGATCGACAGCCACATGCTGGGCTTCCACAAGCGTTACATGACCAATAACAAGGCCTGCCGCCTGTGGGTGAACATGATTCGCCAGCTGGATGTGGAGTGGATCGTGCCGCAGCACGGCGGCTCGTTCAAGGGCAAGGACATGGTCAAACGCTTCCTCGACTGGTTCGAAACCCTGGAGTGCGGTACCGACCTGATTACCGCTGCCGACTACACGCTGGATTGAGCCACCTTCCCATGGACTCCCTTAGCACCTTGCTTGCCCAATTAAGCGCATCGCCAGAAGCCATGGCCGCCAGCGTCGTCCTGCTGTTGCTGGTTGGCATGCTGCTGGTGGTTCTCTTGCGCCGCCAGCCCGATGCCAGCCCGGCACCGGGCCACACGCCGCCGCAAACAGCGCAGTTGCTGCCGGAAGCCGTCATCCGCCAGCCGCGCTCCCAGGCGGCAGCCCAGCCCGCCATCCAGCCCGCCATTCAAGCTGATGTGCTGGCCGAAACCGCCGCTGACAGCGAAGCCGACAAGGAAGATGACGGCGAGCAGACCCTGTCCTATGCCGTGGACGACCTGGACATCCTGGCCGAGGTCGAGGTGTTCTTGCAGTTCGGTTATCTGGAACAGGCCGCCCTGGCCCTGCGCAGCTATGTGGACGGCAGCTCGGTCAATGCCCCCAGCCAGCTCAAGCGCCTGTCCGAGCTTTATCTCAGCCTGCGCTGGATTGATGACTACAGCGACATGCTCGAGCGTCTGCATGAACGCAGCCTGCTGGACCGGCAGCAACTGACCGACGCCGTGTTCCTAGGCTTGCAGGAAGACCCGCAAAACCTGTCGCTGCGGGTGGTGGCTGAAAGCCGGCTGGGCATGGGCATTGACGCAGTCAACCAGCAACTGGGCGATCATCTGCCCCAGCACAGCCATGAAGAACTGCTGCTGCGCGCCGTCGGCCAGACACCGGACCAGCCGGTGGTATCCACCAGCGAAGCCGTGCAGATTGCCGCACAACTGCCACGCGTCCCGCTGGTGGAAGGCCGCACAGAACTCTCGGCGCTAAACCCGCGCGAACTGGCCACACTGACCACCCTGCTGCCACCCGCCCGCCAGGCCAGCATCCTGCTGGCCTGCCACGAACCGGCCGCCGCCCTGCCCGCCCTGCAAAGCATGGCCGCAGAAGAAGGTGTATCGCTGTCCCGGCTGATCGACACCCTGCGAGCCTGTTACATGACGCGCAAGCTGTCCCTGTTCTGCCGCTATCTGTGGCAGTTCCACGTGGCCATCGGCAACGCCGGGCTCAATCTGAAACAACAGTTGCTGCAACTGGGTTACCGGCTGGGTGAACACCCGCTGCTGCTGGCGCTGGAAGCCCAGCCAGACCGCATGGCACTGGAGGAAATCGGCCGCCGCATGGGTTATGTCAGTACCCCGGCCCCCGTGTCGCCGCGCGTGCCGCTGCTGCTGGTCCGTCAGCCGCAACAGGCCGGACAGGTGCTGGATGATGTGCTGGCCGAAGCCGATCAGTTTGTCGAATTCGGCCAGATCGACATGGCCATCCAGACACTGGAAACAGCAGTGCTGGCCAACCCGGCCGATGCCACGCTCTACCCGCCGCTGCTCAAGCTGTACGAGCATCTGGGCGATCTGGCGCGCTTTACCTCACTGACCCGGCAAGTGCGTGAGCAACTGGCCTGCCCGCCCATCGAAATCACCG
Organism: Aquitalea pelogenes; assembly: GCF_041914625.1. Classification (NCBI taxonomy): domain Bacteria; kingdom Pseudomonadati; phylum Pseudomonadota; class Betaproteobacteria; order Neisseriales; family Chromobacteriaceae; genus Aquitalea; species Aquitalea pelogenes. The sequence continues at coordinate 37,843 of NZ_JAYSDA010000025.1, read as the reverse complement.
CCATGCTGGGCCAGTTTGTGCAAACCATGAAACAACGCCTCAACCAGCAACGTTTTGCGGCCTGAGAAAACCAGACCATGATGCCCAGCAACACTGCACAAGCCCGCTCCATCACCGTCATGCCGGTGGGCATGGATACCCGCAAACTGTCGGTATTCCGCATGGCGTTCCGCATGCACCACTCGCATCAACACTACCAGCTGCTGGACGAGGCTCCGGGCCTGAATCCTGACCTGGCCATTGTCGATGTCGACAGCATCACCGGCTGGAATGCCTGGCATGACTTTCGTGCCGAACACCCGCACCTGCCGGCGCTGATTGTCACCACCACGCCACCCAGCGATGCCCCTGCGGCCGTGCTGCGCAAGCCCATCCGCATTGAAACCCTGTTTCCGCAAATGCGCGAGCTGCTACGCCAGCCGCCGCAAACCAGCCCGTTGCGCAGCATGGCGGAGCAGCCGGCAGCACAGCGCCCAGCGCATCACGCGGCCCCCCCGTCCAGGACAACAAGCCAGGCGGACATCAGCGGCCACACCCCGGTCAGCGATGCCGCGGCCTATGTAGCCAGCGTGGCACCCACGCTGGATGCGGTAATCAGCCAGTCACAGGCCGCCCACCGCGCCGAGGCCGCCGCGCGTCAGCAGGAAAGCCATAGCGCGGCTACATCCGACTTGCCGCAGTTGATGGATTTGCCGGATGAACAGCCCGAGGCAGAGACCGCATCCGCAGAGGACAAAACCGCGCTGGCGCATGAGCATGATGATGTAGTGCGCAGCATGCTGCCGCCGGCGAGCGCGCATCACACCAGTGCCACGCAGCCTGCAACCCAGGCCGAGCCGCACATCATCAGTTATGCCCGCTTCGACCCGCATGCCGGCTTGTTCGGCCTGGTGGCACGCCTGTTGCGCCAGCGCAGCAATGCGGTGGTACGCGTGCGTGAGGTGCCGGTGCTGATTGTGCAAGCAGCCCAGGACAAGGCCTGGCTGCTGCAGCCGCTGGATAGCCTGCAAGCGCTATGCGCCCACACCAGCCAGGAAGTGGACCACCAAGCCTGGAACGACAGCACCGTCCCCGCCAGGGCCGAGGAAATCCGCCCGCAAACCCTGGCCTGGCAGCTCGCCATCTGGACCTGTCAGGGGCGGCTGATGCGTGGCATTTCCGCCGACACCCCCATCCGTCTGCGCTACTGGCCCAATCTGACGCGGCTGGCCCCCATTCCGGAAGCCATGCGCATCACCGCCTTTCTGACGCGTACCCCGGTGAATCTCAAGCTGATCACCCGCTTGCTGAAAGTGCCGCCGGAGCATCTGTTCAACTATCTGGCAGCCGCCTATGGCATAGGCATCCTGGATCTGCCGAATCGCAACACCACCTTGCAGGTAATGAGCACCGAACCGGTGCGCCCACCGCCACGCAAGGAAGCCGCTGCCGCCGTATCTCCGGCGGATGCAGCCCCGGCCAGCATCCAGACCGCACCAGGCAGTGGCAGCCTGCTGTCACGCCTGCTGAAAAAAGTCATTGGCCTGTAACCAGGAAACCCCTTATCCATGCGAGCTTACGATAACAAAATCATCTTTGCCGGCCCGGTAGGCGCTGGCAAAACCACCGCCATTGCTGCCATCAGCGATATTGCGCCGGTCACCACCGATGCCCGTGCATCCGACATGACACTCAACCGCAAGGACACCACCACCGTGGCACTGGACTACGGGGTACTGATGCTGGACGAGGCCACCAAGGTGCATCTGTACGGTACGCCGGGTCAGGAACGCTTTGACTTCATGTGGGACATCCTCAGCCATGGCGGTATCGGGCTGATCCTGCTGCTGGACAATACCCGCGCCAATCCGGTGAAGGATTTACAGTTTTTCCTGAACGCCTTCCGCGACATGCTCAAGGTGGCACCGCTGGTGATTGGCGTCACCAAGACCGATGTGCGCGCCACCCCCAGCATCGAAACCTATGCCGCGCTGCTGGAAAAATTCGATATGCGCCCGCCCATTTTCGAAATTGACGCCCGCTCCCGGGAGGACGTCAAAAAGCTGGTGCTGGCCTTGCTGTTCTCCATCGACCCCGGGCTGGAAAGCTGATGATGTCAGACCACCTCTCGCTCAAGGATGCGCTGTATCCGATCACCAGTCCGGCCGGCGCCTACTATGCGGTATCCAGCCCGGACCAGGATGCCGCGCGCGTGCTGCTCACCCATATCCTGCGCCTGGGCCATGCGGTTCCGCTCACCACCGAATTGCTGGCCGAATGGCATGACAACAATCTGGAACGCGGGCTGGAAACCCTGTATCGCCTGCAAAGACTGGATTTTGTCCACGGCACCACCGAGCCGCGCCCCACGCTGGCGGTGAATCTGGAAAGCCAGCTGCCCACCCTGCTGGCGGCGCTGTCCGATACCGGCCGGGCGCTGCTGGCTGACGACAATGGCCTGTACTACGCCACCGCCGGTTTTCACCACGAGTCGGCCGAGGAAATAGCTGCGCTGGCCGGCGACATCATGTCGCTCAACCGCCGTCATGGCTTGCTGCTGAAAAACAATCTCAACATCCACAGCCTGGCCTGGGCCGTCAGCAACCCGGCCGGTCATAGCGAACTGGGCTTTTTCCCCTTGCATGTGGGCCAGCAGTCATTCGTGCTGGTCATCGGCGGTACGCCGCAATTGCAAGACGAACACTTCGTGACGCTGATCGAGTTGCTCAGCCGTCGTTACGCCTGAACAAGCACCCGCCCCGACACGGGCCACCGAATACCCCCTGGAGAAAACCATGCGTGAACAAATGCTCAAATCCATCCTGAGTGACCTCAACGGTGCCTCGGCCGATATCGAAGCCTCGGCCATCATCTCGTCCGACGGCCTGACCATGGCCGCCCTGCTGCCACAGGATGTGGATGAAGACCGGGTGGGCGCCATGGCCGCCGCCATGCTGTCACTGGGTGAGCGCACCGCCAAGGAACTGGCACGTGGCGAACTGGAACAAGTGATGGTGAAGGGTGACAACGGCTACATCCTGATGAGTTACGCTGGCAAGGATGCCGTACTCACCGTGATTGCCCGGCGTGAAGCCAAGCTGGGCCTGATTTTCCTCGATGCCAAACGCGCCGCGCGCAATATTGCCGAAATCCTCTGATCACACCGGCAACCGGTGGCAGGTGGCCTTCACGCCCGCCTGCCCCGGCATCGCCCGCCCGGACTCTACCGCCCTGCACCATTCTCAGCCACAGCCTGCACCACAGTTTGCACCCGTGTGTCATTAAGGTGCAGCACCGCCATCTTTCTGTATTTTTTACAGCAGCATTAATCAATCAATTTTCAATACCGCGCTGAAGAACTGCGGTCAGCGCCATATTCTCCCATCTGCCCGCCCAGCGTTTTACCTGCTTCAGACCTGCGCCCTGCCTGGGTCACGGTCAAAATGACGGTTGCCCGGCATTTCTGGGCACGCTTATTGCCTTACTCCCTTTACAAGCCAACAAGGGGGAATGCGCGATGCACCGGATTACACCGCTAGACCACACCCACTACGACGAAATGCTGATGCCCGGACAAGATACCCGCCCGTCCTACCAGCGTTTTGCCAACTGGCTGAACCAGGCGCCTCTGGCCTGGCTGCGCGACAAGCAAAGCGAGGCTGACACCCTGTTTCGCCGCGTGGGCATCACCTTTGCCGTATACGGCGACGAAAGCGGCTCGGAACGGCTGATCCCGTTTGACACCATTCCGCGCATCATTTCTGCCAGCGAATGGAAAACCCTGGAAGCAGGCTGCATCCAGCGGGTAACGGCGCTCAACCGCTTCTTGCACGACATCTATCACGACCAGGACATCCTCAAGGCCGGCATCATCCCGCCCGAGCAGATCCTCACCAATGCGGGCTACCAGCTGGCCATGCAGGGCATAGACCTGCCACGTCAGGTATACGCCCACATTGCCGGGGTGGACATCATCCGCCACAACGACGGTGGTTTTTATGTGCTGGAGGACAATCTGCGCACACCATCCGGCGTGAGCTACATGCTGGAAAACCGCAAGATGATGATGCGGCTGTTCCCCGAGCTGTTTGCCAGCCACGACATCACCCCGGTCGAGCACTACCCCAATATGTTGCTGGACACCTTGCGCTCGGTTTCGCCGGCCGAGGTGGACAACCCCACGGTGGTGGTACTCACCCCCGGCCAGTACAACAGCGCCTATTTCGAGCACGCCTTCCTGGCCAGCCAGATGGGGGTGGAACTGGTAGAGGGGCAGGACCTGTTCGTCAAGAACGGTTATGTCTACATGCGCACCACCTCCGGCCCGCAGCGGGTGGACGTGATTTACCGCCGGCTGGACGATGCCTATCTGGACCCGCTGGCCTTCAACCCCGGCTCCATGCTGGGCGTGCCGGGCCTGATGTCGGTGTATCGCGAAGGTCGCGTCACCGTATGCAATGCCGTGGGCACCGGCGTGGCGGACGACAAGTCCATCTACCCTTATGTACCGGACATGATCCGCTTCTATCTTGGCGAGGAACCCATCCTGCACAATGTGCCCACCTGGCAATTGCGCAAGCCGGACGACCTGGCCTACGTGCTGGATCACCTGTCCGAGCTGGTAGTGAAGGAAGTCCACGGCGCTGGCGGCTACGGCATGCTGGTTGGCCCGGCCTCCACCCAGGCGGAAATCGAAGCCTACCGCCTGCGCATCCTGGAAGACCCGGCCAACTTCATTGCCCAGCCCACGCTGTCCCTGTCCACCTGCCCTACTTTTGTCGAATCCGGCATTGCACCGCGCCATATCGACCTGCGCCCCTTTGTGTTGTCGGGCAAGAAAGTGCAGCTGGTGGCCGGCGGCCTCACCCGCGTGGCACTACGTGAAGGCTCACTGGTGGTCAATTCGTCGCAAGGCGGCGGCACCAAAGATACCTGGATCCTGAAGGAGGACATCACATGCTGAGCCGAATGGCAGGGTGCCTGTACTGGATGGCACGCAATATGGAACGCGCCGAAAACACCGCGCGCTTGCTGGATGTCAGCTTGCAGATGTCGCTATTGCATGCGTCCTCGCAAGACGACTTGCTGGTACCGCTGGATGTCACCGGCAGCACGGCGGATTTTCTGCGCCGTCACCACACGCCCACGCCGCAAGCCGTGCTGCACTATCTGGCACTGGACAGCGAGAACCCGGGCAGCATTTACAACTGCATGCGCAATGCGCGGGAAAACGCCCATGTGGTGCGGGTGAAAATCACCACCGAGATGTGGGAGCAGGTGAACGGCACCTGGCTGGAAATGCGTGAATGGCATGCCCGCGGTCTGGATACCCGCAGCGCATCGGCCTTTCTGGAATGGGTACGCGAACGCTCGCACCTGTTCCGTGGCGCGGGTTACGGCACCATGTTGCGCAACGACACCTTCCACTTTTCCCGCCTGGGCACCTTCATCGAACGCGCCGACAACACCGCGCGCATCCTGAACGTGAAGACCAAGCAGATCAGTGACAACGAGCCGGAAGCAGAAAACATCCTCGACTACTACCAGTGGGCGGCACTGCTGCGTTCGGTGTCCGGCTTCGAGGCCTATCGCGACATCTACCGCGACAGCATCACCCCGGAGCGGGTGGCCGAACTGCTGATCCTGCGCCACGACATGCCGCGCAGCCTGCGCGCCTGCTTTGGCGAAATCAACAAGGTGCTGGGCCGCATTGAAGGCCATGCAGGCCGCAGTGCACGGCGGCGCGCCAGTGAAATCCAGGCGCGGCTGACCTACAGCAGTATCGAGGACATCTTTGCCGACGGGCTGGAACAGACACTGGACAGCCTGATCGACGACATCATCCTGCTGGGCAACACCATCCACCACAGTTATCTGGAAGCTGCCTGAGCGCAGACCGGTCCGCATCATACAGAAAGGGATAGCCATGAGACTCGCCATCAGCCATGAAACACTGTATCGCTACGACAGCCCGGTACGTCACAGCACCCAATACCTGCGCCTGACACCGCAAGGCGGCAATGGCCTGCAGATTCTGGACTGGCAGCTGGAGCTGCCGGTGGCCGCGCACCGCAGCACCGACAGCTACGGCAATATCCTGCACGTCCTCACCCTGGACTACCCGCACCAGGAAATCCGCATCAAGGTGAGCGGCACAGTGGAAACCGACGACACCGCGCCCTTGAGCGACGACCTGCCGCCGCTGTTCTTCCTGCGCCAGACCGAACTGACCACACCGGACGAAGCCCTGTGCCGCTTTGCCGCCGCTTACCGCCAGCCAACGCCCAGCCTCGCCCAGCTGCAATCGCTGGTGGAAGGCATTCGCGAGCACATGCCCTTCTTGCCCGGCGAAACCCAAAGCCACACCCCGGCGGCGGCGGCCTTCGCCAAAGGTGCCGGCGTATGCCAGGACCATACCCATGTGTTTCTGAGCTGCGCCCGCCAGCTGGGCATTCCGGCGCGCTATGTCAGCGGTTATGTCTACTCGCCCGCGCATGCGGCAGACCATGTCTCCAGCCATGCCTGGGCCGAAGCCTGGGTGGACGGGGCCTGGCACAGCTTTGATGTGGCCAATGCCGTGGCAGCCAACGAGCATCACCTGAAGCTGGCCATCGGCATGGATTATCTGGATGCCTGCCCGGTACGCGGCGTGCGCTTTGGCGGTGGCACCGAAAGCATGACCGCCCAGGCGCGCGTCTGGCTGGACGGCCAGTGACACAGCAGCTAGATTGATTCAACTCCACCACACAAGTAGCTGCATCATGACTTACTGCGTCGCCATGAATCTTGCGTCCGGCATGCTGTTTGCCTCGGACTCCCGCACCAATGCCGGGGTGGACCACGTGTCCACCTTTCGCAAGATGCAATTTTTCCAGCAACCGGACGAGCGCCTGCTGGTGATGCTGTCCGCCGGCAATCTGGCCACCACCCAAAGTGTGGTCAGCCTGTTGCGCCAGCGCGCCAGTGCCAGCAGCAGCGAGCGCAACATCCTGAATGTTCCGTCCATGTACGATGCCGCCTGTCTGGTAGGCGATACCCTGCGTGAAATTGTCGAGCGCGATGGCCCCACCCTCAGCCAGTCCAAGATTGAAGTCGGCTGTTCCTTCCTCCTGGGCGGGCAAATCCGCGGGGAGGCACCGCGCCTGTTCAACATCTACCCGCAGGGCAATTTCATCGAGGCCACGCAGGACACGCCCTACTTCCAGATTGGCGAAGCCAAGTACGGCAAGCCCATCATCGACCGGGTGGTGAACTACCACACCCCGGTGGAAGACGCCGCCAAATGCGCACTGATCAGCTTTGACTCGACAATGAAGAGCAATCTGTCGGTTGGCCTGCCCATCGACATGCTGGTATATGACAAGGACGACTTCGGCCCCGGCATCCACCAGCGCATTACCGAGCACGACCCCTACTTCCAGCAGCTGCACACCGGCTGGGGCCAGGCCTTGCGCGAAGCCTTTGCCGCCCTGCCACCCATGCGCTGGAAGGAATAAGCGCGACAGGGAGGTGGGCAGTCCGGCCTGCGATCAGCGATAATGGCGCATTGATACCGAAAGACCCGCCGATGAAACACGCTCCGCTGACCGAGGCCGACTACCAGCGCCTGTCCACCACCCTGCAACGCTTTGCACGCCTGCAGTGCATGAACCTGGAAAAGCTGGACGGTTTCTTCACCGCCTTGCTGTGCGGCCCGGAAGCCATCAAGCCCACCGAATGTCTGCCGCTGATTCTGGGTGATGCCTTTGATGACGAGCAGGCATTCCGCAGCGAAAAGGATCTGGAAAAATTTGTCGCCCTGCTGATGGGCCACTGGCTGGACATCGCCCACACCCTGCAACAGGGCGCGGAATTCCAGCCCTGGCTGGATGCGGACGAACAGGGCGTGGTGCACGGCAATGACTGGGCCGAGGGCTTTGTCGAAGGCATGCAGCTGCAGCAGGACGACTGGAACCTGCTGTTTGACGATGCCGAACATGCTGCTGCGCTGGAAGCCATCATGGCGCTGGCCTTCGAACGCCACCCGGACCCGGAAATGCGTCCTTACATCGACAACAGCGACAGCAGCCAGCGCGAACAATGGCTGGCCGCCATCTCCCCTGCCGTGCAGGAAATCCACCAGTTTTTTGCCGCCATCCGCGCCCAGATGGAAGCCGATCTGGAGCAGGACGCCCTCGACCCGGAACACTGAACGCTCAGTGCCGCAGCAAGTGTAAATATTTGCTAGACTCAGCAAATCTCCACCCTTGACGGCCCTGCGTGCATGCAGGCTGGCCACCGCCAGCTGCTGCCAGACTCCAGACATGCTGACTTACTGGCGTTCACTGCCCATCTCCCTGAGCATGCTGCTGTGCTGGCTTGCCGGGACAGGCATGGCCTCTGCCAGCCCGTCGACTGCCTGGTGCATGGCCGGCAAGGCTGCACCCTCCTTGCTGCAAAGGGCGGAAGCCGCGCTCAGGCAAACGCCCGCTCCCTTGCCGCAAATTCATACCGAAGGCACCCTGCCGCATCAGGGCATTTTCGATCAGAGCATCAAGGCCAAGCAGGACTGGTTCCGCATGCGCGACCTGGCGCTGGCCTGGCAAGGCAGCGGCGAGCAACGCTATCTGGATGCCGTGGCACGCCAGCTGGATGCCTGGACACGGGTATATCAGCCCTCCTTCAACCCCATCGACGAAACCGACCTCGAAGCACTGATTGACGCCTATGCCATCACGGCCAATCAGCTACCCGTCGCCACTGCCACGCAGACACGGCAGCTGTTGCGGCAGCTGGCCGAGGGCTATGTGACGCGGATCCGTACCGCCAGACAGCCACTGGGGGCTACCTTCAGGAACAACTGGAACAGCCACCGCATCAAGCTGATCGCCCTGTCGGCCCTGGCCCTGCAGGATGCCGGCTTGCAAAAAGCCGCCACCGAACTGTTCCGCCAGCATCTGGAGCGCAATATCAATGCCCAGGGTGAAACGCTGGATTACCGCGAGCGCGATGCCCTGCACTATGTCACCTACGATCTGGAACCGCTGGTACGCGCCGCCATTGCCGCACGGCAGTGGCAGCAGGACTGGCTGCACGACAAGGCTGCCTCCGGAGGCAGCCTGCAATTGGCGCTGGACTGGCTGCGCCCTTATGCCGAAGGCCGGCTACAACATCAGGAGTTTGTTCACTCCCAGGTCCGTTTCGACTTCATCCGGCGCGAAGCCGGGCTGCCCGGCTTTGCCGGCAACTGGCAGGCCGCCACCAGTCGCAAACTGTATGCACTGGCCTCACGGCTCTCGCCCGACTACGACACCCCACTGCTGACCGGCCCTCACTTGCCGGACTGGATCACGCAATGCTGGGGCAGTGCGCTCAATGACACGTCATCAAACTGACATTTTCATCTGGTAAAACTGGCCATCTTTTTTACCTCACCATCGCTAAACCATGAATCCTGTTGAAGCACTGCTGTTTGCAGTCATCCAGGGGGTCAGTGAACTGTTTCCGATCAGCAGCCTGGGACACGGCATCCTGATTCCGGACTGGCTGCACTGGTCTCTCAATCGCAGTCATCCTGACTTCCTGCCCTTCATGGTGATGCTGCACCTGGGCACCGCCCTTGCCCTGCTGCTGTATTTCCACCGTGACTGGCGCGCACTCATCACCGGCTTCATCCGGGCGCGTGGCGGCAACAGCAATGCCGAAGCCAGGCTGATGTGGCGACTGGTCGCCGGCACCATTCCGGCCGGCCTGCTGGGACTACTGCTGGAAAAGCAATTGCGCGTGCTGTTCAGCAGTGCCACGGCGGTGCTGGTTTTTCTCAGCATCAACGGCCTGCTCCTGCTGTGGGGTGACCGCAAACAACAGGCAGCCAACGCCAGGACACTGGATGAACTGAGTCTGATGGGTGCCATCAAGATTGGCAGCGGGCAGGCACTGGCCCTGTTGCCCGGCATTTCCCGCTCCGGCGTCACCTTGCTCAGCGGCCTGGCACATGGCTTGAACCACGCCGCGGCGGCGCGCTTTTCCTTCCTGCTGGCTACCCCCATCATCCTGGCCGCCGGGGTGCTGGAAGTCCCCAAGCTGGCGCACAGCGGTCATGCCCAGCCCTGGGGCTTGTTACTGAGCTGCGGGCTGCTGGCCGGGGCCTGTGCCTATGCCAGCACCTGGTTTCTCATGCGCTATTTCAAGAAAAGCGAAATCGAATCGCTACGGCCATTTGGCTGGTATTGCCTGCTGCTGGGCCTGGGTGGACTGGCACTGCACTGGCTTTGAGTCCTGCGGAAGCTTCTGGAATACATGGCAGTTCATGCTGTCAAACCGGCTTGGACAGGCATTAAGACGCATTGACTGTTTGTCCCGGCCAAGGGCTTCCATTAGAATAGTCGACAGAACTGGGCCGCCATTTGCGGCCCGTATCTGTTATATCGAGACGCATGAGAAATCAGGACGACAAAAAGCCCGATCAACGCCTGCCGGCTGATCTGGCAAGACGTGCCACCGCCATCATCGAATTGCCCGACGGCGTTCTGGTTACCGCTGCGCGTGGCAGCCGCTACAACCTGCCGGGGGGCAAGGCCAACCGGGGCGAGTTACGCTCCCAGGCACTGATCCGGGAAATCCGCGAGGAGACCGGGCTGCGCATCAACTCCATGCTTTACCTGTTCGACCACATCACACCGCACAATGCCCACAAGGTTTACCTGTGCATTGCGCAGGGTCAGGCACGCCCGCAAGGTGAAATCGAACGGATTGCGCTGGTTTCTTCGCCGGATACCGAGCTGGACCTGTTCGTGGAAAGCCGCGCCATCCTGCGCCGCTATGCCAGGCTGCGTAATGAAGAAACCGCCAAGGGCCAAGCCTTGCGCGCCATTCTGGGCCTGGCACGCTATATCGCCAAGGTAGACTGAACCACCATGTCCGGCATGGACAGCGCCCGCTGGCGACAGCTGGACGAATTCGGTTTTCATCACACGCTGGCAAGCCTGCCCGGCAATACGCTGGTGCTGTTTGGCCAACCCGGCTGCTCTGCATGCCGCGCCTGGCACCAGCTGCTGGAAAGCTGGCAACCTGACTGCCTGCAACAGCTGGCCTATGTCGATGTGCAAGAGAGCATGGCTTTGGCGCACGCCTTCGACATTTTCCACCTGCCCACCCTGCTGCTGTTTGTCGACGGCCAGTATCACGGCCAGCTGCACAGCCCCATGCAACGCCAGGCCATCAACACTGCGCTGGAACAACTGCTGGCCGCACCGGCGAGCGAAGAACCCTGAAATAAGGCAACAAGGGCTGCCCGTGGGCAGCCCTTGTTGTTGGCCCCCCCTCTCGCTTTCCTTTCAGAAAGCGAGGCTCCCTTACAAGGTAAGGGCGGGGGGATAGGGAATAGATGGGAAGGCTGCGGAATCCAAGAGTTAGTCGAAAGGCCCGGCTTTGCCGGGTCCGCTGAAATCTCAGCAAATTACTTTGTCAGCAGCCTGAGCTGCCCCTGGGCAGCCCTTGTCGTTGGCAAATGGTCAGATGCACCCTACAGGTCGCTACTGCCCTTGCCACCTGCCGGCGCAGTGTCTGCAGGAGTGGACACCTCACCCACCGCACTGAGCATGTCCTGCGGAATGGTGACCCAGCCCATGCTGCTGGCCATTTGCAGGCTGATTGCCAGCGTCAGCATGGCCACCGGAGCAAACAGCATCACCCCAAACAGCACGCGTACCCGGGCAACCCCGGACACCACCGCCATGCTGTTCACCATCAGGGCGATGGTCAGCAGGGACAGCGCCAGATCGGCACCGAGAGCCGCGTCGTCCGGCAACCAGCTGGTCAGCGGCTCGACAAACTGCAGGCTGTTGCACAATACGATCAGGCCGAACAGCGACCCATCCGGCCGCCATTTGGCCAGCCGCAACCACACCGTGATGAACTGGGTGAACAGCAAGGTTTCCAGCCAGGTAAACATCAGCATGAACAGCATGCGGCCGAGCACGTTATTGCCCAGCTCACCGGTGCCGCCGCTGGCCACCAGTCCGAGGACCGTCAGCAACAGGGCCGGCATCCAGCGCGGATACTGGTATTGCTCCAGCGGACCAACGCGAAAACGCAGCAGCCCCAGCAAATCATCAATCAGACGGTGCATGATGCCGGCTCAGTCAAAAACAACGGTCTTGTTGCTGTAAGACAGGATGCGGTCATCCACATGCCAGCGCACGGCACGGGACAGCACCACTTTTTCCAGGTCGCGGCCCTTCTGGATCAGGTCTTCCACATCGTCACGGTGCGAAATGCGGGTGACTTCCTGCTCGATGATCGGACCTTCGTCCAGGTCTTCCGTCACATAATGGCTGGTAGCGCCAATCAGCTTCACACCGCGGGCAAAGGCGCGGTGATACGGCTTGGCACCATCGAATGCCGGCAGGAAGCTGTGGTGGATGTTGATGACGCGGTCCGGATAGCGTTTGACGAACTCACCGGACAGTACCTGCATGTAACGCGCCAGTACGATGAAATCGGCACCAGCCTCTTCCAGCAGGCGGAACTGTTCGGCCTCGGCCTCGGCCTTGTTCTCGCGCGTCACCGGGATCACATGGAAGGGAATGCCGTTGAACTCAACCAGACGGCGGCAATCTTCGTGATTGGAAATCACCAGCGGAATGTCGCAGTTCAGTTCGCCAATGCGCCAGCGGTGCAGCAAATCCACCAGGCAGTGTTCGTACTTGGATACGAAAATGGCCATGCGCGGCTTGCGGCTGGACAGGGAAACCTTCCAGGTCATGTTGTGCTCAGCGGCAATCGGCTGGAACGCAGCGGCAAACGCATCCATCGGCAGGGTAAAGCCGTCCAGCTCCCACTGGATACGCATCAGGAACAGGTTCTCGCTGGTATCCTGATGCTGGTCGGCATGCATGATGTTGGCGTTGTAAGTCATCAGAAAATTGGCCAGGGCCGCTACCAGGCCCTTCTTGTCCGGCGCACTGATCAGCAGCGTGGCCGATTGACGGGTATTGCTCATTATTACAGTCTCTTTGTCATTACATGATCAACGGCAGCCTTGCGGCTGTCACTTGCCAATTCCGCGTCGCCGTCACCATCCGGCAAAAGACAAACGCCACACGCCACAGGGATGACTACTCCCTGCAGCCTGTGGCGCTAGTTGCCGGTGACGGGATCAGGCGTTCAGATTGGCCGAATCCAGCGTATTCTGCAACAGCGTTGCCACGGTCATCGGACCGACACCACCCGGCACCGGGGTGATGAAACTGGCGCGCTCGGCAGCGGTGGCAAATTCCACATCGCCAGCCAGCTTGCCGGTATCCAGGCGGTTGATGCCCACATCAATCACCACGGCACCGGGCTTGATCCACTCACCCTTGATGAAGCCGGGAATGCCCACCGCCGCCACCACGATGTCAGCCTGGGCCACTTCATGTGCCAGGTCGGCAGTGGCGCTGTGACATACCGTCACCGTGGCACGTGCCAGCAGCATTTCCAGCGCCTGCGGACGACCAACGATATTGGATGCACCCACGATCACGGCTTTTTTGCCCTTGGGGTCGATGCCGTATTCTTCCAGCAGGGTCATCACACCACGCGGCGTGCACGGACGCAGCAGCGGCATCTTGATGGCCAGACGGCCCATATTATAGGGATGGAAACCGTCGACATCCTTCTTCGGATCGATGCGCTCGATCACGGCTTGCGGATCGATCTGCTTGGGCAGCGGCAGCTGAACCAGGATGCCATCCACGGTGGCATCGGCATTCAGGGTGTCAATGATGTCCAGCAATTCCTGTTGGCTGGTTTCAGCCGGCAGATCGTAGGCAACCGAACGGATGCCTGCTTTTTCGCAAGAACGCTTCTTGCTGCCTACATAGACACTGGATGCCGGGTCGTTGCCAACCAGGATCACTGCCAGTGCGGGGGCACGCTTGCCTGCCGCCACACGCTGTTTCACGCCTTCGCCTACCTTGGCGATGAGTTGTTCTGCTACTGCCTTACCATCAATGAGTTGCGCCGCCATGCCTGATTCCGTATGGAACTTGAAAAGAGGCGGCAATTTTCTCATTTTTTGGCTTTTTACGAAACTACAAAAATACATTAGGAATAATTTCACGTAAAGCAAAATTCACACAATAAGCATCTATTTATCATGAAGTTAGTCGAGACTCTCCTGCACGCTGGCCATCCTGCCGCAGCGGGCAAGCAGGTGGCGGACAAAAAAAGATTGCAAGACGGTGTTGACAGCAAAAGGGCCTATCCGTATAGTTGCGGTCTCTGTCGTCGGGGCGTAGCGCAGCCTGGTAGCGCACCTGATTTGGGATCAGGGGGTCGCGAGTTCGAATCCCGCCGCCCCGACCAGAAAAAGCCCGATAAGTGAGTGCCCGTAGCTCAACTGGATAGAGCACCGGCCTTCTAAGCCGGGGGTTACAGGTTCGATTCCTGTCGGGCGCGCCAGTACCCCAGTTTTTGTAGTCACTGGCAGTTGTAGTAGAATGCAGTACCCTGTGGTGGATGTAGCTCAGTTGGTAGAGTCCAGGATTGTGATTCCTGTTGTCGTGGGTTCGAGCCCCATCATCCACCCCACCCTCTTTCAGACGGTCAGCCCGCGGCTGGCAAGTCAACCCGCTTCGGCGGTGGATGTAGCTCAGTTGGTAGAGTCCAGGATTGTGATTCCTGTTGTCGTGGGTTCGAGCCCCATCATCCACCCCAGTCTTGCAAGAAAAACCCGGCTCCGGCCGGGTTTTTCTTTTCCAATGGCAAAATCTTTCACATTTGCGACAAAAAGCATCGCGATCCCCTCTTGTCTGACAATGGAAGCACCGTATAATCGAATCCATTTGCATTTATCCGATTGACTGACAGATCCTAAAAAACCATGACTACCCTGCAGCCGATCAAGCGCCAGACGCTGACCAGTGCCGTAACCGAATCGCTTCGCCAGCGCCTACTCTCGGGTGAGTTTGTTGATGGCCAGCAATTGCGCCAGGAAGCCCTATCCAACGAATACGGCGTCAGCCGGGTGCCGGTACGTGAAGCCCTGCGTCAGCTGGAAGCCGAAGGACTGATCCAGATCATCGACCACAAGGGCGCAGTGGTGTCCAAGCTGTCGCTGGAAGACGTGCTGGAACTGCTGGAAATCCGCGCCATGCTGGAAAGTGCGGTGCTGAAGGCCTCCATTCCCTGTCAGACCCCGGCCGACATCGTGCTGGCAGAGCAAACCCTGCACGAATTCGAGCTGGCGCTGCAAAAGAATGACGTCCGCCACTGGGGCGAACTCAACTCGCGCTTCCACCTGGCACTGTATCGCGCCGCCAAGCGCCCCAATACCCTGGCGCTGATTGAACAGCTGCACAACAAGACCGACCGCTACACCCGGATGCAGATCCTGTTCACCCGCACCATGGAACGCGCGCACGAAGAACACACCCGCCTGCTGGAATTGTGCAAGCAAGGTGCCGCCGAAGAAGCTGCGGAATTCATCCGCTTTCACATCCTGTCGGCCGGTCATGCGCTGGAGCACTATCTGCAAGGCCAGCAAGGCCATTAACCCCGCCTGCGTTAGCGCCATAAAACGACCAGCCTTGCGCTGGTCGTTTTGCTTTCAGCCTGGCTGATACGGCTGATACGCATCGCGCCAGCGCTCAGCCTCGGCCCGCAGGCAGTCGGCCAGCTGCAAGGTGGCCGGGCCCGCCTGCGAGGGGTCGGCCAGCACCAGATACAAGGCCGCTTTGCGCAAACCGCCATGCGCCAGCGGCAATGGCCGCAATCTGCCCGCCGCCACCGCAGGGGCAATGCGGTGCCAGGCCAGCCAGCCAAAGGCAAAGCCCTGCTCCACCGCGGCAATGGCCGTTTCCGGTTGCGACACCGTCCAGCGCTGCCAGGCACCCAGCCAGCCTTCATCGCGTGGCTGGCGCTGGCCGGAATCGCGCAATACCACTTGCACATGCTGCTGCAAGTCTTCCATTTCCAGCGCCCGCCCCAACCGGTGCAAGGGGTGGTCCGGCGCGGCACAGGCGACAAACTCCGCCTCCAGCAACCAGTCACCCAGAAAACCCTGCGGTACCCGCCCCGCCACCGCCAGCTCCACCTGCTGGCCATGCAGCGCATCATCCGCACCGGACATCACCACCTCGTGCATTTGCAGGCGGGTACTGGGGCAATGACTGGCAAACTGCCCCAGCGCCGGCAACAGCGCCGGGGTGGGAAACAGGCTGTCCACCGCCAGCCGCACTTCGGCCTCCCAGCCTTGCAGCAAGGAACGCGCCTTCTCTTCCAGCCGCAGTGATGCCGCCAGCACGTTCTGTGCATCGCGCAGCAACACCTCGCCTGCCGCTGTCAGCACCATGCGCCGCCCTTGTGCCTGCAGCAAGGGCATGCCCAGCTGCTCCTGCAATTGCGCCACCATATAACTGACCGATGACTGGCTGCGGTGCATGGCCCTGGCTGCCTGGGCGAAACCGCCTTCACTGACAATGCATTGCAAGACCTGCCACTGCTCCCAGGTAGTTCTGACTTGCTTCATTTATTTGATTTTCAGATTGATTACTACTGATTTTTGCGCTTTTTTATTCAAATTTCCACTGCAATAATGCAGTCCATGATCAACGGCCAGGCCCAGCAGCGCCGGCCCCGACAAGGAGATACAAGATGAGCACGCACAACATCAGCCGCGAAGTGGAACGCCTGATCAATGGCATGGAGGTTTCCGATGGTGCCGGTGTCCGCCTGTTGCGGGTACTGACCCACGACCTGCAACGCCGGCTGGACCCCTTCCTGATGCTGGACGAATTCCGTTCGGACAATCCGGATGACTACATTGCCGGCTTCCCGGACCACCCGCACCGTGGCTTCGAAACCGTCACCTACATGCTCGATGGCCGCATGCGCCACCGCGACAGCACCGGGCAGGAAGGCCTGCTAGGGCCGGGCGGTGTACAGTGGATGACCGCCGGGCGCGGCCTGATTCACTCCGAGCTGCCAGAGCAGGAAGACGGCCTGATGCATGGCTTCCAGCTGTGGGTGAACCTGCCGGCCAAGAACAAGATGATGGACCCGTGGTATCGGGATATTCCTTCGGCGGAAATTCCGGAACTGCAAACCGGGCACGGCAGCCGCCTGCGCCTGATTGCCGGTTGCGTGGCCAACCAGCCCGCTGCCATCCAGCGTCTGGATACCGAGCCGCTGTATCTGGACGTGCATCTGGCCGCCGGACAGGAAGAATTCCTCTCCATTCCGGCAAGCCATAATGCATTCATCTATGTTTATCAGGGCGAGCTGGAGGCTGGCAGTCACGGTCAGGCGGTCAAGCAGCGCCAGATGGCCATTCTGGCCAATGATGCGGCTGCCGGTGGCATCCGCGTGACCAGTGACGCACCAGCGCGCTTCCTGCTGGTGGCCGGCAAACCCCTGAACGAGCCGATTGCCCAGTGGGGACCGTTCGTGATGAACACCCGCGCCGAACTGGAAGCGGCGGCTGACGACTTCCGCAACGGTCGTTTCTGAACCAACACGCAGACAGCGGCTGTCGCCCTCACGGCGGCGGCCCTGTCAGCAGGAGCCCACACCATGCATACATGGAGCGAACGCATCAGCGCCAAGGTCAGCGATATCGGCTTTCCGGTGCGCCGCCTGCTACCCAGCCGCACTGCCCGTCATATCGGTCCCTTCATTTTTCTGGACCACATGGGCCCGGCCCATTTCAATCTGGATCAACGCGACAACGATGTGCGGCCGCACCCGCACATCGGTCTGGCCACCCTCACCTATCTGTTCAGCGGCGCGCTGATGCACCGCGACAGCCTGGGCAGCGTGCAGCGCATTGAGCCGGGCGCGGCCAACCTGATGATTGCCGGGCGCGGCATCGTGCATTCGGAACGCATTCCGGAGGACATCCGCAACAGCGGCACCCCGGTGGAAGGCCTGCAACTGTGGCTGGCCTTGCCGGTGGCACTGGAAGAATGCGAACCGGCCTTCATCCACTACGACCGCGACGCCCTGCCCTCATGGCAGCAGGATGGCAGCCGCATACAACTGGTAGTGGGCCATGCCTGGGGCCGCAGCGCACCGGTAGCCTTTCCCGGTGACGCACTGTATGCCGTGGTGGACATGGATGCCGGAGCAACACTGGACATTCCGCCGGGCTTTGCCGAGCGTGGTATTTACCTGGCCAGCGGCAGCATCAGCCTGGGCGATGAAAACCTGGCCAGTGGCGAACTGGGCCTGCTGCCGGACACGGCCACACCGCTGCGCCTGACCGCCCGCGAACCCAGCCGCCTCGCCTTGCTGGCCGGTCCCACGCCGGACGCCCACCGCATTCTGGACTGGAATTTCGTCTCTACCCGGCTGGAACGCATCCGTCAGGCCAGGGACGACTGGCAGCAAGGACGCTTTGCTCCGGTGCCGGGCGAAACCGAGTTCATCCCGCTGCCGGCTCGCGGCTGAGGCGCTTACTGGTGCGGTTTGTCAGCCGGGTAGGCATACACCACCCGGCCACGCTCCACCTTGCCGATGACAGGTACGTTCAGCTCCAGCGCCTCGTGGTCGTTGCGGCTGAATGGCTGCTTGTAGGTGGTGATCACCCCGGCCACCGGCTGATGCAGGTTTTCCAGCGCACGCACAATGGCAATGCCATCCAGCGAACCCGCCTGACGGATGGCCTCGGCCATCAGTTTCATGCCGTCATAGCCTTGCGCTGCCGAGGGTGGTGAAGGAATGCGACGGGTGTGGAACAACCACTGGTAGCCATCCAGAAAGTCCCGCCGTCTGGGGGTGTCATCTTCGGCCGGAATATAGCTTTGCACCATGCGCGCGCCTTCGCCATTGGGGCCGGCATTATCGATGAAGTTGGACATGGACAAGGTCCAGCTGCCGATGATGGGCACTTTCCAGTCCATGCGTGACATGGTGTTGGCCAGCTCGGCCAGTTCCGGGCCGATGGCATAGGTGAGAATGGCCTGACTGCCGGCATTGCGTGCCTGCAGCAGCGCATTGGCCATGTCCCGCTCCTGCAGGTTGAAGCGCGCCACATAGCTGGGCTTCAGGCCGTTCTGGCCCAGCGCACGTTCCAGCTCCATCAGGCCCTGATAGCCGTAATTGGTGTTGTCGGCAAAAATGGCCAGCTTGCGATAACCCGAACGCTGCACCGCCTCGCGCACAATCAACGGCGCTTGCAGGTCGTCCGCCGCCGCCACCCGGAAAATATAGTTGTCGGTATTGCCATGCAGTGGAAACTGCCGCGTCAGGATGGCGGCGGTGGCCACCGCCAGCATCACCGGAACCCGCGCATCCTGATAGTTCTTGCTGGCTGCCAGCGCCACCCCGGTATTGACGAAGCCCACCACCGCCACCACCCGGTCCTGGATGAGCAATTGCTGCGCCACCTTGATGCCACGCGCCGGGATGCCGCCATCGTCACGCTCCACCAGCTCGATGGGCCGCCCCAGCACACCACCGGCCTTGTTGATTTCGGCCGCAGCCAGACGGATGCCGTTGCGCATGCTCAGGCCCATGGGGGCAGAACCGCCGGTAAAGGCGCCGGGCACACCAATACGGATGGGTTGTGGTGCAGCCAGCACCAGGCTGCACAAAAGGCCCAACCCTATCCCACAGATGATGCTGATGCTGCGCATGCCGCTTGTCTTCCTGCCTGATCAAAACCAGCCGCGAGATTACCCCCGGCAAGGGCATGGACTCAAGTAGCACGCGAATTTGCACCAGCAAGCGCCACAACTGCGGGCCAACCCTTACAGTCAGGTTCTCCCGCTTGTCGTAAACTGGAGAAAATCATACCGGCCAGTATGTATTGCTGGCTTTTGCCACCTCTAGCCTACCGCCTTCCTATGCGCACACCCCGCTTTTACGCCTTACGCAAACGCAGTGGCTGGTATCAGTTGTTTCCCAACACCACCATCGTGCTGTTCTTCCTCACCATGGGCGTGATGCTGTGGACGCTGGACGCGCGCGAGGCAGAGCAGCAAAAAAGCAATCTGGCCCGCGATGCCTTGTGGGCCGAACAAACCCTGCAACTGAAGCTGGAAGACAATCTGGCCCAGTTGACCGACCTGGCGCGCAGCATGGGTAGCGGTGAAACCGACGAAGCCGGCTTCCAGACCCAGGCATCGCAACTGCTGGCCAATACCCCGGAAATGCTGGCGCTGGCGCGCAGCGACAGTCACGGCATCCTGCGCTGGACCGCCCCTTATGAAGATGGCCCGCTCTCCCCCGGTGCCAGCATCCAGGCACCGGCCGCTTTCAAGCTGGCCCAGCAAAACGGACGCTTTGCCTACAGTGCGCCGTTTCAGCGCAGCAACGGCAGCTGGCGCTACGAACTGGATATCCCGCTGTACCAGAACGGCCAGTTCAACGGCATGCTGGTGGCCATGTTCGATGCCGACAATGTGGTACGACGGCTGCCACCGGCCTGGTTCAGTGAAAAATACCAGCTGGAACTGCAAACCCGCGACGGCAAAACCATTGCCGCCAATGCCCAGAACCGCCTGCGTAGCGGTGTGGCGGAAAAACTGGAACTGCCCGGCACCGGGCTGGTGATTACCGCCCGGCCGGTAAAGGGTGCGATGACCCAGGCCCGGCTGCTGCAACTGGGGCTGATTGCCGGCATGGTACTGCTCACCCTGCTCAGCCTGCTCAGCCTCAACCGCCATATCCGTGGCCGGGTGGAAGCAGAACGCGAACGCGACCGGGTATACCGGCTGTCGCAGGAAATGCTGGGCGTGGTGCGGCGCGACACCACCATCCTGCAACTGAACCCGGCCTTTGAAAAAGGCCTGGGTTATAGCGCAGACGAACTGTTGGGCACGTCCTTCCTCAACTACCTGCTGCCCGAAGAGCGTGAAAGTGCACGCGACAGCTTCGAGCGGCTGTTTGATACCGGCGGGGCCGACCGCTTTGTGCAAACCCGCATCCTCACCAAATCAGGCGAAGTGCGCTGGATCGTATGGGCGCTAAGTCCCTTGGCCGACAGCGGCGTGGCCTATGTGTCCGGCCGTGACATCACGGCAGAAAAACAGGCTGAACAGGCGCTGCGTCAGGAGTCCGCCTTCCGCAAGGCGATGGAAGACTCCCTGGTGGTGGGCATCCGTGCCATCGACCTGCAAGGCCGCATCACCTATGTCAATCCGTCGTTTTGTGCCATCACCGGCTACAGCGAGCAGGAGCTGATCGGCCAGGCCGCCCCCTACCCCTACTGGCGGCAAGGGGTACTCAGCGAAGGCAACCGGCGCGACCTGGAAGACACGCTGGCAGGCGAAGCGCCACCGGAAGGTTTCCAGTCCATCCTGCAACGCAAGAATGGCGAAGTATTCGACGCCCACATCCTGGCTTCGCCGCTGATCGACGCCCACGGCCACCATACCGGCTGGATGGCGGTGCTGACCGACATCACCGAGCGGCTGGAAGCCCAGCGCCGGCTGGAAGCCTCGCACGACCGCTTTGTCACCGTCATCGAAGGGCTGGACGCTGCGGTCGCCGTAGTGGACCCGGCCTCGCTGGAATTGCTGTTCTGCAACCAGCGCTATCAGCAGTGGTTCACGCCGGACCAGCCGGCCGACAGCCAGCTGGGCTATTGCGACCTGCGGCTGGTGGAGCTGATGCGCAGCGCACGCGACGTGGACATGGAAGTGTGGATGGACCCGCCCTCGCGCTGGATTTCCATGCGCCGCCGCAGCATTCGCTGGGTGAATGGCCGCATTGTCTCCATGACCATTCTCACCGACACCACCCAGCAGCACGACGCCGAAGAACGCTACCAGCAGCAGATGCAGCAGCTGCAATCCACCTCGCGCCTGGTCACCATGGGCGAGATGGCCTCCACCCTGGCGCACGAACTGAACCAGCCGCTATCCGCCATTGCCAACTACCAGGCTGGCTGTATCGAGCGCATCCGCCAGGGCAAGGCCACACCGGAAGCGCTGCTGCCGGTGATGGAAAAGATTACCGCCCAGGCCGAGCGCGCCGGCACCGTGGTGCGCCGCATCCGCGAATTTGTCAAACAAAGCGAGCCGGACCGCAAGACCTGCCAGCTGCCTGACATCATCGAAGCCTCGCTGGCCATTGCCGATATTGAAGCCCGCCGTCAGGCCGCCACCATCGACATCCGGCTGGACAAGGACCTGCCGCCACTCTATGTCGACCCCATCCTGGTGGAACAGGTGCTGCTCAACCTGATCAAGAACGGCATCGAAGCCATGCAGGACTGCACCCCGGCCGAACGCGTGCTGCATGTGGAAGCGCGCCAGCTGAACCCGCGCCGCATCGAAGTGGCCATCAGCGACCACGGCCACGGCGTGCCGCTGGATCTGAAAGAACGCCTGTTCGATGCCTTCTTCACCACCAAGGCAGAAGGCATGGGCATGGGCCTGAATATCTGCCGCACCATCATCGAGTTCCACGAAGGCCAATTGTGGGTGGAAGACAAGCCCGGTGGTGGTAGTATTTTCCGATTCACGCTACCGGTGTCCGAAACATGAGTGCCAGCTCTCCCCAGGTTCACATCGTCGATGACGACGAAGCATTCCGTGACTCGCTGGTTTTCCTGCTGGAAAGCCACGACTACGCCATTTCCTGTCATGCCAGTGCCGAAGCACTGCTGGAAGACTTCCAGCCGCGCGGTGCCGGTTGCCTGATCGTGGATATCCGCATGCCTGGCATGAGCGGATTGGAACTGTTTGATGAACTCAGCGCCCGCCACAACCCCTGGCCGGTCATCTTCATCACCGGCCATGGCGACGTGCCGATGGCGGTGCAGGCGGTCAAGCGTGGCGCGCATGATTTTCTGGAAAAGCCGTTCAACCAGCAGGCGCTGCTCAATACCGTCGACAGCGCACTGGCGCTGAGCCAGCAGCAGCAGGCCAGCAGTGCCGCGCGCGACCGTTTTGCCGAATGCCTGGCCTCGCTCACCATCCGCGAACGCGAAGTGCTGGACAAGGTGGTGGAAGGCAAGATGAACAAGGTGATTGCCGACGAGCTGGGCATCAGCATCAAGACGGTGGAAGCCCACCGGGGCAAGATGATGGACAAGATGAAAGTGCGCTCGATTGCCGACCTGGTGCAGGCGGTGATGGCCAACCGCTAGAGGCTGGTCCGGGGCAGCCCTGCGGAATCAGGATAATCCCTAATGGAAACAGAGCTTTCCATTGCGTAACATCTCAGTTCACCCTGCCTGTTTCCGCACCCTTGACCGCGGATGCAGGCTGCGCTTGCACGGCGTTGACATGGGGTGAAAGTTAACCCTCCGTCGGAGCCTGGCTCTGACCCTGCAGACCCCGACCAGTCAGACTGGCGGGGTGTTTTTTTGTCTGTACCCTCACTCCGGGTCCCCAGGCAGCGCCGCACCAGGCGGGACTGCGCGCGAACTCCACACCATATACAGGCCGATAGCCCATACCAGAGGGGCAATGGGATAAACCTGCGAGGAATACCACATCAGCATCATCCTGTTCTGGTCGTGCAACAGAGTCGACAGCAGCATCGGCATACCAAAGGCAAGCACTACCAGCACGTTCATGCTGGCCAGCAGCCAATGCCCACGGCGATAGCGCTGTTCACGCGCCGGTTGCCGGACCAGGGGCAAGACATTGTATTTGGCAAATACAAACAGCACACCGATACATATCAGCAAATAAGACAAAAAAGATGACAGTGTATATGGCAGCATTCCATAGCCATCTTTTAACTTCAGCAACAATACCAGCACACCGGAAACCACCGTGAGCGGCAACTGCAAGGCTTGCGCGAACAACAACTCCGCCAGTGCCAGTACCGGTATAAAAAGATTCCATTTTGCCAGACGCATCATGCCCCCGTATTCATTGCGATCCGCCCTGCTGACAATGACAGGCCGGCCATAAGCACCGCCAGCCATAGCCCAAACGCAGTGAGTGGCAGCACAGGTAATTTAAATTTATTTGTCATTAAATGGCAGCATGTCACAGGGCAATGACAAGTGCAACAATGCGCGGCAGGCAAAAAAATGCCCGGCAACGCCGGGCGAGAGACAAAGTACTACACAAAGCACAAGGAAAATCAGTCGTAGCTAAAGTGCGCGCGTTTCACATTGCACAGCACTTCGTAGGAAATGGTGCCCGCCTGGGCCGCCACCTCATTGATGTGGATGGTGTCGCCCCACAGCTCCACCTCGCTGCCGATGCCCGCCTGCGGCAGATCGGTCAGGTCCACCGTCATCATGTCCATCGACACGCGGCCGATCACGCGCGAGCGCACGCCATCAATCGCCACCGGGCTGCCGGTGGAAGCAAGACGCGGATAGCCATCGGCATAACCACAAGCAATCAGGCCCACGCGGGTGGGACGCTCGGCGACAAAGCTGGCGCCATAGCCCACCGGTTCGCCAGCGGCCAGTTCGCGCACACCAAACACGCGGGTGCTCAAACGCATTACCGGCTGCAAGGCAGCGCCCTGATCGAAACCGGCCGGCAGCGGCGAGGCACCGTACAGCATGATGCCGGCGCGGTTCCACTGGCGGTGCGAGCGTTCGTGGCACAGGATGCCTGCTGAGTTGGCAATGCTCTCCTCGCCGGACAGATAGCGGCATACGCTGTCAAACGCTTCCAGCTGGGCATGGGTGGCAGACAACTGCGGTTCGTCGGCACGGGCAAAGTGGCTCATCTTGACGATCTTGCCTACCTTGCCACTGGCCATCAGCTTGCAATGCGCGGCAGCGTAGTCCTGCGGGAAGAAACCGGCGCGATGCATGCCGGAATCCATCTTCAGCCACACGGTGTAAGGCTTGGCCGGATTGGCCTGCAGCACCATCTCCAGCTGTTGCTGGCTTTGCACCACAAACCACAGATCATGCTGTTCGACATCGGCCAGTTCGGCCGCTTCGAACACGCCTTCCAGCAGCACGATGGGCAAGGTCACCCCGCCTTCGCGCAGCTGGATGGCCTCTTCCAGACAAGCCACGGCAAAACCGTCGGCCACATCGGCCAGCGCCTGGGCACAGCGCACCGCGCCGTGGCCATAGGCATTGGCCTTGATTACCGCCAGGGTCGGGCCACCGGCCTGCTGTTTGGCCTGTAGGTAGTTATGGCGCAGCTTGTCCAGACGGATACTGGCAATCAGCGGGCGCATGCGCTTACGCTCCGGCGTTGGCGGTGCGGGAGTGCATCGGCACTACCAGGGTTTCGCCCTGCTTGGCGTAACGCTGGATGGACAGGCCGTCCACGCTGATTTCCGGCTGTACGCCGACAATCTGGTCGGCCAGCACCTTGCCGGAACCGGCGCTCATGGTCCAGCCCAGCGTGCCGTGGCCGGTATTGAGCGACAGGTTGGCATAGCGGGTGGCACCGATGATGGGGGTGCCATCCGGGGTCATCGGACGCAGGCCGGTCCAGAAGGTGGCTGCCGGAATGTCGCCACCATCCGGGTACAGGTCGCCCACCACCAGCTCCAGCGTTTCACGACGACGCGGGTTGAGGTCCAGGTTGTAACCGGCCAGCTCGGCCATGCCGCCCACGCGGATGCGGTCGTTGAAACGGGTGATGGCTACCTTGTAGGTTTCGTCCAGAATGGTGGAAACCGGGGCCATGGCCGGGTTGGTGATCGGCACGGTCAGCGAATAGCCCTTGACCGGGTATACCGGAATATCAATGCCCAGGTTTTGCAGCAGATCACGCGAGTAGCTGCCCAGTGCCACCACGTAGTGGTCGGCGGTCAGCATTTCGTCGCCGATGCGCACGCCGGTGATGCGGCCGTTATGGGTTTCGATGGCGCTGATGTTGACGCCAAAGCGGAACTTCACGCCCTTGGCGGCAGCCAGCTCGGCCAGACGGCTGGTAAACAGGTTGCAGTCGCCGGTTTCGTCGTTCGGCAGTTGCAGGCCGCCGGTCAGCTTGTGCTTTACCTTGGCCAGTGCCGGTTCCACACGGGCGCAGCCGTCCGGGTCCAGCACATTGAAGTCCACGCCACACTCCTTGAGCACGGCAATATCCTTGGCCATGCCCTCTACTTGTGCCTGCGAGCGGAACAGCTGCAGGGTGCCGCCCTGACGGCCTTCGTAATCCAGGCCGGTTTCGGCGCGCAGTTCCTTGATCTTGTCGCGGCTGTATTCCGCCAGGCGCATCATGCGGCCCTTGTTGATGGCGTAGGATTTTTCATTGCAGTTGGCCAGCATCTTGGCAATCCACTGCAACTGGTAAACGCTGCCATCCGGCTGAATGGCCAGCGGCGCATGGCGCTGGAACATCCACTTGATGGCCTTGGTCGGGATGCCGGGAGCCGCCCACGGTGCGGAATAACCCGGGGAAATCTGGCCTGCATTGCCGAAGCTGGTTTCCAGTGCCACACCGTCCTGACGCTCCAGAACAGTCACGTCCACACCAGCCTTGGCCAGATACCATGCAGTGGATACACCCACCACGCCACCACCCAGAACGATTACCTTCATTTCCTCTTTCTCCGTGCCGCGCATCATGCGCTTAGTGATTTTGTGTAGTATATTTATTTCAATGCAGTTTTTTTCACCAAATTAATACAAAGTCACATTCAATTTTCCTGCGAAATTACACTTTGATAGTGAATCATGAAAGTAAAACACACGCACGCCAGAGAACTGGACAAGATCGATCTTAAGATATTGAAATGGTTGCAGAAAAACGGCCGCATCGCCATGACGGAGCTGGCGGAAAAGGTGGGCCTCTCCACCACGCCCTGCACCGAACGGGTAAGGCGGCTGGAGCGCGACGGCGTGATCGAAGGCTATTACGCCCGGCTCAACCCGCACGCCATGGGCGCATCACTGCTGGTATTCGTGGAGATCAAGCTGTCGGCCAAGTCGGGCAATATCTTTGACGCCTTCCGCCGTGAAATCCAGAACATCCCGGAAATCCTGGAATGCCACCTGGTATCCGGTGAATACGACTACCTGATCAAGGCGCGCATTCCGGACATGTCGATGTACCGCAAGCTGCTGGGAGAAATTCTGCTGCAACTGCCCAATGCCAATGAATCACGCAGCTATGTGGTAATGGAAGAAGTCAAGGAAACCCATATGCTGGCCCTGCCGGAGTAATCCCTGCCTTGCCGGTCCACAAGTCCCGCCCCTCGGGCGGGCTACCTGTACTTGTGGGAAGGAGATGATAATCATTCTTGCTTTTCAAGCATCCCGCCGTTTATACCTGATTAATTTTTCTGGTTTCCCGGTAACACCTGGCTCGTTCCCTTTTGCATTCAGTCCTCCAGCACTTGCGCTTGCCCTCCTGCCGCTACACATGGCCGGCACAAGCGCTTGGCGGACCCCACTGACAGGAGTGCATCATGTTCGGATTCGGCAACAAAAATCAGGTTCAGCAGGATTGCGAGAAACAAATCTACCAATTCACCGCCATGCTGGACCATGTGGACAACCTCATCATGCTGGCTGATACCAGCGCCGATAACGTCATCTTCTACATGAACCGCACCGCGCGGGATGTACTGGCCCATCACCGCAGCGCAATGAACGAGAAATTCCGTGCCGGGGTTGATGTCAACAACGCCTTCCAGCACAGCATTCACCAGTTTCACCGCGACCCGGAACGCATCCGCCGCATCCTGAACGACATTGCCGCACGGCGCATTACCCATCATGAAGCCTTGATTCCCGTGGGTGGTGTCACCTTCAAGACCAAGGTGTTTCCCATCTGGGATGCACAGGACAACAACAAGCTGCTCTGTTTCATGGCCAGTTTCCAGGACATTTCAGCCGAAGTGGAAGCCCAGAGGCTGCGCGATGCCAACGACCAGCGCCGCCTGTTTCTGGAAGATCGCATTGGCGAGCTTTCCGGCAATGTCCAGGCCATGACGGCCACCATCGAAATGGTAGCCGTACGCACGGCATCCGCCTCGGACTCGTCCAATGAAATGCTGAACCGGGCACGCAAGGGCAAGAGCATGATTGAAAACAACTCATCTGCCATGCGGGCCGTGAGCGAGCTGGTGAGCGGCACAGCGGACAATCTGGGTTCGCTGGGCAAGCAATCGGAAACCATTGGCCAGATCGTCAGCGTGATCAAGGACATTGCCGACCAGACCAACCTGCTGGCGCTGAACGCCGCCATCGAAGCGGCCCGTGCGGGGGAAATGGGCCGTGGCTTTGCCGTGGTGGCCGATGAAGTGCGCAAGCTGGCCGAGCGCACCACCAAGGCAACGCAGGAAATCGGCAGCATGATCCGGGATATCCAGCAGGAAGTGCACAGCAATATCAGTTCGATGGACAAGGGGCGCGATCAGGTAAAAGCCACCGAGCGCGACTTTGCCGAAGCCGAAGCCGCCATTGTTGACATTGTCGATCAAATCAACCATGTGCGCGATTTTGTCATCGAAATCGCCAATGCCGCAGAAGAACAGGCCGCCACCGCGCAGGACATCAGCGACAAACTGGCAGACATCGCCAGCCACTGAAGCCTTGCCGACAAGCCAGCGGGGATGACACCGCACACGACTTGCCAGCCAGCCAGTCAGCGTTTAGTGTGATGTGCCATCCCAACCTTCTCCGTCTGCCCCATGAGCCTGCAATCCGTCCGCGACTTTTTTGCCGCCCGCAATCTGGATATTCCCATCATCGAGCTGGAAGTCAGCACCGCCACCGTGGCGCTGGCCGCCGAAGCCCACGGCGTGGAGCCGGGGCGCATTGCCAAAACCCTGTCTTTTCGCCTGAATGGCGGTGAGGTAATCATTCTGGTCACCCGTGGCGATGCGCGCATCGACAACCGCAAGTTCAAGGAAGCCTTCGGCAAGGGCAAGATGCTGGCCGTGGAAGAAGTGGTGGAGCTGACCGGCCACCCGGTAGGCGGTGTCTGCCCGTTTGGCCTGGCTCAGCCGCTACCGGTATATATGGATGCCTCGCTGCGCGACTTTGACGAGGTTCTTCCGGCAGCCGGGGCCATTCACAGCGCGGTACGCATCACCCCGGCACTGATGGCCGAGATTACCGATGCCCGCTGGGTGGATGTGTGCCAGCCCAGCGCCGATAGCGGCAGTACCTGCACGCTCAGCGCGACGGCCACCAGCTAGGTGCGGCTCAGGCGGCGGCGTAGCGCAGCATGGCGCTGCGGTCTATGCCCACCGCCAGCGTGCCACCCACCTGCAAGTTGGCACCATAGCGTGCCAGCTCTCGCGCTGACAGGGTCAGCGTCAACTCCCCGTCCATGCTGGCCACCGTCACCCGCACGCCGTCCGCCAGCTGGATGATGCGTTGCACCTGTGCCAGCGGCTGGTCCGCGCCCAGGCACAGGGCCTGCTCCGGCACCACGCCCTCCTCCAGCACGTTTTCATAGCCGATAAAGCGCGCCAGCCAGGGCGTGGCCGGTGCCGCCAGCAGTTGCGCCGGGCTGGCGCATTGCACAATGCGACCATCCTTGAGCACGGCCACGCGGTCGGCCAGGGCAAAAGCCTCTTCCCGGTCGTGGGTCACCAGCATGGCCGGCATGCGCTGGCGCTGTAATTGCTGGCGGAATTCCAGCTGCAACTGGCGGCGCAAGTCGGCATCCAGACTGGAAAACGGCTCGTCCAGCAACAGCAGCCGCGGTGCTGTCACCAGCGCCCGCGCCAGTGCCACGCGCTGTTGCTCGCCGCCGGACAAGGTCCACACCTTGCGGGTTTCCATACCGGCCAGACCCAGTTGCTGCAAGCAGGCGCGCGCCTGCTGCTGTGCCGCCGGGCGGGCCAGGCCGCGCTCACGCAGGCCGAAACAGACATTGCCCAATACGTCCAGATGCGGAAACAGGGCAAAGTCCTGAAACATCAGCGCAAAGCCACGCTGCTCCACCGGCACGGCAGCCAGGTCCTGCCCGTCAAACAGCATACGGCCGCTATCTACCGGCTCCAGCCCGGCAATCATCTTCAGCATGGTGCTTTTGCCGCCGCCGGACGGCCCCAGCAAGGCCAGTACCTCGCCCTTGGCCAGTTGCAGGCTCAGCCTGTCGGCCACCAGCTTGTCGCCAAAGCGCTTGCATACCCCATCCAGTTGCAGCATCTCAGGACTCCTTCTTCAATGGGCGCTCGGCAGCCGATGGCCATTCGATCGCCACAAACGCCAGCAAGGCCAGCAGCATCAGCACAGCGGACAACAACATGGCCAGCGCGGCATTGTCCGGACCGGGCCGCCCCAGCCGCTGGTAAATCAGTGTGGTGAGCGTCAGCCACTCCGGCCGGGACAAAAACAGGGTGACGGCAAACTCGCCCAGCGCGGTGGCAGCGGCAAAGGCCAGGCCACGGCGGAAAGCCGGTTGCAACAAGGGCCACAGCACGCGGGTAAAGGTTCGCAGCGGCGATGCGCCCAGACTGCGCGCTGCCTGCGGCCAATGCGGCGGCAGGCTGTCCAGCGCACCGGCCAGGCTACGCGCCACAAAGGGATAGGCCAGCAAGGCATAGGTGGCCAGCAGCAAGGCCAGGCTGGCCGTCCATTTCGGATAAAGCAGCAGCAGGCCAAACGCCAGGCACACCGGCGACACGATGAAGGGCAGAAAGGCCAAGGCCCGCAAAGCGAGGCTGGTGCGCGCAGCCAGCGCATGCAGGCAGCCCAGTCCCGCCGCCAACAGCACAGCCAGTGCGCTGAAGCGGGCCGAATTGAACAGTGCCAGACGCACATCTTCATCCGCCAGCATTTCCGGCCCCAGCAGCCACAAGGCCTGGGCCGCCTTCCACAGCACGGCCAGCAGCGGCAAACCGCCAAACAACAGCAGCACCGCCAGTGCCGCCAAGAGTTGCAGCCATTGTGCGCCTTGCGGTGGGCGCGGCGGCAGCGGGTCCACCTTCAGCGGTGCGGCCAGGCTGCGTTCCAGCCAGGCATACAGCGTGGCCATCAGCCCGGTCACCAGCAGCATCAGCACGGCCAGTGCACCGGCATCGGCCAGATTCAGCTCGTAAGCCACCAACTGGTAGATTTCCACCTCCACCGTGGCATAACGCTGTCCGCCCAGCAGCAGCGCCAGACCAAAACCGGAGAAGCAATACAGAAACACCAGACACAACGCAGACCACAACCAGGGCCGCACTGCCGGCCACTCCACCCGCCAGAACACCCGCCACGGCGTGGCACCCAGCGTGCGCGCAGCGGCAATCCGGCTGGCCGGTATCAGGGACAAGCCTTCACACGCGGCACGAATCACCAGTGGCAGATTGAAAAACAGATTGCCGTACAGCAGCAGCCAGGGCGTGTCCTGCAGATTGATACCCAGCAAGCCTTGCGGGCCGAACAGCGCCAGCACGCCCATGCCGGCCACCAGCGTGGGCATGACAAAGGGCAGCATCAGCAGGCGCAGTGTCAGGCTGCGCCCCGGAAACTGATAGCGCGCCAGACACCAGGCCAGCGGCAGGCCCACCAGCAGCGCGGCCACACAGCTGGCGGCTGCTTGCAGCAGGGACCAGACAATACGCCATTGCAGGTAGGAATCGGCCAGCAGGCCAACAGAAAATTGCCCCTGCCCCTCGTGCAGCAAACGCAGCAAGGGCAGGATGGACATCAGCAGCAGAAAGGCCAGCGGCAACAGCGCCAGCGCAAGGGCACGGCGACGCGCTGTCATGCATGGTCCTGCTGGAAGGGCCAGTCGGCCACCAGCACGTCTTCCGGACCGTCCTCCGGGTCTTCCACCCGCTCCAGCCAGCGAAAGCCCAGCCGGGCCGCCAGTTGCTGCGAAGGCAGATTGTCCGGGCTGATGGACAAGACAAAACGCTTTACCCCGGCGGTGTGTACCGCCCAGTCGGCGCAGGCGGTCAAGGCTTCGGTGGCATAGCCCTGACGACGGAATTCCGGCAGCACGGTGTAGCCCAGCTCCACATCACCGCGTCCGGCCAGATAAGGATGACCGGGGCAGGTATGGAAATTGATATGCCCCACCAGCTGGCCGGTTTCGCGCAACAGCATGGCGCGCATCGACCACGGCGCGTAGTCCGGTTCGTTTTCCATCTGCTCCAGCCGCAGCGACATCACGGCCGCTTCTTCCAGCCAGTCCAGCGGCACCTCACTACCCAGTGCCACGGCCGCCTCGGCCAGGCGCGCATCAATACAGGCCCGCAGCATGTCCGGCGTCAGATGACGCAGGATCAGCCGCGGGCTGAGGATGTCGGCAATCGCGGGGCTGGTGTGCATTACTGGCCGGACTTCAGCACGATGCGGGTCCACTTGCCTACCCAGGCGGTGGTCTTGGCGGCAATCTGGCGGCTATCCGGCGTGGTGTGCGCCGTCGGTTTTTCCGCATGCTGGAATACCGGGTCCAGCGCGATGCGCGGCTGTACCGGGTACATCCACATGCTGGTGGGAATATCCTTCTGCACCGCGTCCGAACGCAGGAATTCGACAAACTTGCGCGCCAGCGCCGCTTCCTTGCCGCCCTTCACCAGCGCCGCGCCTTCCACTTGCTGGAACACGGCACCGGGCAGCAACAGGTTACCGGTCGGCGAGGCCGTCAGTTTTTCCTTGCTGTAGAACACTTCCGCCGCCGGGCTGGTGGCATAGCTCACCACGATGGGGCGGGCACCGCCATTGCGGGAGAAGTCGGTGTAATAGGCTTCGGTCCAGCCCTTGCTCACCTTCACGCCGTTATCGCGCAGCTTGCCCCAGAAGGCCATGGCCTTGGCTTCGCCCATGGCGGAAATGGTGGACAGCAAGAATGCCAGACCGGGGCTGGAGGTGGCCGGGTTTTCCACCACCAGCAGGTCCTTGTAGGCCGGACGGGTCAGGTCATCCAGGGTTTTGGGCAGCGGCAACTGCTTTTTGGCAAACCAGGCCTTGTCGTAGTTGAGCGTGACATAACCGTAATCGATGCTCACCGCGCCGGGCAGCGACACCGCGCCGCCCTTGTCGCTCATCGGCAGCAGCACACCGGCCGTTTCGGCCTTGCCAATCAGGGTGTTGTCGATGCCGTACACCACGTCGGCAATCGGGTTGGCGCGGGTCAGGATCAGCTTGTTGACCATCTCCCCGGCATCCCCCGCCTTGATGATGCTCAGCTTGACGCCGTTCTGCTTCTCGAACTCGGCCAGCAGCGGCTTGGCCACGGCAAAAGAACTATGGGTGAGTACGCGCAACTCGGCAGCGTGGGACAGTCCTGCGGCCAGCAGCGCGGCCAGCAAGGTGGTGGTTTTGAACAATTGCATGACATTCTCCGTGCGACAAAGCGCAATCGCAGGAGCAAGCGAAACAACAGACGGGTTGGCCTTCTGCATCACGCTCCCTCCGCTGGCATTATCCAGTTCAGGTTCTAGGGTGTTTCTCAGCCCGCGCGGGGCACCCCTGGTGATTGGCGGCATCCTTCAGATACCTGCCGACATGTCCGCTTACAAGGCGTTACCCGTTTTTCACGAAAATTAACACCCTGCCGCCAACAAACAATGGATTGTACACACTTTCCCGCCATGATGAATTCACAACAACAGCACGCTTGTTCAACCGCAGCAACAACAGATAACCCAGGGAGCACCACCATGAAACTGTCTACCCGCATCATGCTGATCAGCCTGTCCGCCGTCACCTTCGCCAGCCTGTCCGCCACCGCATCGGCCGAAACCGAATGGCAAAAACAGCACCCGCGCCGCGCCGAAGTGAAGCACCGTCTGGCCAATCAGGACAAGCGCATCCATCAGGAACGCAAGGAAGGCGAAATCAGCAAGCAACAAGCGCACGAACTGCACCAGCAAGACCGCGCCATCCGCCAGCAGGAACGTGCCGATGCCCGCCTGCACCACGGCCACATCACCAAGCAGGAACAAAAAACCCTGAACCAGGAAGAAAACACGGTCAGCAAGGAAATCGGCAAGTAAAATCCAGCCATGGGCAGGCCGCCCGCCAGCCCATTCTTAGCGCCTCCCGCAGCACTGGCAGCAGCTACCACGCCGTGTTGCGGGCCGGTTTTTGCTGCGAGGCCATCCGTGAACATTGTCATCCGTCTGCTTCTGCTTGCCATGCTACCGCTGCAAGCCTGGGCCGGTATCGGCGAGGCTGGTGCGCGTCATTTGCTGTCCCGTACCGGTTTCGGGGCAAATCCGGCGCAAATTGCCCTGTATGCACCGCTCAGCCGCCAGCAGGCGGTGGACCGACTGCTCGATCACGTCAGCTACACCGCCCTCACCGCCCCGCCCGCCTGGGTCAACGAACCGTTTGAACGACCGGGCAAGCCCAATCTGACTGAAGACGAAAAGAAAGCCCTGCAAAAAGAGCGCAACGAACATGCGCTGGAACTGCGCGGCTGGTGGCTGGAAGAAATGCGCATCAGCCCCAGCCCGCTGACCGAAAAAATGACCCTGTTCTGGCACAACCATCTTGTTTCCGCCCTGGACAAGGTGGGCGTGCCGCAGCTGATGTATCAACAGAATGTTTTGCTGCGCAAGCAGGCGGTGGGCAACTTCGGCCAGCTATTGCATGCCATCGCCCGCGACCCGGCCATGATGCGCTACCTGGACACGGTGAATAACCGCAAGGGCCAGCCTAATGAAAACTTTGCCCGCGAGGTGATGGAACTGTTCACTCTTGGCGAAGGCCATTACAGCGAGCAGGACATCCGCGAAGCCGCCCGCGCCTTTACCGGCTGGTCGCTGGACAAGGACTTCCAGTTTGTCTACCGGCCGAACCTGCATGACAACGGCGACAAGACCATCTTTGGCCAGCAGGGCAATTTCGACGGTGACGACGTGCTGGACATGCTGCTGCGCAAGCCGCAAACCGCCCGCTTTGTCACCCTCAAGCTGTGGAAATACCTGGTTTCTCCCACACCGAACGAGGCCGACATCCAGCGCCTGTCCGCGCTGTTCTACCGCGACAATTACGAAATCCGCCCGTTGCTGCGTGCCATGCTGCTAACCCCGGCATTCTGGAACAGCCAGGGCCAGCTGGTGAAATCGCCGGTGGAACTGACCGTAGGTACGCTGGTGACCTTCGACCTCACCCCGCCGGACTGGCGCGCGCTGGCCGGACTTAACCGCCAGCTGGGGCAGGACGTGTTCAACCCGCCCAATGTCAAGGGCTGGCCCGGTGGCGATAGCTGGATCAACAGCACCACCCTGCTCACCCGCAAACAGTTTCTCGACCGCCTGAGCCACGACGCCGCCCCCATCCGCAACAGCTTTGTCATGGCCGATGGCCAGATGGACGAACAACGTGGCCGCGAAGCCCGCATCCACCGCCTGGTGCAGGCCGGTCTGCGCCCCATCAAGCTGCAACCGGACGAATGGGCCGCCATCTACCACGTCAACACTGCTGCCGATGCCACACGCCTGCTGCTGGCCGTCCCCCCGGCCCAGCCGCTGCCTGCCGACATGAATGGCGCACAGGCCATTGCGCCGCTGCTGCTGGACCCGGCCTACCAGGTGCACTGAACCGCCCACAAGGACACTGCCATGTTTCAACGCCGCGAATTTCTCAAAGCCATGAGTGCCGGCCTGCTGGTATCGGTACTGCCCAATCTCAGCTATGCACTGGCCCCGGCCGGCTACCAGCGCCTGCTGGTACTGGTGGAACTCAAGGGTGGCAATGACGGGTTGAACACCGTCATCCCCTACAGCAGCGACGACTATTACCGCCTGCGCCCCAGCATCGGTATTGCCCGCCCGCAAGTACTGCAACTGAGCGAACAAGTGGGCCTGCACCCGGCCATGCAAAGCCTGCTGCCGCTGTGGCAAAAGCAGGAAGTGGCCGTGCTGCAAGGCGTAGGCTACCCGGAGCCCAATCTGTCCCACTTCCGTTCCATCGAAATCTGGGAAACCGCCTCGGCCAGCAACCAGTATCTGGGCGAAGGCTGGCTCAGTCGCCTGTTTCGCAGCCAGCCCACCCCGCCCGGTTTTGCTGCCGATGGCGTGGTGCTGTCCAGCCAGAACCTGGGCCCGCTGGATGGTGGTGCCCGCGCCGTGGTGCTGAACAATCCGCAAGACTTTGCCCGTCAGGCCAAGCTGGCGGCGGACCAGCAAGCCGGCGCGCACAGCAGCGCGCTGTCCCACATCCTGAAAGTGGAAGGCGACATCCGCACCGCCGCCAGCGCCCTGCAACAACCGGTGATGAAGCCGCCAGCCAACCCGGCCGACGCCCCCACCGCTCCCCCCAAAGCAGTCGGCGGCTTTGCCCAGGCCATCAACACCCTGGCTGATATCCTGCAAAACGGCACCCGCATTGCCGTGGCGCGCATCACCCTTACCGGTTTTGACACCCACGGCAGCCAGCAGCCCACCCAGGCCCGCCTGCTGGGCGAACTGGCCGACGGACTGGCCCTGCTCAAAGCCCGCATGCAGGCCCAAGGCCGCTGGGACGACACCCTGGTATTGAGTTATGCCGAATTTGGCCGCCGCCCGCGCGAAAACGGCAATCGCGGCACCGACCACGGCACCGCCAACAGCCACTTCCTGCTGGGTGGCCGCGTCAAGGGCGGCCTGTACGGTCAAACCGCCCCGCTGGCCGGGCTGACCGACGGCAACCTGCCCTACGCCATCGACTTCCGCCAGCTGTACAGCACCGTGGTGCAGGACTGGTGGGGGAAAGACGCCACCAGCCTGTTCGGCCAGCGCTTTGGCCGGCTGCCGCTGCTACGCGCCTAAGCCCGCAGCGCCTGCTTTTGCATGCGCTCGGCCAGGCGCAAATGGCAAGCTGCCGCCAGTTTGACCAGCTCGCGCGTGCTGACCGGCAGCGCCCCGCCCGCTGCCACGCGCTCAGCCAAAGCCGCCAGCGTGCTCACCTCGGTCTGCAAGGCCACCGTTTTGCCGGATGGCCTGCGCTGCCCCTGCTCGGCCTGATAGTGCAGGGAAACCAGCCAGCGCGACTGCTGCCACTCCGCCTCCCCTGCCAATACCGATTCCCACACCGCCTGCCCCACCTGCCGCGCCGCTTCATCGGCCAGGGCATAAGCCAGTTGCAGCTTGTCGTGGCCGGGCGGCATGTCCTTGTGCAAGACGGGCAGCAGGGTGTGCTCCAGCCAGTGTTGCAGCTGTTGGGCCTGTGGTTTGCCACACGTGCGCAGGACATCGCGCAGTTCTGTTTCGCTCAAGGTAAGCAGGGCCGGGCCGCTGGCGGGCGTCAGCAGGCAACCAGCCTTCTTGCCCAGCGCGGTTTGCAGGGCGGTTTCATCCCGGTATTTGAGCAGTTTGGCGATATCGGCCGCGACAAAGCGCGGGCCTTGTGCCAATGGAAAGACACCAAGGGTTTTCTTGTTGAAGCGCAACTGGATGGGCGGGGAGGTACTACTGAGAGGTGGTGCTTTTTTCATGTCAGAAGCTCCATGTGGCAAACGAGTCATTGCCATCCTTCGCCAGACGGGTGGCAAGCCAAAGCGGGGCTGGCGAACCGGCACATGGACCCGGCAGACCGTAAGGTCTCCCCACCCGGCCCGCCATTGAAGACATGAAGGTACACGAGTGCAACAAGCAACTACCGGAGCAGTTGCGTGCCATATGCCAGGGTCGCCAGACCCATGCTGTGTTGTTACGCACAGGAGGCCAAGACTAAGAACCTGACAACAGGAGAACAAGGGTAAGGACCGCCGCAAACACTGGCAAGATGTGCAGGTATGTCAGCGTTTCGGATTTACCGCTGACACCTCCGGGCACATGCCTGCACCTTGCAGGAAAAATCCTCACCGCACATGGCGTTGGCAAAGTACCAGTCCGTAGGGCGGAAGCCCCGGCGTCACCGGGGCGTTCCGCCATGGTGCGAGTAGATACACCCTGCTTATGTGATCGAAATCACAGCGTTTTGCATCCGCTCACGCGGATGATGTGTTGAGTGCCGCTTCCGCGCGGCAGACGGGAAAGGGATCTTTGCTTGGCCAAAGATCCCTTTCATCCCTAAAGGCCACCCAGCAAGCATGGCCTGCGGCGTCCCTCCGGGGCCTGACACTGCTGCGGCAAGGCTGGAACTCGCGATTGGCTAACGTCCAATCGCTCAGACAGCCAGCCGCTTAAA
>NZ_JAYSDA010000024.1:0-83364 GCF_041914625.1 Aquitalea pelogenes | reverse complement strand
CCCCTTCGAAGCCCAGCTCAAACGAGCTGGGCTTTGTGCTTTTGGGCTGCGGTAATGGCCATGCCCCATGCTGGTAGATTGGTACTGATCATGAAGAAAATTGCCGCTAACTTGCGGCCCTGGTCATGAGCACAGTCAAACAAAAAGCCACCCTAGGGTGGCTTTTTGCATTGGTGCGCTTAGCTTTCCGTCAGTAGTCGTTCCAGCGTGAGTCCGGTGGATGGCTGTACCGGGTAGTGAGTGAAGGTGAGTGTCAGGCCGGTTTCATCTGCGGCAAAGTGGGCTGGATAGCCCAGTGGCAGGGTGGTCTTGTCATGAATGTGTCCGAAGGGGATGCCGGTGAAAACGGGAATTTTTAGCTGGCTGCGTATTTGAGCAATCACGGTGTCCAGCGTGTAGCCTGCATCGTAGGCATCCACGATGCGGCCCATGGCGAAATCGCCCAGGAAAATGGCTTTTTGGCGTTGCAGGATGCCGGCCAGGTAGAGCTGCTGCAGCATGCGTTCCAGACGGTAGGGCTGTTCTCCTACGTCTTCCAGAAACAGCAGGCCGCCTTGGATGTCTGGCAGAAAAGGGCTGCCGACCAGGCTGGATAGTACGCTTAGATTACCGCCCCAGAATATGCCTTCACCTGTTGCTGTGCTGGTTTGTGGCGTTGGTGTGAAGACAGTCCAGTTTTCGCTTGTTGTTGCCTGAATGAAATGCTGCATGGTCATCGGGCTGAGTTTGCGGCCACCAAAGTCGCTGTACAGCATGGGGCCGGCGAAGCTGCCAACACCCCCTTTGGCTAGCAGGGCAAGCTGAATAGCAGTGAAGTCGCTATAGCCCATGATCTGCGTGCCTGCTTCCTTGAGCATTGGGCACAGTCGCTGGTAATCAATGTCCTGCAGCAGGCGGCATGCGCCATATCCACCACGACCCGCCAGCAGCATGCGCGGCATGTCTTGCCGCTGGGTCAACTGGTTGAGGTCTTGCAGCCGTTCCTGATCGGTGCCGGCGAAGCGCTGGTACTGTCGGTCTATGGCGTTGCGGTTGCTGATACTGAACCCGGCTTGCTGCAAACGATCCACACCATGTTGACGCTGCAAGGCGTTGGGTAGTGTTCCTGAGCAGGCAAGTAGCGCAATT
This sequence comes from Aquitalea pelogenes, assembly GCF_041914625.1. Classification (NCBI taxonomy): domain Bacteria; kingdom Pseudomonadati; phylum Pseudomonadota; class Betaproteobacteria; order Neisseriales; family Chromobacteriaceae; genus Aquitalea; species Aquitalea pelogenes. The sequence goes on along the minus strand of NZ_JAYSDA010000024.1, from coordinate 82,236 downwards.
TCGTGGTTTTGCATGGGCATGGCGTTAGGTGTAGTGGTAATGGTGGTGGGCCGTGTTGGCGTGCCACAGGCTTGCAGCAGCCCGGCACCGGCAACGACCAGCCCATGTCTTAGCAGGCTTCTGCGGGTCAGCGCTGTGGCTGTCGGGATTGATGAAGGCAAGTGGTTTCTCTGGCAGGGTTCAATTCTGCTGTTGGCGAATGGCCAGCAAGGCCTGGTTGCGTAGCGTCTTGAGAAGATTCAGTTCGTCTGGCCGCAAGGGCAGGCTGTGTGCCTGCTTTTTATCGCCGTAAAGAAAGCCTATTTTCCTCTTTTCCAGCACCAGCGGAAAGATGATAAATGTCTGGGCAAGATTGAGTTGTCTATACCATGCCGGGATATGGCTACTGATGGCAGCAGCATTGGCGTCTTCGATAAAGATGTCGACATTGCGTTCCATGGCGATGCAAAACGCATTGTCCTGTTGCTGCAGGTCCACTTTGAAAACCGGCAGCAAGGCTGCGGTGTTTTCCCCAAAACCAAAGCGGGCATGGAGAACGTTCTGTCGCGGGTCCTTGGTGCAAAGCACTACGTGATCAAAGCCTACTGCGCGGTACATGATCTCCAGAATCATCCGCAGCAGGTCGTTAAGCTGGTAGTTGCCGAGCAGGGTGGTCGTGACTTCCTGTATGCCACTGGATAGCAAGGATGTGGTGGCCGGGCCGGAGGCGAGGCAACTGGATTCCAGTTCGGCTGCCGGTGCGGCTGGCTTGCTGTCCGGATGCGGCCCCAGTGTGGCGCCTTTCAGCTGTTGGGCCTTGCCCTGCACATGTGCTTCATTGCTCCATTCATGCAGCGTGCTGGCAAATTCTGCCTGGGTTTCGGCAATGACGGCATGCAGGCTGTTGATTTCCAGTGGCAAGGCGCGCGCATAGCGGGTGAGGAGTTGTTGGGCCTGTGTGGTGTTTGCGGTGCCGGGGCTGGACAGCAACTGGGTAAGCTCTTGCGCCAGGTTTCCCAGCATGCGCAGCCGGGCGGCATTGTGCTGTGGCTGTCGAACCGGGCCTGGTGTGTAAGGTTCCAGGCTGCTGACGATGCGTTCGGGAAAGCTCCATGCCTCGGCAGTGCTGGCACCAAGTGTGGCATAGGATATGCCTAGCGTATGTTGTACTGCCTGTGCCGGGCTGCTGCCGGTGTCGGTTTTCTTGCGGATCAGGTGATATTCATTACGGAAGTAGTACACGCACAGCAATTCACCCAGTTGCTGGAACATGCCGCATATCAGTGCTTCTTCTGCCTCTTGCATGCGGCAGTGCCGGGCCAGGCTGCGGGCCAGCAAGCCACAAAACAGCGCGCTGGTGGCGACATCACGGACTTCCTGGGCATGGCTGCGGTTGTGCATGTGTTCAAACAGCAGCAGCGTCAGGGCCAGGTTACGGATGGTGTCAAACCCGAGAATGACGATGGCGCGCGAAATGGTGCTGACTGCACCGCCGAATTGGCTGAAATTGGCAGTATTGACCACCCGCAGCAGTTTGTTGGTGAGCGAGAAATCCTTGAGGATGATTTCCGCCAGTACCTGCAGTCTTTCACTGTCGGCATTGCCGATGTGGTTGATGGCATTGATGGCCTGCGACAGCGCGGGGAAGTCCGGATTGTGACGCATGCGCTGCAATAGTTGCTGCAATGCAGCCTGCTGATTGCCCTCGCTGCGGATGAAGCGTTGCTGCCGGACCAGCCAGTCTTGCAACTGGGCGAGGGCGGCACGGCTGACTGTGCTGGCTGCTGCATGGCAATCCAGCAAGCTTTGGCATAGCTGGTGCAGTTCCGGGTCCAGATCCGGACGGAATTGTTGTAGTGGCAGGCTGCCATGCGGCCGACCAGTGAGCAGGCGGTAAAACAGCTGCCCCGTCTGTCGAACATTGTCTTGTAATGATGCTTCGTCCGTTGCGGTCGTGGCTTGCCCGGCCAGCAGGCAGGCCTGTCCTTGCTGGTCCAGGAGAATGTGTTCTGCATCCAGTCGCAGCAGGATCAGTTGATGTCGCTGCAGGTGAAGCAATGCTTCCATGCAGTCGCACAGCATGCCGGCGGCTGTGCGGTCATCCGGTTTGCTGACCAGTGTGTCGCTGAGCAGCTGGTTGTCACCCATCGGGTAGCAGCTGTATTGCTGCCCAGCCAGTTGGGTTGTCGTGTCCGGGCTGGCAAGCAGGCCGTGTGCAGGTGCCGGGCGGTTGTCAGTGGCTGTCAGAGGATCCAGCAGATAGCGCTGGCCATCCAGGCTGCACAGTAATAGCACGCTGCCATCGCGGCACTGGATACGGCGGCTGACCTGGAATTCCGCATTATTGTTGTCGCGGTTCATGATGTTTTCTCCCTGCTTGTCACTATATGGCGAAACAGGCTGCAAGGCATGGCTTAATCAGCATTGCGTTATTGCTCTTTGGACTGAATTTTCACTTAGATAGTGCATATTGATATATCCAACTGATTTTGGAAAAAAGCAGTGCTTCCGGTACATTGAGCGTCAAGCAAACCATCATGCTGTGCTCGCCAAGAGTGCAGACAGGCCAGGAACAGGCGGGAATCATGAACATCAGTCAACAAAAGCTGACTCATCTCAAGCAGCTGGAAGCCGAGTCGATCCACATCATCCGTGAAGTTGCAGCGGAATTTGAAAATCCGGTCATGTTGTACAGTATCGGCAAGGATTCTGCCGTGATGCTGCATCTGGCGCGCAAGGCTTTTGCGCCGGGCAAGCCGCCGTTCCCGCTGATGCATGTGGACACCACCTGGAAGTTCAAGGACATGTACGCCCTGCGCGACAAGCAGGCAGCCGAAGGCTGGGACCTGATCGTGCATGTGAATGAAGAGGGCGTGAAGGCTAACGTCAACCCGTTCACCGTAGGCAGTGCCAAGCACACCGACGTGATGAAGACCGAAGGCCTGAAGCAGGCGCTGAACAAATACGGTTTTGACGCGGCATTTGGTGGCGCGCGCCGTGACGAAGAGAAGTCCCGCGCCAAGGAGCGCGTGTATTCCTTCCGCGACAAAAACCACCGCTGGGACCCGAAAAACCAGCGTCCGGAACTCTGGAACATCTACAACAGCAAGATCGACAAGGGCGAGAGCATCCGCGTGTTCCCGCTGTCCAACTGGACCGAGCTGGATATCTGGCAGTACATCTATCTGGAAAACATCGACATCGTGCCGCTGTATTTCGCCGCCGAGCGTGAAGTGGTCAACCTCAATGGCACGCTGGTGATGATTGATGACGACCGCATTCTGGAATACCTGACGCCCGAGCAAAAAGCCAGCATCACCAAGAAGCAGGTACGTTTCCGTACGCTGGGCTGTTACCCGCTGACTGGCGCGGTGGAGTCCACTGCCGCCACGCTGCCGGAGGTGATCCAGGAAATGCTGCTGACCACCACCAGTGAGCGTCAGGGCCGTCTGATCGACCATGATCAGGCCGGTTCGATGGAAAAGAAGAAGATGGAAGGCTATTTCTAAGCCCGGCTCCATCCGTCACCACTCTGAAGAATTGATGCTCATCGCCCTGGCGGTGGGCTACAGCGGAAAGAACGATCATGTCTCACCAGTCCGAGCTGATTGCCAGCGATATCCTGGAATACCTGAAGCAGCATGAAAACAAGGACATGCTGCGCTTCATCACTTGTGGCAATGTCGATGACGGCAAATCCACCCTGATTGGCCGCCTGTTGCACGACTCCAAGCTGATTTTCGAAGACCAGCTGGCGGCGATCGAGCGCGACTCGAAAAAGTACAACACCACCGACCAGGAAATCGACCTGGCCTTGCTGGTGGATGGTTTGCAGGCCGAACGTGAGCAAGGCATCACCATCGACGTGGCCTATCGCTACTTCAGCACCGAAAAGCGCAAGTTCATCATTGCCGACTGCCCGGGCCACGAGCAGTACACCCGCAACATGGCTACCGGCGCGTCTACCTGCAACCTGGCTGTGATCCTGATTGACGCGCGCCGTGGTGTGCAAACCCAGACCCGTCGTCACAGCTTCATCGTCAGCCTGCTGGGCATCAAGCACGTGATTGTGGCCATCAACAAGATGGACCTGGTAGAACACAGCCAGGAAGTTTACGACCGTATCCGTGAAGAATACCTGGCCTTTTCCGAACACCTGACCATTCCGGATATCCGCTTTGTGCCAATCTCCGCCTTGCGTGGTGACAACGTGGTGACCCGCAGCGAAAACATGGGCTGGTATCAGGGTGCCACCCTGATGGAGCTGCTGGAAAGCGTACAGGTAAGCCATGACGTAGCGCTGGAAGCCTTCCGTCTGCCGGTGCAGTACGTCAACCGCCCGAATCTGGATTTCCGCGGTTTCTGCGGCACCGTGGTGGCGGGTGAAGTGAAGCCGGGTGACGCCATTGTGGCCCTGCCGTCCGGCAAGCGCAGCAAGGTGAAGGAAGTGGTCACCTTTGAAGGCAATCAGCCCTCTGCTTTTGTCGGTCAGGCCATTACCCTGACATTGGAAGATGAAATCGACATTTCCCGCGGTGACATGATTGTGCGTGCCGGCGAGCAGCAACCCAATGTGGCGCAGGCATTTGACGCCCATGTGGTGTGGATGGCCGAGGCACCGCTGGTGGTGGGCAAGGAATACGGTTTCAAGCTGGCGGGCAAGGTGGTGAGCGGACGTGTGGCTGCCATCGAGCACCGTGTTGATGTCAACTCGCTGCAACAGTTTGACGCGCAAGAGCTGGCGCTGAACGAAATTGCCCTGTGCCGCGTGGAGCTGAACGCGCCGGTAGTATTTGATGCCTATGCCCAGTGCCGTGGCACTGGCAGCTTCATCATCATCGACCGCCTGAGCAATGCCACTGCTGCTGCGGGCATGGTGACGGCTGCGGCCGAGTCCAGCGCCGAACCGGTGAGCGACGAGCTGGCCCGCCTGCGTGCTTTCGAGCTGGAATTCAACCAGCTGGTGCGCAAGCACTTCCCGCACTGGGAAGCCAAGGACATCAGCAAGCTGCTGAAATAAGCCAGCCTGGTTGTCCGACAAAAGCCGACCTGCTGGTCGGCTTTTTTGCGTCTGCAGGGTATGGAAACAGAAATGCCACCTCGCAGGGTGGCATTGCGTAATGGAGCGAGGAGTCGGGAGCGGTTTAAAGATCGCCGCCGGTTTCCAGAATGAAGCTGGCCTTGGCATCCTGGCCCAGGTGTTCAACCAGATAGGGCATAACTTCCTTGAGCATGGCGGGCAGGGTCCACGGCGGATTCAGCAGGAACATGCCGCTGCCGTACATGCCAAAGCCGTCTGCCGATGGCGCCTGCACATGCAATTCGGCGCGCAGCCAGCTCTTGGCGGGCAGTTTTTTCAGCTCTTTGGGTAGCTCCTTCATCTCGGCGCGTTGCAGGCAGGGGTACCACACGGCGTACACCCCGGTGGCAAAACGCTTCAGGCCTTCTTTCAGTGCGGTCACCACATGCTGGTAGTCTCGCTTGTCCTCATACGGCGGGTCAATCAGCACCAGGCCACGGCGCGGTGGCGGTGGCAGGATGGCCTTGATGCCTTCAAAACCATTGGCCTGTTGCAACTGGGTGCGACGCGGATGGCCGCCAAAGTTCTGCTCCAGCAGCTGGAAATCAGTCGGGTGCAGTTCGAACAGGCGCAGTTTGTCGCTTTGCGGCATCACGGCAGCGGCGCACCAGGGTGAGCCGGGGTAGTAGCGCAGTTCGCCATCCGGGTTCATTTCGCGTACCACGTCCACATAGGCCGCGACCGCAGGGGGCAGGTCGGTACGGTCCCACAGGCGGGCAATGCCGCTCAGGTATTCGGCATTTTTGGCCGCATAACCCTCTTGCAGCGCGTAACCACCGGCACCGGCATGGGTGTCGATATACCAGTAGGGTTTGTCTTTCTGGCCCAGGTAGTCCAGTACGGCAATTTCAATCAGGTGCTTGAGCACGTCGGCGTGGTTGCCGGCGTGAAAGGCGTGGCGATAACTCAGCATGCATCAGCTTTCTAAGACAATGGCGGCATTGTAGCGGATTTGGCTGTCCATCAGACGGCGGTCAGCCAGTTGGCGGGCAGGGCCTGTTCCCAGCCCAGTGCACGCACTACGCTGGCAAAGTCTTCTGCCAGCGGGCAGGTCAGCTGGATGGCTGCGCCGGTCTGCGGATGGGTGATCTGCATTTCCATGCAGGCCAGCAACATGCGCTGGCTGCCAAAGTGCTCGGCAAACATGCGGTTGTGCACGCCTTTGCCGTGGGTGGCATCGCCAATGATGGGATGGGCGATGTGCTTCATGTGGCGGCGCAACTGGTGGCGGCGGCCGGTGAGCGGGGAGAGTTCCAGCAGTGTGTAGCGGCTGGTGGGGTAGCGGTCTACTGCAATGGGCAGCTCCACCGTGGCCAGGCGGCGGTAGTCGGTTTGCGCCTCCTGCGGCCCTGGCTGCACCTTCTCGCCCAGCCAGGCCAGGTCGTCCACACGGCGGCTGAGGGCGTGGTCGATATGGCCGGATTCAGCCGGATGGCCGCGCACTATCGCCAGATAGCGCTTGCTGACTTCCTGGCGTTCGAATTGCCAGCTCATCTCACGCGCACTGTCCTTGTCCAGCGCAAACAGCAAGACGCCGGATGTGCCCTTGTCCAGCCGGTGTACCGGATAAACGCGCTGGCCGATCTGGTCGCGCAGCAGCTGGATGGCAAAGCGGGTTTCGTGGCGGTCCAGTTCGGAGCGATGTACCAGCAGGTTGGATGGCTTGTGGATGGCGATCAGCTGCGGGTCGCGGTAGAGGATGGGTAGCATGGTGGTATGGTCAGGAGCAAGGCGGCGATTGTAGGGCTTTGTGCCCGGCTTGGATATGCGGCTAGCCATGACGTGGCTGATTTGACACAGCAAGGGGTAGGGGGAAGACAGTGCAATCTTGCCTTGCACCGGTCAAGTCGTCATATTTTCTGTTTTGTCATGGCATGTTGGCATGTGTTTTATGGCGTTGGGCGCAGCATGCTGCGGTTTTGTTGCGCGCAACACCCAGCTTTGCGACAGGGTATTTCAAAGTCGAGAGGAAAATGTTTACAGTCAATTTCCCCCTCATTACAATTCGCCGCGCCCATCAGATTGAAATACCGCCTTGTTGGCTGATTTCGGTTTAGCTACAACAAGGTGATGTGTGCAAAATAGCCAATGCGGAAGGTGGGGCTTCCCGAAGCTGCCTGTGCTGGCATGTCCGGCACAAGCCTGTTGACCAACAAAACCAAGAGTTCCTGATATGACCATTCAATTGAAACGTGCAAGCCTTGCCGTTGCCCTGTCCGTACTGGCTGGCACAAGCTTTGCCAAGGATTTCAGCCCGGCAGTGATTTATGACCAGGCTGGCAAGTTCGACAAGAGCTTCAACGAGGCGGCGTTCAACGGCGCAGAACGTTTCAAGAAGGAATTCAAGATCAGCTACCGTGAGGGCACCATCGCCTCCGAAGCGCAGAAAGAACAACTGCTGCGCAACCTGGCACGCAAGGATGCCGACCTGATCGTCTCCGTCGGCTTCTCCTTCACCCAGGCGGTGGAAACCGTGGCCAAGGAATTCCCCAAGGTGAAATTCACCATTATTGATTCTGTGGCCAAGGGTCCGAACGTACAGAGCATCGTGTTCAAGGAACAGGAAGGCTCCTTCCTGGTGGGCATGGCTGCTGCGCTGGCGTCCAAGTCCGGCAAGGTGGGTTATATCGGTGGCATGGACGTGCCGCTGATCCGCGCCTTTGGCTGTGGTTATGTGCAGGGGGCCAAGTACGCCAACAAGAAAACCGAAGTCATCCAGAACATGACCGGTACCACCCCGCAGGCTTTCAACGACCCGGCACGTGGTACCGAACTGGCCAAGAGCCAGTTTGACCGTGGCGTGGACGTGGTGTTTGCCGCCGCTGGTGGCACTGGCCTGGGCGTGTTGCAAGCCGCCAAGACCGCAAACAAGCTGTCCATCGGCGTGGACAGCAACCAGAACCACCTGTACCCGGGCTTTGTGCTGACTTCCATGGTGAAGCGCGTGGACAATGCCGTGTACGACACTTTCAAGTCCGCCAAGGATGGCAGCTGGAAGCCGGAAGTGAAGGTGATGGGCCTGAAGGAAGGTGGTGTTGACTGGGCGCTGGATGCCAACAACCGCAAGCTGATTTCCGCCGATATGGAAAAGAAGATTGGCGCGGCCAAGAAGGACATCATCAGCGGCAAGCTCAGCGTGGTGGACTATCGCACCAACAACAGCTGTCCGGTGAAGTAAGTCTTTAGATGACCTTTTCCCGGCTGCGGCCCGGGAGGACTGCAGGCACGATGGCTTCGGCTCTCGTGCCTGTTTGGTTCTTGTGGCCCGGCCGGGATTCATTGCATGCGGGGAAATACAGGCATGACTGATTTCGCCATCGAACTGGCTGGCATCAGCAAGCGCTTTGGTGCGGTGCAGGCCAATCGCGATGTGTCCATGCACATCGCCAAGGGCTCCATACACGGCATCATCGGGGAAAACGGCGCGGGCAAATCCACGCTGATGAGCATTCTGTACGGCTATTACCAGGCCGACAGTGGCAGCATCCGGGTGAATGGCCGTGAGGTGCGCATCCGTAACAGCCAGGAGGCCATCCGGCTGGGTATCGGCATGGTGCATCAGCACTTCATGCTGGTGGATACCTTCACCGTGCTGGAAAACATTGTGCTGGGGGCCGAAGGCGGCCTGCTGCTCAAGCAGGGCATGGAGCAGGCGCGGGCGCATTTGCTGCAGCTCAATCACGATTATTCGCTGGAAGTGGACCCGGACGCCCTGGTGGGCGAGCTGGGCGTGGGCCTGCAACAGCGGGTGGAAATTCTCAAGGCGCTGTATCGCGGTGCCGATGTACTGATTCTGGATGAGCCCACCGCGGTGCTGACACCGCAAGAGGCAGACCACCTGTTCTGCATCCTGCGTGCGCTGCGTGAACAGGGGAAGACGGTGATCCTGATCACCCACAAGCTGCGCGAGGTGATGGACATTACCGATGCGGTGAGCGTGATGCGCGCCGGCACCGTGGTGGGTAATGTGCGTACTGCTGATGTCGATAAGGAAAAACTGGCCGACCTGATGGTGGGGCGCAAGGTATCGCTGAAGGTGGACAAGGCCGAGCGTACACCCGGCGCAGCGGTGCTGGAGGTCCGTGGCCTTAGCCTGACCGATGCGCGCGGCGTCAAGCTGCTGGACGGACTGGATTTTCAGGTGCGTGCCGGTGAGATCGTCGGCATCGCTGGCGTTTCCGGCAATGGCCAGTCCGAGCTGCTGGAAGTGCTGGCCGGCATGGTGGAACCCACCAGTGGTGAAATCCGCTACCACGGCAAGGACTTGCTGCAGGAAAATTCCAGCCAGCCGCGTGCTGCGCTGTATCGCCAGAAGGGCATTGCCCATGTGCCGGAAGACCGTTCGCGCGAGGGGCTGGTGAAATCCTTCCCCATGTTCGAAAACGCCATTCTGGGCTACCACAACGACAAGACCATCAGCCGCCGCGGCCTGTTTTCCCGCCAGGCGCTGCTGGAGCGTACCCGCGACTTCATCCGCCAGTTTGACATCCGTCCGGACAATGCCCAGCTGCGTGTGGGCCTGCTGTCCGGCGGCAATCAGCAAAAAGTGGTGCTGGCACGGGAAATCCACGCCAACCCGGACTTGCTGCTGATTGGCCAGCCCACGCGCGGGGTGGATATCGGTGCCATCGAGTTCATCCACCGTCGGCTGGTGGAGTTGCGCGATGCCGGCAAGGCTATCTTGCTGGTGTCGGTGGAGCTGGAAGAAATTCTGGCCTTGTCCGACCGCATCCTGGTGATGGCGGGCGGGCAGATCAGTGGTGAAGTGGCGGCCAGGGAAGCCGACACCGTATCGCTGGGCTTGTTGATGGGGGGGCATAAACAGTGAAATTCGGACAACCGTCCACCTTGCCGCGCTGGGCGCAATTAAGCGTGCTGCCGGTACTCAATCTGCTGGCCGCCTTGCTGGTGACCGGCTTTGTTACCTGGCTTATTGGCGAAGACCCGTGGGAATGCCTGCAACTGCTGGTCAGCGGTGCTTTTGGCAGTGGTGAGGGCATCGGCTATACGCTGTTCTACACCACCGGCTTCATTTTTACCGGCCTGGCCGTGGCGACTGCTTTCCATGCCGGCTTGTTCAATATCGGCGGGGAAGGGCAGGCCTATCTGGCTGGCCTTGGCGTCACGCTGGTGGTGCTGGCGTTTGACCACACGCTGCCGCCGCTGGTGCTGGTGCCGCTGTGCATTCTGGCAGCCATGGGATTTGGTGCCGCCTGGGCCTTTATTCCGGGCTGGTTGCAGGCCAAACGTGGCAGCCACATTGTGGTGACCACCATCATGTTCAACTTCATCGCCTATTCGCTGATGTTGTACCTGATTGGCCATCACCTGATTGAAGCCGGTTCGCAAAACCCCACTACGCGGGAATTCGGCCAGAACGCATGGATTCCGGCCCTGCATCAGCTGGCTGCCGGCGTAGGGATCGAACTGCCCAATACCCCGCTCAACCTCACCTTCATCATGGCCTTGCTGGCCTGCGTGCTGTTCTACCTGCTGGTGTGGCATAGCCGCTGGGGCTTCCAGCTGCGCACCGTCGGCGTGAACGAAAGCGCGGCGCGCTATGCCGGTATCAATGTCAGCAAGACCATCATGCTGGCCATGTGCATTTCCGGTGCGCTGTCCGGCTTTGCTGCCATCAACGAATTGCTGGGTTCCACCCACCGCATGAATGTGTCCTTCACCAATGGCGTCGGCTTTGTCGGCATTGCCGTGGCGCTGATGGGGCGCAACCATCCGGTAGGCATCATCCTGTCCGCCTTGCTGTTTGGCGGCCTGACCCAGGGGGGGCTGGAGCTGTCGTTTGAGAAGCCGGTGATTACCCGCGAGATGATCATCTTCATCCAGGGTTTGATCATCCTGTTCTGCGGTGCACTGGAAAACCTGTTCGAGCCCTTCATCGCCGGGCTGTTCAAACGCAAGGAGGATAAGTGATGGAGCAATGGCTCAGTCTGCTTGATTCAACCATCCGCGTGGCCACGCCGCTGGTGCTGGCGGCCTTGGCGGGCATGTTCTCCGAGCGTTCCGGCGTGGTGGACATCGGCCTGGAAGGCAAGATGCTGGTGGCGGCGTTTGCCTCCGGCGCGGCGGCTTTTGTCACCCATTCGCCCTGGCTGGGCCTGTTGGCCGGGGTGATGGCGGCAGTCAGCATGGCCATGGTGCATGCCTTTGTTTCGGTTACCTATAACGGCAACCAGCTGATTTCCGGCATGGCCATCAATACCATTGCCTCCGGCATTACGCCGGTGCTGGGTCTGGCCTGGTTCCAGCAAGGTGGCAATACGCCGCAGCTGGATGATGACTCGCGCTTTCACGACATCACCCTGCCGTTTGCCGATGCCTTGTCGAATGTGCCTGTCCTTGGCCAGCTGTATAGCAAGCTGCTGTCCGGGCACAGCATCCTGGTGTACCTCACCATCCTCATCATTCCGCTGGTTAGCTGGGTGGTATACCGCAGCCGCTTTGGCCTGCGCCTGCGCGCGGTGGGCGAAAACCCGCATGCCGCGGATACCGCTGGCGTGTCTGTAACGCGGGTGCGTTACATCGCGCTGTTCTGGGGTGGTGTGCTGTGCGGCATGGCCGGTACTTTCCTGTCGGTGTATCAGACTGGTTCCTTTATCAAGGAAATGACGGCGGGCAAGGGCTTTCTGGCATTGGCGGCACTCATCTTCGGTAAATGGCGCCCGCTGCCTGCGGTGCTGGGCTGCCTGCTGTTTGCCTTTGCCGATGCGCTGCAAATCCGGCTGGAAGGGGTGGATCTGCCAATCGTCGGCCAGATTCCGTCGCAGGCCATCCAGGTCATTCCCTATGTGCTGACTGTGTTGCTGCTGGCTGGTTTTGTTGGTCGCGCGGTAGCACCCAAGGCTATTGGCGTGCCCTTTGTCAAATCGCGCTGATGCGGTGTTGTTGATGCAGGATCAAATCAGGAAAACCGGCCACTGGCCGGTTTTTTCATGGCCAACGCATGGGGAGGAAATTAGTAAACAAGCGTTGGATACACTACAACACATGCATCGCCTGCCACGTATGCAGGCGCGGTGGGACTGGAACAAGCAGCCTGCCGAAGCAAAGCAGTCAATAACAATGAGAATGTGTTTTTGGGGGAAATATGTGGCTGAGCATGCTGGTGTTGGTTGTGTCAGGTTTTGTCATTGCCGGGCTTGCCACCTGGTTGGGTGCTGTCTGGGCTGAGCGCAGCGGGCAGCAGGACGTGGCATTGCCGCCCAGCGCCGAAATCCAGCTGCCGCCTGCATTCCAGCCGCGCCGGCGCAGTGATGAGGCGGCAGCCCGAAGTGGCGGCCCATTTGTTCGTGATCGTCTTACCTTTCCGCCGCTGGATTTTCCCGCTGTCATCATGCATAGCAGCATCACGCCTGGGAAATGCTACCGGGTTGATCCGGGCAGCATGAGTTGTAGCTGCAATTACTTCTTGCTGCGTGGTGCGCACGCGCCGGTGGGCAGCAAGGAACGGCTGTGCCGGCACTTGCGCCGCTTTTATGCCCAGCGCGGCGGCCTGGCGCCCATCGTCAATATGGTGTTGCTGGATGACGTCCACTTTTGTGAAAGCGACCAGCTGTGGTCCGGCGAAGTGGAGGGTGTGCCAGTGGCCATTGCCTGGCGGGAGGGTGACCCGTGGGTGACGCTGTATTCCCGCAATAATTCTCCCGGCCAACCGGCCCAGTTCGAACGCTTCAACTACCACCTTGGCCGTCAGGATTGGGCAGACGGGCGCATGCCGCGCTTCAATGCGGCGGTGATCAAAAGCATGCTTGGGGAGTGGTTTGGTCGGTAAGCAGGGATGTGAGGAGGGTGTCTCCATATCAAGGATAGTCATCTGAAGAAGTCATGAAGTTGTTTTTTTGCCGCACTGCACTAAGAAATTTCGTGAGATTTGTTGGGAATTTTAAAGTTAGCAATCGAGATTTTTCTACCTTCACGTGAAGACAGGTGGCATGAAATTTGAAAAATAACCAGAGAGTGTGAAAATGAGAGGAATTCGCGCTTTCTTTGTAAATTTGTCAGGAAATGTTAAGGAATGATGATTGAGGCGGGTTGCTCTGCTTATAAGTTTTAGTAGTTCCCATGCTACTGGCGAAATCTTAAATCATTATCGATATTTATGATAATAAATACTTAATTATTGGCGTGAGGCATTTTCAAGCCAAGTAAGTAAATTAGAAAATGCTAAATAAATAAAAACATCAAATACTGTCAATATTGATAAAAAAAGTTAAGTAATAAGGCTGATTGGCCAATAGTCCTGCGTAGCGTGTCTTGGGGAGAGTCATGTTAAAACTATATTTGTAAGATATTGTTTAAATACAATCATGACAAGTTAGGTGGATACACTTATAGTTACGGTCGTCAGGGACTGGTATTGTGGCCGCTGGCTACAACTGGACCATGTACGTAGGGCAAGCGCAAGAAGACTGTGATAGCGAGTTTACTGATCTAGTCATGCCCGATTTTTTAAGTTTTATTCCATATGGGAAGTTACATAGATGAGCAAAACGAAACTAACCTTGGCTGCGGCCTCTCTTGTCATGGTGTTTGCGGCTGCGAATGCATCTGCAGATGTGTATTTCCAGCAAAACATAAACGCCAAGTCTCCTGTTTTTAGTAACTCGATCAGCTTCGATGTGGCATCAAAGAGCTTGGCTGACTTTTCCACGGGTTACTACGGTTCTACATCTACGCTGCAGTATGTTTTGTCAAATTTGCTGATGAAGACCGGTGTTTCTACTTGGACATCAGTTTGGGGCTCTGCTGAAAACTACAGTGGAAGTAATAATTCTATTACCGGGGCTTCGTCGCTTTTGCTTAATCCAGGTACTTACAAGTTCTCTTCCATCGCATTTTTGACTACAGGTTCTACCTTTAAAGGCACTTACTTTGCAGGCGCAACCGTCACCCCGGTACCTGAGCCAGAAACCTATGCCCTTGCTGGTTTGGGTTTGACTGCTTTGCTTCTGCGCAGGAAGCAAAAGAAAGCTGCGAGTAGCTATAGCCTGGCCGCCTAATCGCATAGTACTTGGCGCTCACGACTGCTGTAGTTTAGACAGTTGTTGAGCGCCATTTTATTTGTACATCATTTTGTGTATGATCCCTCCTTTTGCGAAGATAACCACGCTGATGAAGCTGTCGATCAAAATAAAATACAAATCTGTCTCGACATTGGGTCTGATATTAATCGGGTGGTCGTCGATTGCTCAGGCGGCCTATTTGCCGGGTGATCAAAACCTGATTTATGCGCAAGTTGGCTCTGTATTCGACAGTAATGTGTTTCGTGTTGAGAGCCCGCAGAAAGTACCCAGTAGTTATCACGCCGGAAAATTGTCTGACCTGATTACGGTTGCCACCCTCGGTGGGCAGTATCAGGAAAGCTTGGGCAGGCAGTCTTTGCAATTTGGTGGAAGTTACAATCAGAATTCGTATGCCAGTTATTCCGGGCTTAACTACAAAAGCTGGGATTTCAATAGCGATTTTAATTGGCAAGTGACAAGTCTGCTTTCAGGTGCTTTGCACTATCATGATAAGCAAGAAGAACCAACCCTGAATTTGAGTAATCAAGTTGGTCGTGATGTAGTGCGTACCCAAACCACAGGTATGGACTTTGCCTGGGTTCCTGTATCGAGTTGGGAATTTGATGCTGGGTATCAACATCAAACCATGCGTCACCAGGTGCAAAATACACTTGATTTCAACCAGAATCTGATATCTGGTGGTGTATGGTATTCGACCCCGAAAGGTAGTCGTTTTGGATTATTGATCGAAAACGGAGATGTTACATATCCTTCGTTTCTGACGTCTGATCAGACTTATTCTTATCGACAAACTGACGAAAAAATAAGCTTTGAGTGGCCTGCCAGTACAAAGTTGATGCTTAAGGCGACGGTTGGTCGAAGTGTCTTGAAGTTCAAGCATGATGGAAGTCCTGATAGAACCCACAGCCTGCAAGATTTGAGTGCGGTGTGGAATGTGGATGCCAAGTCAAGATTTACAGTCGGGTATCAAAGTGCGCCGGTAGCGCCTGGATTATCAACTGATGATGTCATGAACAAGTCATTATACTTGTTATATAATGTCAAGCTGTCTGATAAGTTTGCGCTTGATAGTGCAGTGCGGGAGTCCAGTTTGCATTATCTCTCCTCTGGCACTCAGGTGAAGACGCGGTCTTATAGGGCTACCTTGCAGTGGGACCCCTGGCGGATGTGGAAGATTGAAACATATGCCCAGTTTGCAAAGCGGAAATCCGGCTTTTCGCAAGATAGCTACGATGTTAATCAATTGGGTATAAATTTCCGCTATACCTTCTAGGTTAAGCAATTTAAATTCATGGATGGAAGTAATGCACGATCAAAACAGTCAGTCCCCAGCTAAGGTTAATAATGAGCTCGATGTTGGTACTGACTTTAGTCGTTTCTATCTGTTACGTAACCCGCTTGGTGCTCAAGGTTACGCCTCGCCGTGGTTGGTTCTCTTTAAAACGTTTGTCGATCCTTTCCTGGTTGTCGCTGTTTTGTATGGCCTGGGTGTCTACTTTGATATAAGTCTGCACGGCCCCTTCATTGAGCTTGCTATTGTTGCCTTTCTGACCTCTGCACTGGCACTTGATGGATTGAATGTGTTGCTGCCCGGAACGGGTAAGCGCATGCGTGGCATTGATGGCATGTTGCTGAATTGGGGGATTGCAGTGGTAGTTATCCTCGGATTCGGCATGTTGACGGGTTTGCTGGATTTGTTTCCGGAAAGATTCATTTATAGCTGGTTGATACTGGTACCTCTTGTCTTGTTAATGGTTCATTCTGCGCTGGCTGTTTTCCTGGTTGGTCGTGCAGATGCGCAGAAGAAGTTCAGAAAGGCTGTGATTGTTGGTGCAAACAAATGCGGGCAGATGCTGGCTAATAAAATAAGAGAAAATCCACAAATCAAAATGGAATTTCTGGGTTATTTTGATGACCGCACATTGGATAGACTGCCTGAGTCCGAATTGGAGTATGTAAAGGGGCGATTGTCTGATTTGCCGGACTTCATCAAAGAGCAGGGGGTGCAGCAGGTGTATATTTCCTTGCCCATGACATCCCAGCCCCGCATCATGAATTTGCTGGAAGAGTTGCAGGACTGCACGGCGTCGATTTACTTTTTGACTGATTTGATGGTGTTTGATCTGATTCAGGCGAGAATTGATCATGTAAATGGTGTTCCGGTTATTTCTATTTGTGAATCACCATTTGTGGGTAGTAATGCAATTGTCAAGCGTATTTCAGATATTGTATTGTCCTTGTTGATTTTGGCATTAATCTGGCCGGTGCTGCTGACGGTTGCTTTGATGGTGAAGTTTACCTCTCCTGGTCCGATATTATTCAAGCAGAATCGTTACGGGGAAGATGGGGAAAGTATTCGGGTTTATAAATTCCGTTCCATGACTGTCATGGAAAATGGGGATGCTGTAATCCAGGCAAAACAGGGTGATAAGCGCTTGACCCCAATTGGGGGTTTTTTGCGGAAAACATCTCTGGATGAATTGCCGCAATTTATCAATGTGTTGCAGGGACGTATGAGCATTGTTGGCCCCCGGCCGCATGCCAATGCACATAATGAGATGTATCGGAAAATCATTCGTGGTTATATGGTCAGGCATAAGGTAAAGCCGGGCATTACCGGTTGGGCGCAGGTAAATGGCTATCGTGGTGAGACTGATACAGTCGAAAAAATGGAAAACCGTGTTGCTTATGACCTGGATTACCTGCGGAATTGGTCGCTTTGGCTTGATCTGAAAATTATTTTTCTAACAGTTTTCACAGTTTTGCGAGATAAAAATGCTTACTAGTAATGTGCAAAACAGGGCTTTGTCATCTGTTCCCATTCGTTTGGCTGTAAGTGTAATGATTGCATGCCTGACGCTGACCGCATGCAATAAAGATGATAAGCCAGCACCCAGTCAGGTGTTGGCCAAAGTGAATGACCATGAAATAACAGTGATGCAGCTGAATGGTATGTTGCGTTCTGTCGGTAATGCTGCAGAAAATGCCACGGTAAAGCAGAGTGCCCTTGATTTCTTGATTGATCAGGAAGTGTTGCAGCAAAAGGCGGTTGATCTGAAACTGGATCGAGACCCAGATGTCATGCAGGCTATTGAGCAGGCCAAGCGACAGATTCTTGCTGCGGCGGCGCTGAACAAGCTGCAAGTAAAGCCATTGGATCCTACCGATGCGGATGTTCAGAAATTTTATGATGGCAATCCGGCATTGTTTGCCCAACATGCCAGCTATGAGTTTAGCCTGTTTAATCTACCAGTGAAGGATTTGCCGGAAGCGCTGAAGACGGCTTTAAATGCTTCCCATTCTGTCGCCGAGACACGGCAGATCCTGGAACAGGCTCATCAGACATTTCAAGAGAAGCATAGCCTTATGGCAGCAGAGCAAGTGCCTGTCGATTTGCTTTCGCAGTTATTCAAGCTTAAAGTTGGCGATATTTTGGTACGACCGGAAGGTAATAATTTGATATTAGTTCAGTTGTCTCGAATAGATAGTCAGCCTCTTTCCTTGCAAGAAAGTAAAGAAAGAATTCTCTCATATCTCAAGCAAAATGCCCTGCAAGACTCTAGTGCCAGTAAAACGGCTGAGCTGCGCAAAGCAGCGAATGTAGTTTACGTAAAACGTTTTGCCGAGGCGGCTGCAAGTGCGCCCACCTCCAGCAATTTGCCTGCCAAAACGCTTAACTCCGGGCTGAAGGGTTTCTAGTCATGTTGCGTTATTTATTGTTTGCGTTGTGCCTTCTGATTAGTACTGCTGTTTTTGCATCACCCGGTAGTGATTACAAGCTGGGGGCCGGTGATGTTATTAAAATTACAGTATGGGATCATGCTGATCTTTCCGTTGAAACCCAGCTGAACAAGGATGGCGAGGTCAACTTCCCGCTTATAGGCTTGATTTCACTGAATGGTTTGTCGGTGTCTGCTGCGGAAAACGCGCTGGCGAGTGTGCTTCGTTCGGCAGGTTATATCGTCAAGCCCAGTGTTTCCATCCTGGTTACGCAATACGTCAGTCACCGGTTTACCATTCTGGGTGAAGTAAACAAGCCTGGACGTTACCCATTGGATAGCCAGACTTCTTTGCTTGATGCGCTGGCAATTGCAACAGGGGTGACCCCTGCGGCCGGTGATACGGTCTATCTCACGCGTGACAAGGCGCAGATCACTTATTCGGTCGCTCAATTGGCTAGTGAAAGTGATCCTTCCAGGCGGAATGTATGGTTGCAGGCTGGTGATGTGCTGTTTGTTCCCCGGTCACAAGTTTTTGTACTGGGAGAGGTGCAACGTCCAGGTAACTATCGGCTGGAGCCTGGCATGACGGTAATGCAAGCAATTTCCGTGGCTGGTGGATTTACCAGCAAGGCATCTCACAGTTCAATCAAGATCACTCGTAAACAGCCTGATGGGTCCAGCAAGGAAATAAAATCCGTTGCTCAGTCTGAACCCTTGTCTGTAAATGATGTTGTATATATCGAAGAAAGCTGGTTCTGACATGCTGGCCAACATGAATTTGTCGCAATACCTGGGGATTCTCCGCGCGCGCAAGAAAATGATTCTGGCGGTTCATGCCGGTATTGTTGTTACTGTGCTTGGAGTTAGTTTGATTTTGCCTGAGCAGTTTACTGCGGAAACCGTTTTGGCTCTGGATACCAAGGCAAATGACCCGGTAACAGGCCAGCCGGTACAGGCCTATCTGGTACCTGGTTACATGGAAAGCCAGATGGATATTCTGGGCAGCCAGAATACGATGTTATACGTAGTGGACAGTTTGGGTTTGGCAAAGTCTGAAGAAGCAGCAAAAGCTTTCCAGGATGATACAGGTGGTAATGGCAGTTTGCGAATCTGGCTGGCGGACCGGATGGCCAAGAAAATGGACATCAAGCCCAGTAAGGAAGGCAGCACTGTCAGTGTCAGCTTTACGTCGCCAGATCCTCACTTCTCCGCTGCAGTAGCAAATGCTATTGCTAAAGGCTATGTGCATACTCTTGCCAGTATGCGTACTTCTGCGGCGCAGCAGAATAACGTGTTTTTCCAGCAGCAACTTAAAGTGCTGCAAGGTAATCTGGAGCAAGCCCAGCAAGAGCTGGCCACTTATCTGAATGAGAAGGGTATTATTGCTGCGGACGAAAAGCTCGATGTGGAGATGCAACGGCTGAATGATATTTCTACTCAGCTGGTGCAAGTACAGTCTGCTGCGATGGATGCGCAATCCCGTACCCGAGGGGCGGATAAGGCACCTGATGTGCTGAATAATCCCCTGATTCAGCAGGTAAAGAACCAGTTGACGGTTGACGAGGGTAAATTCCGAGAACTGGCGACCAAAGTAGGGCCGGAGCATCCTCATTACAAGGAAGCGCAAGCACAGGTTGAGAGTGATCGTCGTCAGCTGCAAGCCCTGACCAGTGAGTACGCCAGTGGACTAACCGGCTCTGCTTCCAATGCCGAAAACCGTGCCAAGGCACTGCGCATGGCCATGGAAGAGCAAAAGAAGAAAATCCTGGAACTTAAACAGCAACGAAGCCTGGCAAATGTCTTGCAGCGCAAGGTTGATGGTCTGCAAAAGGCATACGACGCCGCGCAGGATCGCTATACCACAACCGCATTGCAAAGCCGTTCCATGACTGAGAACGTGGGCGTGGTAAAGCAGGCAACGGAGCCGACCAAACCCTCCCAGCCGCGTATCTTGCTGAATGTGCTTGCCGCGTTTGTATTGGGTGGTGTCATTGCCTTGTGCAGCGCCTTGCTGGCCGAGATTCTGAATCGACGAATTCGTTGCTCACGTGATGTGGAAGCCATGCTGGATATTCCGGTGCTTGCTGAAATCAAGCCTATTCCTTCTCGCAAGAAGCCTTTCTGGGCGTTCTGGCGTTCTAATAACAAGGTTGCCAAGGCATGAATACAACGACAACACTCTCGCAAGCTGATTTTGCCAAGGTGAAGCAGTCTTCGCGTCATTCCAATATTGGCCAGCTGTTGTTGCAGCAGGGCAAGCTGACTGCCTCGCAGGCTGAGAAGGTATTGCTGGCGCAACAGGAGCTGGGTTTGCGCTTTGGCGAAGCTGCTGTGCGTCTGGGCTTCCTGAGTGAGCAGGATATTCAGGAAGTTCTGTCACGCCAGTTTGATTATCCATGCCTGACCGTTGGCGACCCGTCGCTGGATTCCCGCTTGATTGCTGCCTATCACAACGACTCGTCCCAGGTGGAAGCGTTGCGCAGTTTGCGAAGTCAACTGATTCTGCGTTGGATCAGTGGTGGCAACAAGACCATTTGCGTTGCCGGCTACGAGAATGAAACTGCAGTGGGCTGGCTGGCGGCCAATCTGGCGATCGTGTTTTCACAGCTGGGGCTGCGTACCTTGTTGGTCGATGCATCCTTGCGACGTCCCATTCAGCATGTTTTTTTCAAGCAAGCCAACAAGATGGGTCTGAGCGATATCTTGGCTGGTCGTGCAGATGAATCATGCATGCTGGCAATTCCTCCACTGCCGGATCTGTTCCTGATACCGGGTGGTACCGATGTGCCAAACAAGCAGGAGCTGTTGTCCGGTGTGGCGCTGGCGGGCTTTCTGGAACAGGCAGAAGCTGACTTTGACATTGTCATCGTCAATGCGCCGGCCCTGAAAGGCAATGCAGACGGGCAGCTGGTTGCTGCACGTGCCAAGGGCGTTTTACTGCTGGCAGAGCCGGGGGTAAGCAAGGTCGATGACCTGGAAGCCGCGCGCGATGATTTGCGCATGGCCGGTGCAACCGTACTGGGCTGTGTTCTTAACAGCTTTGCCATCGCTCAACAGTAAGGGGCATGCATGCGCCAACTCCACTCAAAACTACCCTGGTTGCCGCCTGGTGTACTGAATAACTGGCTGGTGCTAGTGGGGGTGTTCAGTCTGTTGCTGCCTACAGTTTACAAGCTGTCACAGCAATTATGGCCGATTAAAGAACAAGGGCATGGCCCGGTTTTTTTTAATCATCGCCTGGATGTTCTGGAACAAGGCGCAGCAAGCACGGAGTGAAACGTCTGCTGCTGGCGGCAAGTTGGGCATGCTGCCATTCGTCCTTGGGCTGGTTTGTTATGTAGTGGGGCATTCCCAAGATGTATGGTTTCTGGAAATTGGCAGCTTCATGTTGCTGATTTCCGGCCTGCTATGGATGCTTGGCGGCTACCCTGCGGTACTGCGCTACCGTTATCCCATATTATTTATTGTCATTCTGATTCCCTTGCCCGGTTTTCTGGTGGATTGGCTCACTGCGGGCCTTAAAATGGGTGTTTCACAGGCGGTTGAGCAGCTGCTTTATATGGCAGGTTATCCCATCAGTCGCAGTGGTGTGGTTTTGAATATTGGTCAATACCAATTGATGGTGGCTGATGCCTGTTCGGGAATAAATTCCTTGTTCAGCCTGTTTGCATTTGGTCTGTTGTATCTCTATTTTTTTACTCCGGCAAAGTTGAGCAACCGGTTGTTATTACTGTGTTCTGTGCTGCCTGCCGCCATTGTGTCCAATATCGTGCGTGTTATCACGCTGGTGCTGGTTACCTACTATTTTGGTGATGCGGCCGGGCAGGGGTTCATCCATCAGTTTTCCGGTTTGCTATTGTTTGGAGTTGCCATTTTGTGCGTATTCATGGTTGATGCATTTTTGCAAAAGGTAAATGGCTGATGCAAAAGTATGTCTCCCCATACCAGCTAATGTTGGCGGCAGTCATGTTGCTGGCTGCTGTCATTGCCTATGCCCTGACACCACGAATCTATACCGCGGACAGCAATAATATTGATCTCTCCGCCATGGTTCCTGCGCGTTTTGCGGACTGGCAGCAGGTGGAAATGAAGGGTGTGATTGTCAATCCGGAGGTTGATGATCAGCTGGCGAAAGTGTACGCACAAGTGCTGGAGCGGGTGTATGTCAATACGCAGGGGCAGCGCATCATGCTGTCTATTGCCTATAGCCGGGACCAGCGTCAAAGCTCCGGGCAACAAACCCACTTGCCTGATTTATGTTATCCGGCGCAGGGTTTTGCCCTGCATGACAAACACCAGATGACATTGCAACTTGGAAGCCAGACCCTGGCTGTAAATAGCATGATTGCGCAGCGCGACCAGCGTGTAGAACCGCTAATGTACTGGATTACCACCAATGGCGTAGTCAGCACGGAAAGAAATTCCCGCAAACTGAATCAGGTACAGGCGGGTTTGCAAGGGCTGATATACGACGGCATGATCATTCGGGTATCTACCATCAACGAGGATACAAATGCTGCCCGACTGCTGGAGGCAGATTTCCTGAGCAAGCTCAGTCAGTCGCAAACCCCTGCCAACCGAGCGCAGATATTCGGTAAAGGCATGGTGGTACAGTGAATTCCTCAGCGACTACGCCATTGTCCAAATACCATATGCTGTTGCTTAACCGCATTCCCCGCCCCGTGTTGTCCTTTGCCTGCCAGGGCATGGTCAGCGGTATCAGCTTTATTGCATCATTTTTATTGTTGCACTATGCGGACAAAAGCGAATACACCACTTTTGTCTTGTTTTTGAATGGTTATGCCTTGTTGGCCAGCTTGCAAAATGCCTTGTGGCTGCAACCGCTGATTACCTTGTCCGGAAAAATGCAGCCCCAGGCAAAGCGCACTGCCATAAAGTTTGGCATCTCGCTGAGTTTGGGCATTGCATTGCTGGGCGGCGTCATGTTTACCGGCTATCGGCAGCTGTCGCAGGGCGATAGCTGGCTGAGCCTGAGCACATTGCTGTTTTTTGCCAGTTTCCTGTTCTTGCTGGTGCGGGATTCAAACCGTTCGGCCTGGCTTATGCTGGGTAAGTTGCCGGGATTGTTTGTGCATGACATGGGCTATTTGCTGCTATTTGGCGTGCTGGTGGCAATGGCATGGTACGCGCAATGGTTGTCGATGAATCTGGTGATTGTGGCGCTGGCCTTTCCTGGCCTGATGTCATTATTTGCCCGTCCCCGGCCCGACCCTGAACGCAAGGAAGGCAGCATCCAGCAACTGGACCGCCAGTTTGCAGCGCAGATCTGGTCTTGCGCACGGTGGGCCTTGCCTGGCGTGCTGGTGACCTGGTTGTTCAGCAACGGTTACTGGTTTTATCTGGATAGCGTGCAAGGCAAGGCCCAGGTGGCCACACTGGCCGCTACCCGTTTGTTTTTCACCCCGGTCGGGCTGATGGTGCAGGGGTGGGCCGGCTATTACCGGCCGGTGTTTTCCCGTCTGGAGCACATGGGCGAGCATCAGGCAAAACTGGCTTTGGTGCGGCGTCAGTCGCTGATCTGTGCTGCGTTGGTACTGTTGTTTGTCGTCGGGTTGTTATTACTGGTACTGGTACCCTCTGTATTGCCTGCCTACTTGCCTCCGGCTGTTTACATCCCTCTGGTATTGGCATGGGGTGGATATTTCCTGGTGCAATGGTTGCGCAATATCCTCTCCACTGCGCTATTGGCTGATGCCAAAGGATATAAGCGTGTATTCCAATCCGGTCTGGTGGGTGCAGCTATCTTTTATTTACTCTTTATCCCGGTTGGTTGGGTGTCGCATCAATTGGTCATCTGTCCTTTGATATTATGTTTTTCTGAATTAATTATGTTGATTTTGTTGTGGAAGCAAGTATTTGGAGGCGGAAAGCATGGCTGAATTGCCGAGTGTAACGGTAATTGTGTGTACATATCGTCGACCGCGTCAATTGCAGGCCTTGCTGGATTCTTTGGCGTTACAGCATGTTGAAGGCCTGCGTCCGTGCCTGTGTATTGTGGATAACGATGCTGAGCAATCTGCACGTGAACTGGTTGCCCAGGCTCAGCAGGATTTTCCATGGCCGATACAGTATATCTCGCAGCCAGTAAAAAATATTGCCTTGACCCGGAATGCAGGCTTATCGGCTGTTAAATCAGACTATCTCGCTTTTGTGGATGATGATGAGATTGCATGCTCCGTTTGGCTAAGTAGTCTGGTTTTTTTGGCACAAAAGGAAAGTGCTCAGCTAGTATTTGGTCCTGTCTTGCCAGTCTATCCCGAAAATATCGCAGCTTGGATGATAGAAGGTAAGTTTTTCGAACGACCTAGGCACAATACGGGGCACTATGTTCCTGTCGGTGAGGCAAGAACCGGTAATGTGTTGATTGATTCTGCTTTTATCCAGAATCATGGTTGGAAATTTGATGAGAAATTAGGGTTAAGTGGCGGTGAGGATTCAGCGTTTTTTGAAAATATGTATCGCGCAGGTGCATTAGCCTTATGGGCTGATGAGGCTGAAGTCTTCGAGGAGGTCCCAGTCGATCGGGCAACAGTAGGGTGGTTGCTGCGGAGAAGTTTTCGAATCGGTTCAGTCGAAGCAAGTCTGGCATGCGCTCGTGGTTCAATGTGGCAGATTTGTAGAATAATCTCGAAAATTGGCTACCTTATTGTGCGGAGTGTCATTCTTGCTGTAGCGATGCCGTTTAGAAAAAAATCAGATAACTTTAAGGTTTTGCGCAGTATTTCATTGGCTGCCGGAATTTGTTACGGACTTATTGCTGGGCCTTATAATGAATATAAATAAAGCCGAATATCAAATGAATGCCAAAAACAAAGATTATTCAATTTTGACCTATGCCTTCATGCTGGCAATTTTTTTGAGTCTTTTTGGCGTGGGGAGTGGTGACAAAGCGCTTGCCGATGGTAGTAGTAATCTGGTGAGGCAGCTTACTTGGATACTATTTGGTGGCTTGTCGTTCTTTGAGTGTTTTCGTATTCGCCGTGGGCTGGAATTGAATATCCAATTCACTTCGGGGTTTTTCTGGTCGGTCGCATTGTTTTTTTATTGCCTTGCTTCGTGCTATTGGTCGGCGATACCTTTTGTAACTCTGAAACGTGCCGTTTTGTTTGGGCTGGTTGTGTTTTTTTGCTTTGCAACATTTTCCAAGCATGGCAATAATCCACGTAGTTTTTTGTTTTCCCTTGCTGTTCCTGTTGCAGTGTTGATATTGTTGTCTTTCTTGTTGATTGTCATAGTTCCGAGTGTGGGTGTTACCAGTCTGGGCTGGCGGGGTGTGACTTCATTCAAGAATGAATTTGGACAACTGTGCGCTATTGGTTTTTTGGTATTTCTTTTCGGGTTTGCTGAATTTAAAAGAAAATTACTGGTGGTTTTTCTTTGGTTGCTTTCGATAGTTGGCCTGGTAATGTCGCAAAGCACAACCTGTGCTGTGGCAGTCTTTATCGGTTCTTTTGCTGGGGTGACGCTGTTTTTTATTCGTAAATCCACGATCAGCAAGTACGGAAGTGCAATGCTTCTTCTTTTGATATTAAGCGTTGTCTCATTGCTGTTGGTTTTGTTGACAGTAAAAGGTAATTTCTTTGACGATATCCAAGGGAAAATTTTTTCCTTGTTAGGAAAGTCTAGCACCTTGACCGGTAGAACCAAGTTGTGGGTACTGGTGATGGATAATGTAAGGTTTCACAATAAGTGGCTGGGTGGTGGTTATGGTGGCTTTTGGGATGGTTTAGGTAGTCCTGCAAATTTCACTTCTTATCGTTTTCCCGGTGGATATGTTGGGCAGGCTCACAATGGTTATATTGATATTTTTAATGATTTAGGTTATGTGGGAATTGTATTTTTAATTTCCATTTTACTGGTTTATTTTGTTGCTATAGCTAAGCAATTTGCAGCTGGGGCGCCTGAGTTTTATTTTCATTTTTCATTTTTCATTTTTATTTTAATTGAAAATTACGCGGAAAGTACATTTTTTAGATTGGTTGTTTTTCTTAATATAGTATTTTTTGCGTCTCTGGCTCGAGTTTTTGCAGTTGCTGCTAAGAATAAATATGGGCAGTAGTGTGAAGTAAATTCTTCATTGTGGAGGTTGTTGTGCCCTTATTTCTTTTGATTCGAAGCCTTTTTATTATTTTTGTGGCAATATTTTCGGGT
Source organism: Aquitalea pelogenes (assembly GCF_041914625.1). NCBI lineage: Bacteria > Pseudomonadati > Pseudomonadota > Betaproteobacteria > Neisseriales > Chromobacteriaceae > Aquitalea > Aquitalea pelogenes. The sequence continues at coordinate 56,242 of NZ_JAYSDA010000024.1, read as the reverse complement.
ATTGTTTGCGCGAACAACATTTTTTTCTTTGGACAGCATGTTTTCTATCCTGATTCCTACCGTCCAATTACTGCAAAGCAGTTTGATGGGATCCGTATATGGGGTAATCCAAAAACACTGTGGCGTGATATCGAACCACGACAGGGTGTGTATGATTTTTCCACGCTGGACCAGCATGTCGCGTTAGCGGAAGAGCGTGGCATGGACATCATGTACACACTGGGCCAAACCCCTGTATGGGCAAGTGCGAGGCCAAGCGAACTTGGTAATTTCGGTCTGGGTGCTGCAGCCGAACCACTGGACATGAATGATTGGTATGAGTACGTCAGCAAGGTTGCCCAGCGTTATCGTGGTCGGATATCTGCCTATGAGGTGATGAATGAGCCGCGTATTGGTGAGGCAATCAAGATGTACTCGCCTGGCTTTTTCTCCGGAAGCACTCAGCAACTGGTGCGGATGACCGAGCTGGCAGCCCAGGCTGTTCATGCTGCCGATCCGCGGGCGCTGGTTGTGTGTCCGGCGATGGACGGTTCCGATCTGGGTATCAAGCGGCTGGAATATTTTCTGGCCCAGGGGGGGGGGAAGGACTGCGATGTAATCGGTTTTCATTTTTATTTGAAGACCGGTTCCGTGAATGAATTTACCTCATTACTGTCGCAAATTCGCCAGTTATTGGTTCGTTACAATTTGCAGAACAAACCTGTCTGGAACACTGAAATGGGTGTGCTGGTTGGTTCCTCCGGCAATCAGGTACGTAGTGGTGCTGCCGGAAGTGCGTTGGCGAAGGTATATGGCGATGATGAAGCCTCCAGCTTGATGCTGAAAGTACAAGTTGCGTCGAGTAATGGCGGTGTGGCACGTACTTACTGGTTTGCTCATGACTCTTCTTCAATGGGTAGTACCTTGCCAAACAAGAAGATTGGCCAACTCAATGGGCTGGGTATTGCTTATCAGAATGCCAAAGAGTGGTTCTCGCATGGGCGCAAGATAAGAGGTTGCAGCCTGTCGGATAGTCAGGCCAATTGTGCTGTGTATGAAGGGAATGAGCTGGTAGGGCGTGTTTTATGGGGGATTCCGCTTGAACCCGCCAGCTGGCTGGCAGCTAATCCAGACCTGGTAAAGGTGCACTTGTTCAATGGCTTGACGCTGAATATACGTACCAGTAATGCATCATCGCTTGGTGCGTTGACACGTAATTTTGCCGATCCGGTATTTATCAGCAGTAATTAAGCGGCATAGCCTGATTTGAGGAATGCATGAAAGTCACGATTTTTCAGTATCGCCTGTTTCATTATCGGACCAAGTTGTTCGAACTGATGCGCACAAAGTGCCAGCAGCGCGGTATTCAGCTGGATGTGGTATATGGGCAGCCTTACCGGGATGAAATCAAGAAAAAGGATACCGGCAAGCTGGACTGGGCAATTCCGGTAAAAAATACCTACTTCCCCATCAAGGAGAAGAAGGATATCTGCTGGCAACCTGCACCTGACGCAGTGCGTGATGCGGATTTGTTTGTGTTCATGCATGAAAACCGATTGCTGGCCAATTACTACTGGCTGTTGCGTCGTCGCCTTGGCAAGACGCCACAAGTGGCTTTCTGGGGCCATGGCCGGGATTTCCAGTCCAATGCTCCAGGTGGTTTGCGTGAGCGGTGGAAGCAAATGACTTTGCGCTGGCCTGACTGGTGGTTCGGCTATACCCAGCATACCAGGCAGCTGGTGGAGGCCTCCGGCTTTCCGGCGGACAAGATAACCGTGCTGAACAATGCAATTGACAATGTCGATTTCCAGCAGCAGCTCGCTGCTGTCAGCGATGCGCAAATCAATGCACAGCGACAGGCACTGGGCTGGGACGAAGATAATTTCGTCGGTATTTATTGTGGTTCGCTTTATCCGGACAAGCGACTGGATCAGTTGTTTGAGATTGCCGATATCGTGCATGCATCTGCACCGCAGTTCCGCTTGCTGATTGTAGGTTCCGGTGCCCAGCAGCCCTATGTTGAACAGATGTGCAGCAGCAGGCCGTGGGCCCATTTTGCCGGTGGCCGTCATGGTGCCGAAAAAGCGGTGTTATTCCGCATGTCTGCCTTGACGCTGTGCCCGGGGGCGGTGGGTCTGAATATTCTGGATGCCTTTATTTCAGGCGTGCCCTTGCTCACCATGGCCAGCGCAAAGCATGGCCCGGAAATCGGCTTCATGCGTAATGGTGTGGATGGCTACCTGATTAACGATTCGGTACCTGCGTATGCACACAAGGTTCTGCAATTAATGGCGGATCCTGAATCCTTGCACGCTTTGCAACAACAGGCTTTGCAGGCGGCAACCGTTTATACGGTGGAGAATATGGCTGACAATTTTGTTGAAGGGATTGTGCGTTGTCTGCAAGCCCGTAAACCGGTAAGTGGAGTTGCTAGGGCATGAGAGTAGGCATTATTGGTTTGCGCGGTATTCCGGATGTCCAGGGTGGTGTGGAGCGTCATGTCGAATCGCTTGCCCCGTTGTTGGTGGCAGCGGGGCATGAAGTTACCGTGTATGCCAGAGCACCATATATGGCTGATTTTCAGCATGACTCATGGCGAGGGGTACGTATTTGCAAAGTATGGTCCCCCCAGCATAAGTTCACCGAGACCTTGCTGCATACCTTTCTGGCTATCTGGCTGGCTTTCTTTCAGCGTCAGCAGATTGTGCATATTCATGCAATCGGCCCGTCGTTTTTTGTTCCGCTGGCGCGCTTGCTGGGAATGAAGGTGGTGATGACTCACCATGGACAAGACTACGCCCGGCAAAAATGGGGCAGGGGGGCCAAGGCTTTCTTGCGCACCGCCGAATATCTTGGGGTGAAATGTGCCAGCAAGGTAATTGTTATCTCGCATGGTTTGCAAGACCTGGTTGAGAATGTCCTGAAACGGCCCGCCCAGTTGATTCCTAATGGTGTAACCGGCTTTGACACTGACAGTATCAGTCCGGCGAATGTGGAACAGCTTGGCTTGCAGCCTTATCGTTATATTCTGCATGTCAGCCGTTTTGTACCGGAAAAGCGCCATCACGACCTGATTGACGCATTCAACAAGGCGGCATTGCCGGGCTGGAAACTGGTTTTTGCCGGAGAAGCAGACCATGCGGATGATTATTCCCGCTCGGTGTTGGAACGTGCCAGTGATCAGGTGGTGTTTCTGGGGCGACAAAACGTTCAGCAATTGACATATCTGTACGCGTATTGCGGTATTTTTGTGCTGCCATCCTCACATGAGGGTTTGCCCATTGCCTTGCTTGAAGCCCTTAGCCTGGCGGCTCCGGTGATCGTCAGCGATATTCCCCCGCACCTCGAAATGTCATTGCCGGAGAGATGCTATTTCCCACTGGGTAATACCGCTCAACTTGCTGCCCGCCTGCAACAGTATGCCGCTGAAGACTTATCCGTACGCTGGCTTGAATCTGCAGATTGGGTAAAACAGAATTACGACTGGCCAGCCATCGCCCAGAAAACTTCGGCGGTGTATTTGGCTGCGTGATGTGATTGATAACTACTATAAGTCATTTAAATTTTCCAGGATGATTTCATGACGACAAACAAAGACGTGCTTCTTGAACGTATCGCTAATAAATCCGCCGTTATCGGCATTGTCGGTTTGGGCTATGTCGGCCTGCCGCTGATGCTGCGTTTTGCCGAAGTGGGCTACAAGGTCCTGGGCTTTGACATCGACCAGAGCAAGGTTGATGCCCTGACCGCCGGCAAGAGCTATATCGAGCATATCAGCGCCGACAGTATTGCCACGGCCCGTACCCGCGGCTTTGAAGCCACCACCGACTTCTCCCGCGCGCCGGAAGCCGACACCCTGATTCTGTGTGTGCCGACCCCGCTGAACAAATACCGCGAGCCGGACCTGAGCTTCGTGCTGGACACCATGGACAGCCTGGTGCCCTATCTGCGCGAAGGCCACCTGGTATCGCTGGAATCCACCACCTACCCGGGCACCACCGACGAAGAACTGCTGCCGCGCATGGAGTCCCGCGGCTTCAAGGTGGGCGAAAACGCCTTCCTGGTGTTCTCGCCGGAACGTGAAGATCCGGGCAACCCCAATTTCACCACCCGCACCATTCCCAAGGTATGCGGCGGCTACAGCCCGGCCTGCCAGGAAATCGGCGTGGCGCTGTACAGCGCGGTGATCGACAAGGTGGTGCCGGTATCCTCCACCCGCGCCGCGGAAATGACCAAGCTGCTGGAAAACATCCACCGTGCGGTGAATATCGGTCTGGTCAACGAAATGAAGATCGTGGCCGACAAGATGGGCATCGACATTCACGAAGTGATCCGCGCTGCCGCCACCAAGCCTTTCGGCTTCGTGCCCTACTATCCGGGCCCGGGCCTGGGGGGCCACTGCATCCCGATCGACCCGTTCTACCTCACCTGGAAAGCGCGTGAATACGGTGTGAACACCCGTTTCATCGAGCTGGCAGGTGAAGTCAATAGCAATATGCCCGACTGGGTGGTGGCCAAGGTGGCCGCTGCGCTGAACACCCGCAAGAAAGCCATCAACGGCAGCCGCGTGCTGGTGCTGGGCATTGCCTACAAGAAGAACGTGGACGACATGCGCGAAAGCCCGTCGGTGTTCCTGATGGAAAAACTGCGCGACCTGGGCGCGGAAGTATCCTACAGCGACCCGCACGTGCCGGTATTCCCCAAGATGCGCGAGCACCACTTCGAGCTGTCCAGCGTGGTGCTGGATGCGGCCACCATTGCCAGCTACGACTGCGTGTTGCTGGCTACCGACCATGACAAGTTCGATTACACGCTGCTGAAGCAACATGCCCAGCTGATCGTCGACAGCCGTGGCAAGTATCTGGAACCCGCCGACCACATCGTCAAGGCTTGATCTAGTTTGATAATGCTTCCAAGTCATCGTTAAGATGACTTGGAAGCTATTTTATGGGGGGTAGGTTATCGTGGCAATCGTTGGACGAAACTATAAAATAGATTCTTTGCGAATTGCCGCATCTTTTGCTGTAGTAATGCTGCATACAGCGGCAGGCTATCTAGTCAAACTTCATAGTTCCGATAGCATGGCATGGTGGGTGGCGAATTTTTTTGATGCGAGTTGTAGATGGTCTGTGCCGGTCTTTATATTGATATCTGGGTCTCTTTTGTTACGGAGTGAGGAGCCGATTTTTACATTTTTCAGGAAGAGATTTTTTAGGATTTGTATTCCGCTAATTTTCTGGTCTGTTTTATATTTGTGTATACGTGTTTTTATATTTAAGAATATTAAAATTAATGATATTCCTGTTGTATTGATGGCTGGTGCTCCATATGTGCACTTGTGGTATTTGTACATGCTTATTGGTTTGTATCTGGTATTTCCAATTTTGCGTAAATTTGTAAAGTCGGTGAATAAGGCGTTTGGAGTCTGTTTTGTTGTCTTTCTCTCACTTCTTTCTGTTGCAAATTTATTTTTAGATTGGATTCCTGATTTTTTCTTGGTTAAGTTTGTTCCGTTTTTATGTTATTTTCTTGGTGGTTATTTTTTGGGGGATGTGCAATTAAGCGTGAAGGGCTTGCGTCTGGCCTTCCTCTTGGTGGTGTTGATTTTTCTGACTGCCTTAAGTGCGGGCTGGGCAATTCATTTTTATGGAATTAAGGGCCTTTGGGTGGCTTACGACTATTTAAGTCCATTGGTTATTATTGTTTCTTTTTTAATTTTTTCTCTGCCAGTGCAGGAATTTCCCAGTTTTCCAACAGATGTATCATTGTCTGAGAGTTCTTTTGGCATTTATCTGATACATCCTTTGTTCTTGATTCCATTGGGCTTCATGTTTTCTATAAGTAATGCACTCTATTTGTTTGTTTTGATTCCAGTGATGTCATTTTTTGTTTTCTTTGCGTCATGGAAAGTTGTCGTGTTGGTGAGGAGATTTCCCTTCGGTCGAGGTGTATTCGGGGGGTAAGCTATAAATATTCTAATATGGTTAAGCATTGTGAATAAAAGCCGGCTGTTGAGCCGGCTTTTTTATATTAATACCCATCAGGATTTTCTGACTGCCACCGCCAGGTATCCATGCACATTTCCTCTATGCCGTGTTTGGCTGTCCAGCCCAGCAGGGAAGTGGCAAGGGCAGGGTCGGCATAGTATTCAGCCAGATCACCGGCGCGGCGGGGGGAGAACTGATAGGAAATGTCCTTGCCGCATGCCTTGCCAAAGGCATTGACCATTTCCAGTACGCTGTAGGGGCGGCCTGTTCCCAGGTTGACGATCAGGGGGCTGTCGTTTTCCGCCAGATAATTCAGTGCTGCCAGATGGCCTGATGCGAGGTCCTGGACATGAATGAAGTCCCGCATGCCTGTGCCATCCGGTGTGGGGTAGTCGTTACCGAAGATGGAAAGTTTTTCTCTTTTGCCAACAGCAACCTGGGCAATAAACGGCATCAGGTTGTTTGGAATGCCGTTGGGGTCTTCACCAATCAATCCTGATGGATGTGCTCCAACCGGATTGAAATAGCGCAGCAGGGCAATCCGCAGCTGGGGTTGGGCTTTGTTGGTATCCCGCAGCATGTCCTCGACAATGCGCTTGGTACGGCCATATACATTAATGGGTGCCAGTTCCAGATTTTCATGGTATTGCGTTTGCCCAGGAGCGCCGTAAACCGTAGCCGATGAGGAAAATACAATACGGTTTACTCCTGCTTGCAGCATTTCTTCCAGCAATACCTGGCTGCCCGTCACATTGTTGTCGTAATACTTAAGCGGAAAGGCTTCGCCCTCTCCAACTGCTTTCAGACCGGCAAAATGGATGACTGCATCGAACTGGCGGGATTTGAATGCCTCACGAACTGACTCCCGGTCCCTGATATCCGCCTTGATCAGTGCTACTTGCTTGCCGGTAATGCGCTGGATGCGCTCGAGCACCTGAGGCGAACTATTACTGAAATTGTCCAGTATGGTTACGTGATAGTCCTGCTCTAGCAACTGAACGACGGTATGTGAGCCAATATAGCCGGCGCCACCTGTGACGAGAATGGAGTTGGTCATGACAATTGGGGTGTCTGGTCCGTGTTGGGGGATGTTATTGCTGTTCTTATTTTATCCAAAATTCAGTGTGCTGTGATTTGTATTTCAAGCGGCAGTCATTTTCTGCACTACAAATTCCAGATTACTTGACGTGGGTAATTTCTGTTGCGGCTTTGTTTCAGTAATTCAAGGCTGTTTGACAAATAGGTGGCAACTGGTCTGATTACGTTTTGTGAACCAACGCGGAGTACTAATTACCAGCATTTATTGTGGATTGCTGTTTTTCTGTAAATATTCTGGCTTGTATTTTCAGGTCTTTTCTTTCAAATGGGTGATTGTGCCCGGCAACAAAAAGTGCAATGCGGGTGATGATGTCCTGCCCCGGTGCCTTGTTGCCAAATTGCAGGTTGAATACCACCAGTGCCGGTATCAGCAGGCAGACTGCCGCTTTGCTGCTGTAGCGTTCTGCAGTTTTGCTGGCAAACCAGCTGCTGGCCAGCAAACCACAGGCTAATCCCAGCACCACTTCTGACAACGAATGGGCGTGGACTTCCAGGCGCGAGTAGCCAATGGCTGCGCCGCCCAGCCAGCCGATGGCCAGGGCCAGGGTGCTGTGGCGCGGTAGCCAGGCGCGGCTGAGCAGGTATAGCAGTACCGGCAGGGTGGCGGTGGCCAGCATGGTGTGGCCGCTGATGCCGGTAAAGTCGAAATCGCTACTGCCTATGCCCCAGCCGATAAAGGCGATCTTGCTGATGGCGACCAGCAGTCCGGCACTGCCGAAGGCCAATAGCCAGCGCAGGCTGCTGGAAAATTGCTTCTGTGCGGCCAGCCAGACGGCAATGGTGGCGGCCAGCGGCAGCATGACGGCGAGGTCGCCAAGGTTGGTGAATCTGTTCCACATGCGGGTGGGTGCTCCTTGATTTGGCTGCCCGGCTCGCTGTGCTGGCGGGCGGCTCATTATACGGCAGGGCCTGTTGGCGGATGGCGTGATTGGAGGCGGGTCGGCTGGGAAAGTTCTGAGCTGCTGCGATGCTGTCTGTTGAGATGGCTTGTTTAGTCACGTGCCGGGCAGCGTTTGGGACGGGATGGCGGCGATTGTCCGCTAGGCAGGTCGTTTGCTGACCAGTGACGGCTTGCTGAGCCAGAGCGACTGGCGCGGAGGTGGCGTTGCCGTGTGCAGGCTGCGCTGCCTGATGCCTTGCAGCCATTGCGGCGAGCAGGTTTTTTGCTCTTGAAGCGGCCAGGGAGGCAGCGTAGCGCGCCTGCGGCAATGCACGCCGACTCAGGCCCAAGATAAAAGTATGGCAAGAGGGCGCAACACAGCGGCAGGTTTTTGTTAGTGACTCCTAGCTTGCCAGCTGGAATTCCATGGCCTGATACAGGCCGGTATTCATGTGCATGCGCGTTACCTTCACCCGGTGTTCGCCACGCTGGTCGCGCAGGCGGAATTCCTTGCCGCGCAGCAAGGAGTGTCCCGGGATGATGAGCAGGTCGGCATTGTGATCGCCATCAGCCGCGGGCAGGCGCAGCGCTGGCTGATAGCAGGCATGCTGGCCGGCTGCCAGCGGGCTGACATCGACTGCTTCCGGGTCGCTGCCTATCAGTTCTGCACCGCAGGAGACTTCATTGGCATGTTCGGATACCGCGGTCCAGCGCACGGCATACAGCGATGGGGTGCGATGTGCCTGCTTGTCGGCAATCAGCAGCAGTTCGCCGATTTTCAGTGACTGGTAGCCTGGGTCGCCACGTAGCAGCAAGCCGCTTTCACTCTTGTTGATGGCCTGGAAGATGGATATCTGCGATGGCGGCATGCGGTCGCGCAGCCTGGCCTGCATGTCCGGCCGGACGGCACCACCGCCCAGTATCTGGCGGATGGAGCGCATTTGTGCGATCAGTGCCATGGACTGCATCACGGCCTGGCGCTGATGACGGCGCCGGCGCGGCGATTGCCAGCCATCCATCAGTCTTTGCGCGACGATGACCGACAAGGCATCGCGGCCGGGCATGCCGGCCTGGCTGGTATGGGTCTTCAGCACATCAATGGCTGCACCAAGGTCGCAGGACAGGCAGTGTTCGCGCTGGGGCAGGGCGTCGGTTTCCAGCAGGAATTGCGGCGGGGCGCCACGGGTGAGGTCCAGCAAGTAAAGATGTCCGGCCCTGGCTGTGTCGGCGGCGGGCAGTGGCTGAAGCGCCACCTTGTCCGCCAGGCGCGCAGTCCACAGCAGGGTGGCTTCGACTTCCCTGGGGCTCAGGTTCTTGCCATCGGTGATGCCCATCAGCTGGAGCTGGTGGTAGCCGTGCAGGATGCTTTGGCCGTCGGGCAGCTGATGCTGCAACCAGTTGTGCTGGCTGGCGTTGTAGTACAGGTAGTGGGTGGCCAGCCAGAAGCTGCCATTCAATTCCACATGACAGCGCAGGGCAAAGCTGGCATAGCGCCTGGCCACACACAGTGCCAGTGTCAGTTGTTGCAAGGCGCGTCTGCGCCAGGTCAGCAGCGGACGGCTGCTGAGTGTGCTGCGCAGGTCTTGCAGCAGCGGTTCCAGCAGGTGCTGCAAAACCTTGCTGCCCATGCGGGCCAGGCGCAGGGCAGGGTGGTTGCAGGCATTTTCACTGAACTGGATTTCCAGCTGGTGCAGCCAGCGGCAGACGTGATCGAACAATTGCTGTTGCAGCGCCAGCCGCTGTGCGGGCTGTATGGCATTCTGGCAAATGAAGCCATGTATCTCGATGAGTTGTTCGCCGCTGCCACGCAGATCGCCCCTTGGTAACCGCTCCAGCCAGTTGTTGACTGTTTTCTGGTTTTTATTGTGACCGAGAGCAGAGTTCAGACGCATGTGGGTTCAATCCATTGTTCTGTATGAAGGCGGCGTTTGCACCGGCTTGATGGCTGACCGTACCGTGCGCGGGGTGCCGCGACTGGATATTGGTACTGTGCGATTGGGATGCTGCCAGGCCTGGTGGGTTAGCAGGCATGTGCAGTGCGGGCCATCTGTTCATGAAGCTGCATGATTCTAATGAATCTGTCATGAATGAACGATACGCATATCCACCTAGGATGATGTGGGCTTGCGCTGTATTGCGGACTGCAAGAGCTGCGTTCTGTCAGGCAGGCCGGGGCGCGCAGTGCGATGGCAGGTACTGGCTGCCATGCCGGATTTAGCTTTTTGTTGTCATTGCGCGGCTTTAAGTTTGCGTTAAGCACTGCCTTTTAACATGGCCCCATCCATCCAGAAGGGGTACCCAATGTCTCGTTTCATGCAAAAAACCAGTGCCGTGCTTTCCATTGCCTTGCTGTCTTTCTCTCTGGCGTCTGCTGCACAGGCCGGTGAAGTGAAGAAACTGATGAAAGACATGAAAGTGGCCATGCAGCAGGCGATGGCCAGCAAATCCATGCCTGAGTTTTCCCAGAATTTCTCCCGCTTGCAGAACGATGCCAAGCTGGCCGGCGAACAGGCCTGGCGGGCTGACCCGGCCTTGTACAAGGAAGGTATGCAGAAACTGCAATTTCAGCTTGCTGCGGTTGATACGCAAATTAAGGCGAATAATCTGGCGGGAGCCAAATCCGCTTTGAGTGACGTCAATCCGATCAAGAAAAAATACCATAACTATCTGAATTGAAAGGAGAGTGTTGATGGAAATGTCCGGAGAACTATCCGCTTCCTCAGGCCATGCAGGGCAATCGGCCAGGCGCTACCCCTTGCTGATCATCCTGGCGCACTGGCTGATTGCGGGCGGGATTGCAGCCAATCTGGTCACCGGCTGGCTGCTGGATGACGCAACCGAGCTGCTGGACCTGCATCGTTCCATTGGTGTGCTGGTGCTTGCGTTTTCAGCCTTGCGCCTGTTCTGCCGTTTTGCCTACCGCAAGCAGATGCCGGATTCGGTGAACGAGGCCGGGTCCTTGCAATACCGGGTGGAGAAGCTGGCGCACACGCTGCTGTATGCCGGCATGGTGCTGGTGCCTTTGCTGGGCTGGCTGAAAACCAATGCGGCGGGCCATGTGCTGGTGCTGTTTGATACCGTGGAGCTGCCGGTACTGATGGAGAGAAACCGTGAGCTGTCGTCCTTGTTCGGCGAGTTGCACTCGGTCAGCGCTTATCTGCTGGCCATGCTGATCGGTCTGCACATTGCCGGTGGCGTGGCGCATGTGATGATGGAAAGGCGCAATGTATTCAAAAGGATGCTGCCTTTTTGATTGCCTTTCGCAGCAGGCCGGCCTGGCTGTTGGCCGCGGCTGATTGCCAGGCTGTTTGTTGAGCCGGACTGCTGTGTCTGGCACGGCTGCGCCGCCTGGCGGCTTGGTCTGCTGGAACAAAGATTGCTTGAGACTGCTTCACCAAGGTTGCATTCTCTTTGCCCCCGCCCATCAGGTGGGGGTTTTCTTTTCCAGTGCCGCCAACTGACGGTATAGCGTGCGTTCGGTGATTTGCAGGCGGGTTGCCAGTTCCTTGCGGCCCAGCTGACTGTGGCGAACCGCCCATTGCAGATAGCGGGCCTGTACTTCGGCCAATGGCAGCAGACCGCACTGGAAGGGCTGCATCGGTGCCGGTGCTGCAGGCTGGGGTATGCTGTCGCTTTGCAGGCCGGATGGCGCATTCAGGTGCTCGCGGCTGATCTGCTCGCCGTCGCTCAGCAGGCTGGCGCGTTCCAGCAGATTGCGCAGTTCACGGATATTGCCGGGGAAGGCTTGCTCTACCAGCCATTGCCGGGCGTCAGCGTCCAGTTGCAACTGACGGCCCGGGGCCACCCGTTCCAGCAGGGCGGCGGCCAGCAGCGGAATGTCCTCGCGCCGCTCGCGCAGCGGTGGCAGGCGGATGGGAAACACGGCCAGCCGGTAGTAAAGGTCGGCACGGAAGCTTCCTTCGGCCACCATCTGCGCCAGATCGCGATGGGTGGCGGCTATCAGGCGGAAATTGGCCGGTATGCTGTGGATGCCCCCCACCCGGCGGAAGCTGCCGCTTTCCAGCAAGCGCAGTAGTTTTACTTGCTGCGACAAGGGCAGGTCACCGATTTCATCCAGAAACAGCGTGCCGCCGTCGGCCGCTTCCACCAGGCCCTGCTTGCGCTGCTGTGCGCCGGTAAACGCGCCTTTCTCATAACCGAACAATTCACTTTCCAGCAGGGTTTCGGTCAGGCTGGCGCAGTCTACGGCAATGAAGGGCCGCCTGGCATCGCCGCCACTATTGTGGATGGCACGGGCCAGGCCTTCCTTGCCGGTGCCGGATTCGCCAATCAACAACACCGCGGCGCGGGACGGGGCCGCGCGTTGCGCCAGTAGCAGCATGCTGCGAAATGCCGGGCTGCGCCCCACCATCTTGTCCGGTGCTGGCTGGCTGCTGGCTTGTGGCAGGTGCTGCATTTTCTCGATGAACAAATGGCGGTGCCCGCTGATGTCGGCCAGCGGCATCAATTCCACATCCACATGCTCTTCGCCATGCGCGGTGCGGTGAATATGCAGCACCCGTTCCGGCTGGCCGCTGCTTAGCGTCATTTGCAGCGGGCAGGATTCGCCCTCTTCATTGCAAGGCCGCTGATAGCCATGGGATGCCGCATGACAGCGCTGACCCACCACCTGGCCATACAGGGCTTGATACGCCGGGTTGGCATGCAGGATTTCAAACTGTTCGGTAATGACGATGCGTGGCTCGTCCAGTTCATCCAGCATGCGGCTGATGGTGTCCAGGCTGGCTTCGGTGGTCAGTGGTGACATGGTGACGTAAATGACATGACGAAAGTGTCATGTTAGCCCGGAAAATGCCGCCAATACAGCGAATTTTCGCCCTCTGGCTGCTGGCATGGCACTTGCAATCAGCGCTGTCAGGCAGGGTGGGCCCAACCGGAATGGCCGGTGTGGCTCTGTTTACCCTGATAACGGGAATCAGCCCATGAAAAAGACATCAAGCAAGCTGAGCCGTGAGCTGGCCTGGATCATCGGTATCAAGCTGGTATTGCTGCTGATCATCTGGAAGGCATTCATCGCGCCTTACCGCGTGGCGGTGGATGCCGATTCCGTCGCCGGCAAGGTGCTGAATCCGGCACAAAGCAGCCAACAACTGGAGAAAAACAATGCTAGATAATGTCGTCGATTTATCGCGACTGCAGTTCGCCGTGACGGCGCTTTACCACTTTCTGTTTGTGCCGCTCACCATCGGCATGGTGTGGATGCTGGTCATCATGGAGGCGGTATGGGTGATGACCGGGAAGCAGGTGTATCAGGACATGACCCGTTTCTGGGGCAAGCTGTTCGGCATCAACTTTGCGCTGGGGGTGACTACCGGCATCACCATGGAATTCCAGTTTGGTACCAACTGGGCGTATTACTCGCACTATGTGGGCGATATTTTCGGCGCTCCGCTGGCCATTGAAGGCCTGATGGCCTTCTTTCTGGAATCCACCATGATCGGCCTGTTCTTTTTTGGCTGGAACCGCCTGTCGCGCAAGCAGCATTTGCTGGTGACCATCCTGATGGCCATTGGCACCAATCTGTCGGCCTTGTGGATATTGATTGCCAATGGCTGGATGCAGAACCCGGTGGGGGCGGAGTTCAGCTACCAGACCATGCGCATGGAAATGACCGACTTTGCCGCGCTGCTGTTCAATCCGGATGCCCAGGCCAAGTTCGTGCATACCGTCAGCGCCGGCTATGTCACCGGGGCCATGTTTGTTTTGTCCATTTCCAGCTGGTATCTGCTGCGTGGGCGCAATGTGGAGTTTGCTCGCAAGAGCTTCCGCATTGCCGCGGCGTTTGGCTTTGCCAGCATCTGTTCGGTGATTGTGCTGGGGGATGAGTCCGGTTACACCGTGGGCGAGGCGCAGCAGACCAAGCTGGCCGCCATCGAGGCCATGTGGCATACCGAGCCGGCCCCGGCGTCGTTCAACCTGCTGGCCTGGCCCAATGAAACACGCATGGAAAACGACTGGCAGGTGAGCATTCCCTGGGTGATGGGCCTGATTGGCACCCGCTCTGTCAGCAAGCAGATTCCCGGCATCCACGAAATCATGGCGCAAAACCGCTTGCGCATTCAGTCCGGCATGCTGGCGGTTCAGGCGCTGGAAGCCGTGCGGCGCGATCGTAAGGACAGTGCTGCGCTAAAGGTGCTGGAAGCGCACAAGCAGGATCTGGGCTTTGGCCTGCTGCTGAAGAAGTACACCGCCAATGTGGCCACCGCCACACCACAGATGATTGATGCCGCCGCGCGCGACACCATTCCTCGCGTGGCACCGATGTTCTGGTCCTTCCGCCTGATGGTGGGCATGGGCATGGCCATGTTGCTGCTGTTCGGCTGGTCGTTCTGGGCTTCGCTCAAGGGGGATTTCCAGCACCGTCCGCGCCTGCTGAAGCTGGCCTTGTGCTGCCTGCCGCTGCCGTGGCTGTCCTGCGAGCTGGGCTGGGTGGTGGCGGAATACGGCCGCCAGCCGTGGACCATCTACGGCGTGCTGCCCACCCGGCTGTCGGTGTCCACGCTGTCGGTGGAGTCGCTGTACGGTTCGCTGGCGGGTTTTGTCGGTTTCTACACCGTGCTCTTGGTGGTGGAAATGATGCTGATGGTGCGTTTTGCCCGCCAGGGGCCGGGTAGCCTGGGCACCGGCCGCTACGACAATGAAACCGCTCACTGATATCGGCTTACAACAGATCTGCTGCTGTATTGCGGCAGGGCTGTTGTGCTGCTTCGTGCACAGCACAAAGGAATAATCATGCTGGATTATGCAAGTCTGAAGGTGATCTGGTGGCTGCTGGTTGGCGTCTTGCTGGTCGGTTTTGCCATCATGGATGGTCACGATATGGGTGTGGGCACGCTGCTGCCCTTTGTCGGCAAGGACGATACCGAACGGCGGGTGGTGATCAACACCGTCGGCCCGCACTGGGACGGCAACCAGGTGTGGTTCATCACCGGGGGCGGTGCCATTTTTGCCGCCTGGCCGCTGGTGTATGCCACCGCGTTTTCCGGTTTTTACTGGGCCATGCTGCTGGTGTTGTGGGCGCTGTTTTTCCGCCCGGTGGGCTTTGACTACCGCAGCAAGATAGACAACCCCACCTGGCGTTCGGTATGGGACTGGGGCCTGTTTGTCGGCGGAACGGTGCCGCCGCTGATCTTTGGCGTGGCCTTTGGCAATTTGCTGCAAGGCGTGCCGTTTCATTTCGACAACAATCTGCTCTCCACCTACGACGGCAGCTTCTGGGGTCTGCTCAATCCGTTTGCCCTGCTGTGCGGCGTGGTGTCCAGCGCCATGATCAGCTTCCACGGCGGGGTGTATCTGGCGCACCGCACCGAGGGCACTATCCAGCAGCGTGCAAAAGCCTGGGTGCGGGTGACGGGGCTGATCTGGCTGCTTGGTTTCACCCTGGCCGGCATCTGGCTTGCGCGGGGGATTGATGGTTATGTGATCAGCTCGGCCGTACAGCCGGATGCACTGCCGGACCCGCTGGCCAAAACCGTCAGCCGCGCTGCTGGCGCTTGGTTGGGCAATTACCAGCGCTGGCCCCTCACCATGCTGCTGCCGGCCACCGGCTATCTGGGCTGTATTGTGGCCATGCTGCTCTTGCGCAATGGCCGCAGTTTTGCTGCCTTCTGGGCTTCCGCCGTAGGGCTGGCCGGGGTGATCGGTACGGCTGGTGTCAGCATGTTCCCCTTCGTGATGCCATCGTCCAGCCATCCGGCGTCCAGCCTGACGGTGTGGGACAGCGTGTCCAGCCAGCTCACGCTGCAGTTGATGCTGGTGGCCACGCTGATCTTCATGCCCCTGATCATCCTGTACACCCGTTGGGCCTACAAGGTGATGGGCGGCAAGGTGACCGCCGCCTATGTGCGGGAAAACAATCACAGTGCCTATTGAAATGAAAATCGCCATAGCCAGTCAGAACCGGCGTACCAGCACCGCCCACGCCGGCAAATGCACCCATTTCTGGGTGGTGGATAGTGAGCAGGGCAGCTGTGTCAGCCTGCGTTTGCTGCCGGAGCAGATGCTGAGTCAGTCGGCAGGGTTGGATGGACACCCCTTGCAGCAAGTCGATGTCGTTCTGGCCCTCAGTGCCGGACAGCCACTGGCGCAACGCCTGGCAGCCATTGGAACGGTGCTGGCCCTGACGGAGGAAAGTGACCCTCTGCGGGCGGCCCAGGCCTGGCTGGCAGGGCGCAAAACCGCAGTGCAGATGCCGGGAAAAGGCCGCTGCCAGATGATGATAAGGAGAGCATGATGTGGTACTTCGCTTGGGTATTGGGTATCGGTTTTGCCGTATCGCTGGGCATCCTGAATGCCATGTGGGGAGAGTACGAGCAGGATCGCAAACAGCAGTAATAAGGATGATGTGAAGCAAAGCGGCGCAGTCCGGGTGAGTCCTGGCTGCGCCGTTGTCATGTTGTCAGCGCCAGATGCTGTTCTGTGCAGCCGCCTGGCAGGTGCTTCCGGGGCACCATGCTATTTTTAAAGACACTTCTTAATAATTATCAGACTATACTTATTCATTTGAATCTGCCACATCGTAAGACTACCGGGTTTTTGCAGAGGCAATCATGTCTGAAATTTCTGGTGGTAGTGTCAAGTCTGTGGTGGATCTGAAAGATTACCGACAGCCCATGGTGACATCAATCGGGGTTATTCTGGGTTTTCTGATTGGTTTTCTTGGACAGTGGGTCACGGAAAGCGATTTTAATCTGGATCGCTTGGACGATCAGTTCATTTTTGGTGGTTGCTTTGTCGGTGTCGTGTGTCTGTTTATTGCCCTATTCAGAATGCTATCAGTGGTGCAGGTAGACGACATGGTCAAGTTTTATAACAGAACACTATGGATTTATTTTTTTGGTGTGGTGGTCATGTTTGCAGGAATCATGCTGTCCGTATTTCTTTGATACTTGCTTTCAGTTATTGGCACGTGTGTTGTGTGAATCCTGAATGAGGTTGTTATGCCTGAAATATCGCGGCGAGATTTTTTGAACGGAATGGCTATGCTTGGTTTGTCCGGATTGATGCGTCCGGCAGATGCACTGGCTGCCGCTTCAAGCCCTTATCCACCCCGGCTGACTGGATTGCGTGGAAATCATCCTGGCTCGTTTGAAGTGGCGCATGGGCTGGCATGGGGAGGTGGCGGAGACTTCGGTAAAGTCGAGGCCGGTGTCGAGAACTACGACTTGATTATTATCGGAGGTGGCATCAGTGGCCTGTCTGCTGCCTATTTTTATCGAAAACATGTCAAGTCAAATGCCAGAATTCTTGTTCTGGATAATCATGACGATTTTGGTGGCCATGCCAAGCGCAATGAATTCTTGATCGGTGGACGAGAGTACATCAGCTATGGCGGGGCGCAGTCTTTGGATAATCCATCTGCATACGGAAAAACTACATTGCGCATGTTGTCGGAGCTGGGGGTTGATTTATCCGCGCTGGCGCGAAGCTACGACAAGGATTTTTTCAAAAAATACCAAATGACTTCCGGTGTGTTTTTTGATGAGGCTGATTTTGGCAAATCAATGCTGCTGAAAAGTGGCATGCCTGTTGCCGGTAGTGTGGACGGTGAAATCAGCCAATGGCTGCCCGGCCTGTTGGCTCCGCCAGCATTTCAGGATGTCATCCAGCGTGCACCATTGACGGATGCCCAGAAAAAAATGCTACGCACGGTATTGGCTGGTTCCAGTCGCGGGGTGGATTACTTCAAGGGCGCCTTGGGTGAGAAAAGATTCTATGAAGGAAACTATATTGACTACCTGTCTGCGGTTTATCAGATAAAAGACAAGGGGCTGCTTAAACTGCTTTCCATGACCCTGGCGGAAGAAGCCGCACTGGGCGGGCGTGGCGTGTCAATGCCCTTGGCGCAGGAGTCCGGCTTGTTGGGTATTCCGGATGGCCGCAGCCTGGCCCGGGTGCTGGGGGATGCGTCTTTGATTCCTGATGCTGAGGGCGGCGATGAGTATACCTATCACTTTCCGGATGGGAATGCCACGCTGGCAAGGCTGTTGGTGGAAAAGCTGATTCCGGGCGTGGCAAATTTCAAGACGGTGGATGAAAGCCTGCTTAGCCGGTTTGACTATCAGAAACTGGATAATCCGAATAATCCGGTGCGCATCCGTTTGTCCAGTACGGTGGTGAAGGCGGATAACAAAGATAATGGAACTTTTGTCCAGTATGTGAGGAATGGAAAATTATACGAGGCCAGGTCTGCCTGCTGCGTGATGGCGGCCTGGCATATGATGGCCGCACATATCATTCCCAGCTTGCCAGCCAGTCAGAAGGCTGCCATGAAGGCAAATATAAAAATGCCTCTGATCTATGCTCAGGTGGCTTTACGCAATTGGAAAGCCATCCAGAAAAGCGGTGTGGCGGCTTCTTACTGTCCGGGCTCTTATTATCAGTTTGTACAAATGGACTTCCCGGTCAGGTTCTCCAGTTATGCCCCTGACCGCTCGCCAGACAAGCCCACGGTGTTGTTCATGTCACGCATGCCATGCCCTGCATTTGCCGAGGGGTCGGTGCCTGATCTGTTGCGGCAAGGGCGCGCGGAGGTGCTGAGTACCGACTTTGCGACCTATGAGAAAAATATCCGCCAGCAATTGGCAGCCATGTATGGGCCTGCCGGGTTGGATGTAAACAAGGATATCGCAGCAATTACCGTTAACCGCTGGTCTCATGGTTATACATTTGAAGATGCCATGTATAACAAACGTCCGGCCTACCTGACGTCAAGCATGCGTCATGGGCGTATAGCCATGGCCAATGCCGATGCCACTGGCCGGGCCTATGTTGATGGCGCTATTGATGCAGCATGGAAGGCGGTGCGGGAACTCAAGCGCTATGCGGTTTGAGATGGTTATGCCCAGTTGCATGGTCTGCGCACATTGAACTGACATGCAAAGGCTTGTGTATGTGTAGATATAAGACCGGGCTGCTTCCGGCTGCGCCTTTGTCATGTTGCATCTGCCGCGGTGTGTGCCGCAGTGGATTCAGCGGAAAAACGCGGCCTGACTGAAGTGTTGCAGCAAGTGGTCGAATACGGCGCGGATACGGGCGGGTACCGGCCCGCGCTGCGGTCGGTACAGATATAGCTGCCATGGCGCGGGGGCCAGCTGCGGCAATACCGCTTGCAGCTGACCGCTGGCCATCAGCGGCGCGGCCATGAAACCGGCCAGCTGGCCAAAGCCGATGCCGCCAAGCACGGCCTGGCATTCGGCGCGGGTATCGCTGGCCATGAATACCGGGGCAGGCGGCTGCCACTGTTGTTCACCGGCCAGAAACCACGGCCAGGGTTTGCCGGTATTCGGGTCCAGGCTCACCGTCACCGGCAGCGCTTCCAGCTCGGCCAGCGTGCTGGGGGTGCCGCAACGGGCCAGCAGGGCCGGGCTGGCCACGATGTGAAACGGCACCGGGCACACGGCGCGGGCAATCACCCGGCTGTCACGCATGAAGCCCACCCGGATGCCGATGTCGATCTGCTCATCAACCGTATTGCTCAGCACGTCGGACAGGCGCAAATCCACCCGCAAACCGGGGTGCAAGGGCAGCAGGCTGGCCAGCGCCGGTGTCAGATAGGCATCCCCGATGGCGGCCGGGGCGGTTATCCGCACCAGCCCGCTGATTTCATCCGCCGCCTGCGGGCCTTGATGCTGGAACAGTTGGTCCATTTCCCGCACCGTGTGCCTGGCACGCACTGCCAGGCTGGCGCCAAACTCGGTAATGCGGATATGGCGGGTATTGCGGTAGAACAGTACTTCGCCCAATAGCTGTTCCAGCTCCTTGATGGCACGGGTTACTGCCTGTGGCGAGCTGCCCAGTTGCTGTGCCGCTTCCTTGAAGCTGCTGCATTCCGCGGCCACGCAAAAGATGCGCAGCATTTCCAGCCGGTTCAACATGGTTTGGCTCCCGTCGCTGATTTATTCCATTTTTTGTCATTATAAAATGCAAACAATTTCATTTATTGGTGTTTTCTGCTGATGGATACTGCTCTGCAAGGCGGGACGGACCCGCCATCACATGGAGCAAGCAATGTCGAATGGAATCGCAGGAAAAGTCGTGGTGATTACGGGTGCCAGCAGCGGGCTGGGCGAAGCTACGGCCCGTCACCTGGCGGCGCTGGGTGCGCGGGTGGTACTGGGCGCACGCCGTGACGATCGCCTGCAGGCTCTGGTGGAGGATATCCGCCAGGCTGGCGGCGAGGCAGTACATGCGGTGACCGATGTCACCAGCAAGGCGCAAGTGCAGGCGCTGGTGGAGGCCGGTCGTGCTGCCTTTGGCCGGGTTGACGTGATGGTCAACAATGCCGGTCTGATGGCCATTGCCCCCATGTCGCAACTGCGCAGCGACGAGTGGGACCGCATGATAGACATCAATATCAAGGGCGTGCTGTATGGCATCGCCGCTGTTCTGCCCTTGTTCGAGCAGCAGGGCGGTGGCCATGTGATCAATATTTCGTCGGTTGCCGGCATCAAGGTGTTTGCGCCGGGCGGCACGGTGTATTCCGGTACCAAGTTTGCCGTGCGCGCCATTTCTGATGGCTTGCGCCAGGAGTTGGCCGGCAAGGTGAGGGTGACCTCCATCGAGCCGGGTGCCGTGGAGAGCGAGCTGAAGTTCGGCTCCAGTGACCCTGCCAGCCGTGAGGAAATCGTGGCGTTTTATCAGCAAGAGGCCATCCCGGCCGATTCGGTTGCCCGCGCCATTGCCTACGTCATCGAACAGCCGGCAGATGTAGCCATCAACGAAGTGGTATTGCGCCCGACTGTGCAGGAATTCTGAACCTGTAACCGTAAATGCAAACGTCCCCTCGCGTACAGGCGCGAGCGGGACGTTTTGTCTTGTCCGGCCGCAGGGTTGATATTGGCGCTGACTAGTCTGCCTCGGTCAGAGGGTCGGCGTGGGCTATTGCACCAAGGCGTGGTCTGCCAGCTTCGCTCTGACGCCACCACGGCTGGGTCTGGGCTGGGTGCAGAATGTCCAGCCGCTCGCCAAAGCGTGGTGTGCGCAGGCAGACATCGTGCCGGGCGGCCAGTGTGCTGATGCGCTCCAGCGGTTCGGTCCAGCCATGCAGTGCCAGATCGAAGGTGCCGTTGTGGATGGGCATCAGCACTTCGCCACGCAGGTCGAGATGGGCTTGCAGGGTTTGCTCGGGGTACATGTGCACATCGGCCCAGTCTTCGTTGTAGGCACCGTTCTCCAGCAGGGTGAGGTTGAAGGGGCCATGGCGCAGGCCAATCTGGCGGAAGCCGTCGAAATAACCGCTGTCGCCACTGAAAAATACCCGGCTCTGGCTGCTGCCAATCACCCATGACGCCCACAGGGTGCGGTTGCCATCCCGCAGGCCACGCCCGGAAAAGTGCTGGGCCGGGGTGGCGGTGATGTGCAGCGGCCCGGCAGTCACACTTTGCCACCAGTCCAGCTGGTGGATTTTATCCGCCGGTATGCCCCAGTCCTGCAGGCGCTGGCCCACGCCCAGCGGGGTGATGAACAGCTTGGTTCGCTGCTGCAAGGCAATGACGGTGCTGCGGTCCAGATGGTCGTAGTGGTCGTGGGAGATGATGACCACATCCAGCGGTGGCAAGTCATCCAGTGCGATGGGTGGCGCATGGAAGCGCTTGGGGCCGATGAAAGAAAAAGGCGAAGCGCGCTGGCCGAACACCGGGTCAGTCAGCAGGAAAGCACCATCCAGCTTGAACAGTACGGTGGAGTGCCCCAGCCGCCACAGGCTGTTGTCTGGTGCAGCGGCCAGGTCGGCCGGGCTCAGGGGCAGTGGCTGTATCGGCTGGGCGGGTACAGCCTGCGGTGATTTGTCGGTAAAAAAGCGCAGCATGATGCGCAGGGTGTCGCGCAGCCCGCCTGCGCGGCGTGGCTGGGCGTTGCGATAGCGGCCGTCACGCAGCAGGCTGCCGCCGGGCGATGGCTGGCCGGCTTCGACTACCGGTTGGTCTGTGTTCAAGGTGGGCATGAGGTTCTTCCTGGTGAGGGAAATGAAATGGCTTGCAGCTGGCTCAGGCGCAGCTTCTTGCCAGCTCGCCCTGTGCTGCCGGCATCTGCTCCTGCGGCGCAAACCAGTCTGGCAAGAGCGGGGTGGGGGCGCTGGCAGCATCCAGTAGCAGTAATTCGGTGGCGGACAGCTGCAAGGTGGTGGCGTGCAGGGCCTCTGTGTGCCGCATGGTGCTGTTGAATGCCGGCACGATGCTGGAAACCGCATCGCGGGCCAGCAGCCAGGCCAGCGCAATCTGCGTGGCGCTGGCCTGATGACCATCTGCAATGTCACGTAACAGTTCGGCCAGCCGGTGATTGCTGCGCGGGCTGTCTGTCAGTGTGGGGCAGCTGGCGTGACCTTGACTGGGCTTAAGGCCGCTTGGCTTGGCCTTGGCAATCAGCCCCAGGCCATAGCTTTGCAGCATGGGAATGGCTTCCCGCTCCGGGCTGCGGGTATTCAGGGCGTAGTGCAGCTCGCCAAAACAGAAGGGTGCCCAGCCGTGACGCTGTTGCAATTCCAGCGCTTTGGCCGCCTTCCAGGCGGGCCAGTTGGCAAAGCCCAGATAACGGACTTTCCCGCTACGTACCATGTCGTCCAGGGCTTGCAGGGTTTCTTCCAGCGGCGTGTACGGGTCTTCATGCGGTACCACGCACAGGTCCAGCCAGTCGCTGCCCAGCCGTTTCAGGCTTTGCTCGATGGACCATACAATATCGTTGCGCGACAGGCCGGGGTGGCTGTGGGTGCCGTTGCGCCGCGCGCCAAGCCGGCTGCTGACCAGCACTTCGGCACGGCGCTTGCCCAGTGCCTTGGCCAGCAGCGATTCCGCCATGCCGTCCATGCAGCTGGTGGCATCAAACAGATTGATGCCGGCATCCAGTGCCTGGGCTATGCCGCGGGCTGTCTGCTGTGCAGCATCCGGGCAGGCCGGGTCTGGCCGCGGTACTGCACAGGCCAGCCGGGAGAGGGTGGGGCCGCCAAGGCCCAGTCGCGCATAGTGCATGGCACAGTCCTGTTGTGAGTACTCACTCATTAATTGGGCAAAAAAACCGGTGCAATTGTCAGCGCACCGAGCCGGACCAGAACACCCGGAATCCGGCGCTCTTGTAGGCCTGGCCATTGGCCGGATCGCGCACCACAAACTGGATGGTGGTTTCCGCCAGCGCCATGAACACGGCATCGGCAAAACCACCGGGCAGGGCGGAGAGGCCGTTGTTGTCGGAGCAGGCCTGGGCGACACATTTGATGTCGGACAGCTGGCTTGCCACTGTGCAGCGGGTTTCATCGGTTACCTTGTCCGATACCACCAGCTGGTTCAGCGTCTTGAAAAAGGACAGATTGCTCACGCCCCAGTCGATGTAGGCATCCCACAGCGCACGCACCTGTCCGTCCAGACTGTCGTGCACGGCCATGTGCTGGCGCAGCGCGGCAGCCAGATCCAGCTTCAGGTGGGTGTAGAGCGCGTTGTACAGCACATCCTTGGTGGCGAAATAGCGGAACAGCGTGCCTTCGGCCACGCCAGCACCACGGGCGATCGACGCAGTGGACGCACCCAGCCCCTGCGCAGCCATGATGTCGGCGGCAGATTCCAGCAAGGCGATGCGCTTTTCTTCACTGCGGGGGAGGGCCATGGGTGGGGAAAGTAAGTGAGTAATTACTCATTCTAGCTGTGCGGGTTGGTCAGGCGCAAGTGAGTTGCACACCCCATGGGCGATGTGTTGCGGCAATGGTCTGGCTGGTTGCTGTTGCTACTTGCCGGGCTCAGCAAGCGGGCCACCGGCGAAGATGGCAGATTGTGCTGGCGCATTGCGCCATCTTGCAAAATAATGCGCCAGTCCAAATGAGATTATTTCAATAATGGCCCGTGAAAACCTGAATGATCTGCGCACTTTTGTCCTGGTAGCCCGCGAAGGCAGCTTTACCCGTGCGGCGGCCAAGCTGGGTGTATCGCCCTCGGCGGTGAGCCACACCATGCGCGCGCTGGAGGAAAGCATGGGCATGCGTCTGGTTACCCGCACCACCCGCAGTGTGGCGCTGACCACGGCAGGCGAGCAGGTGCTGGCCATTTTTGCCCCCCGGCTGGACGAAATTGAAGCCGAGCTGTCGGTACTGCGCGAGCAGCGTGACAAACCGGCGGGCAGCATCCGCATCACTGCGACCGATTTTGCCGCCGAGCACTACCTGCTGCCCAAGCTGGCGCAGCTACTGCCGGACTACCCGGACGTGCAGGTGGAGCTGTCCATCGACTACGGGCTGACCGATATTGTGGCGCAGCGCTTTGATGCTGGTATCCGCTTTGGCGACCAGGTGGCGCGCGACATGATTGCCGTGCGCATCAGCCCGGATATCCAGACCACCGTGGTGGCCACGCCAGCCTACTTTGCCCGCCATGGTGTGCCAGCGCACCCGCGCGAGCTGACCGAACACAACTGCATCAGCATGCGCCTGCCCACCTATGGCGGGCTGTACGCCTGGGAGTTCGAGCAGGGCGCGCACAAGTTTTCCATCCGGGTGGGTGGCCAGCTCATCATCAACACCCTGCCGCAGATGCTGAATGCCGCGCTGGCCGGCATGGGCATTGCCTATACCGCCCGCGATTATGTGCAGCCTTATCTCGCCGATGGCCGCCTGCAGGAAGTGCTGCAACCCTGGTGCGCGGTATTTCCCGGTTTTCATCTCTACTACCCCAGCCGCCGCCAGTCTTCGCGTGCGCTGATGCTGCTGGTGGATGCCTTGCGTTACCACGCCAGCCAGGCATAACTCTCCCCGTCGCGCTGTCTTCCGTGCAGCTTGCGCTGTCATTGATGAATTTATCTCACAATGGCATGCATGAAATTGCATCTAGTTCAGCAAAATCCCAGCTGATACATTTGCGTCCCTGATCAAGCGGTGAATACCCGGCTGGCATGTGCCGGCCCTTGTGCCGTGTTCACCCGACAACAAGACAGCGCCAATGCGGCCAGCCCGCACAGGCACTGCGTCGCCTTACCTGACCGGTCACGCGTATTGCGCTGGCCATCTGTGCTGACCTTACGGAACCAAACACATGAACCCACCCAACAAGGGCCGGCGACCGCTGGCCATGACTGCCATTTCCTTTGCCGTGCTGGCTGCCATTGGCGCGGCGGCCTGGCTTGGCCTGCACAGCCAGGCAGTGCAGGCGGATGCCCCGGCTGCCGCCAGCCAGGCTGTTCCTGTTTCTGCTGCCTTGCTGGTGCAGCAGGAAGTCAGCACCTGGCAGGATTTTTCCGGCCGCCTGGAGGCGGTGGAACGGGTGGAGCTGCGCTCGCGCGTGGCCGGTGCCATCCAGTCCGTGCACTTTCGTGAGGGTGCGCTGGTGAAGGCCGGCGACCTGTTGGTGTCTATCGACCCTGCGCCGTATCAGGCCGAGGTGGACCGTGCCGCCGCCCAGGTGGCCGCCGCCCAGTCCCAGCTGGTATTCGCCCGCAGCGAGCAGGAACGCGCCAGCCGCATGCTGGCCGACCACGCCATTGCCCAGCGCGATGCGGACGAGCGCAACAACGCTGCCCGCGCCGCCGATGCCAGCCTGAAGGCCGCGCAGGCCGCCTTGCAGACGGCACGGCTGAACCTGGGCTACACCGCCATCCGCGCGCCGGTATCCGGCCGGGTGGGCAAGCTGTTGGTGACTACCGGCAACCTGGTATCGGCCGGGCCGGATTCGCCGGTGCTTACCACGCTGGTGTCGGTAAACCCGGTGTATGCCAGCTTTGATGCCGACGAGGAAACCGTGAACAAGGCGCTGGCCGAGCTGCCGGATGCCGGCGCTGCCCGTGCGCGGCTGGGTGACATTCCGCTGCAGGTCGCCACCAGCACCGCGCAAACCTTCCCCGCCAAGCTGCAACTGGTGGACAACCAGGTGGATGGCAAGAGCGGCACGGTCAAGCTGCGCGCCACGGTGGATAACCGCGACGGCGTGCTGATTCCCGGCCAGTTCGTGCGCATCCGGCTGGGCCAGGCCAAGCGTCATCCGGCGCTGCTGCTGAACGAGCAGGCCATCGGCACCGATCAGGACAAGCGCTTTGTCATGGTGGTCGACAAGGACAGCAAGGCACGTTACCGCCAGGTGCAGCTGGGGGCCAGTGTCGATGGCCTGCGCATAGTCACCGCCGGCCTGCGTGCCGGTGAGCGGGTGATTGTGGACGGCCTGCAGAAAGTGCAGCCGGGCGCAACGGTAGCACCGCACATGGTGCCGATGCAGCCCCCGGCCACTGCGGCGGCCAATAGCTGATTTCCACGCGAAAGACATTCATGAACCTATCCAAATTCTTCATCGACCGCCCGATTTTTGCCGGGGTGCTGTCGCTGCTGATTTTCTTGGCGGGCCTGCTGTCCTTGCGGGTGCTGCCGATTTCGGAATACCCGGAAGTGGTGCCGCCGCAAATCATCGTGCGGGCACAGTTTCCCGGTGCCAACCCCAAGGTGATTGCCGAATCGGTGGCCACACCGCTGGAAGAAGCCATCAACGGCACCGAAGGCATGCTGTACATGAGCAGCCAGGCCACCACTGACGGCCTGATGACGCTGACGGTGACTTTCCAGATCGGCACTGATCCGGACAAGGCGCAGCAACTGGTGCAAAACCGCGTGGCGCAGGCCGAACCGCGCCTGCCGGAAGACGTGCGCCGCCTGGGCCTGACGACAATCAAGAGCAGCCCGGACCTCACGCTGGTGGTGCACCTGCTGTCGCCCAATGGACGCTACGACATGACCTATCTGCGCAACTACGCCATTCTCAATGTGCGTGACCGGCTGGCACGCATCAGCGGGGTGGGGCAGGTGGGGCTGTATGGCGCGGGCGATTACTCCATGCGCATCTGGCTGGACCCGCAAAAAGTGGCCATGCTTGGCTTGTCGGCCAGCGAGGTGGTGAGCGCCATCCGCGAACAGAACGTGCAGGCCGCCGCCGGCAGCATCGGTGCCTCGCCCAGTGCCAAGGGCATCCAGCTGCAATTCCCTATCAACGCGCAGGGCAGCCTGCAAACCGAGCAGGAATTCGGCGACATCATCGTCAAGACCGGTGCCGACGGTGCGGTAACGCGCCTGCGTGAGCTGGGCCGCATCGAGCTGGGCGCTTCGGAATACGCACTGCACTCCACGCTGGACAACAAGGCGGCGGTGGCCATTCCGGTATCGCAAGCCCCAGGCTCCAATGCCTTGCAGATTTCCGACCAGGTGCGCGCCACCATGGCCGAGCTGAAGAAATCCATGCCGGAAGGGGTGGACTACGCCATCGACTACGACCCCACCCAGTTTGTGCGCGCGTCAATCGAATCGGTGGTGCATACCCTGCTGGAAGCCATTGCGCTGGTGGTGCTGGTGGTGATCCTGTTCCTGCAAACCTGGCGTGCCTCGCTGATTCCGCTGCTGGCGGTGCCGGTGTCCATCGTCGGTACTTTCGCGGTGATGCACGGCTTTGGCTTCACCATCAACACCCTGTCGCTGTTTGGGCTGGTGCTGGCCATCGGCATCGTGGTGGATGACGCCATCGTGGTGGTGGAAAACGTGGAGCGCAACATCGAGGCCGGGCTGGACCCGCGTGCGGCCTCCTACCGCGCCATGCGTGAAGTATCCGGCCCCATCATCGCCATTGCGCTGGTGCTGGTGGCGGTATTCGTGCCGCTGGCCTTTATCGGCGGCCTGAGCGGCATGTTCTACAAGCAGTTTGCGCTGACCATTGCCATTTCCACGGTGATTTCTGCCATCAACTCGCTGACGCTGTCACCGGCACTGGCCGCCTTGCTGCTGCAACGCCACGATGCGCCGCAAGACTGGCTGACCCGCCAGATGGACCGCTGGCTGGGTGGTTTCTTCGACCGCTTCAACAGCCTGTTCAACCGCGGTGCCACCCGTTACAGCCAGGGCGTGAAGCAGGCCATCGGCCGCAAGTTTGTCATGCTGGCCATCTATGCCGGTCTGGCCGCACTGACGGCGGGGCTGTTCCACAGCATTCCGGGTGGCTTTGTGCCGGCGCAGGACAAGCAGTACCTGATCGGCTTTGCCCAGTTGCCGGACGGTGCCACGCTGGACCGCACCGATGCGGTGATACACCGCATGAGCGACATCGCACTGAAGATACCGGGCGTGGAGCACGCCATTGCCTTCCCCGGCCTGTCGATCAACGGTTTCACCAACAGTGCCAACTCCGGCATCGTGTTTGTCACCCTCAAGCCCTTCGAGGAGCGGCGCGGCAAGGCCATGAGCGCCAATGCCATTGCCGGGGCGATGAATGCCGAGTTCGGCAAGTTGCAGGACGCCTTTGTGGTGATGTTCCCGCCTCCGCCGGTACAGGGGCTGGGCACCACCGGTGGTTTCAAGCTGCAACTGGAAGACCGTGGCGGCCGGGGTTACGAGGCGATGGACAAGGCAGTGAAGGCTTTCATGGCCGGTGCCGCCAAGGCGCCGGAACTGGCCGGGCTGTATACCAGCTACCAGCTGAACGTGCCGCAGCTGCTGGCTGATCTGGACCGCAGCAAGGCCCAGCAGCTGGGGGTGAAGGTGACCGACGTGTTCAACACCATGCAGATTTATCTGGGCAGCCTGTACGTCAACGACTTCAACAAGTTTGGCCGTACCTACACCGTGCGGGTGCAGGCGGATGCCAACTTCCGTGCACGGCCGGAAGACGTGGGCCAGCTGCAGGTGCGCTCGGCCAACGGCAGCATGGTGCCGCTGTCGGCCCTGCTCAAGGTCAAGCCTAGCTTCGGGCCGGAACGGGCCATGCGTTACAACGGCTTTCTGGCGGCTGACATCAACGGCGGTGCCGCGCCCGGCTATTCCAGCGGACAGGCACAAGAGGCCGTGGCACGGGTAGCAGCACAAACCCTGCCGCCGGGCATTGGCTACGAGTGGACCGAGCTGACCTATCAGGAAATCCTGGCGGGCAATTCCGGCAGCTGGGTATTCCCCATCGCCATCCTGCTGGTATTCCTGGTGCTGGCGGCGCAGTACGAAAGCCTGGCACTGCCGCTGGCCATCATCCTGATTGTGCCGATGGCGCTGCTGGCGGCCATGGCCGGGGTATGGCTGAGCCACGGCGACAACAATGTGTTCACCCAGATCGGCCTGGTGGTGCTGGTGGGCCTCAGTGCCAAGAACGCCATCCTGATTGTCGAATTTGCCCGCGAACTGGAGTTTGCCGGACGCAGCCCCTTGCAGGCCGCCATTGAAGCCAGCCGCCTGCGCTTGCGCCCCATCCTGATGACCTCGATGGCCTTCATCATGGGCGTGCTGCCGCTGGTGCTGGCGCAAGGTGCCGGCGCGGAAATGCGCAATGCCATGGGCGTGGCGGTGTTCAGCGGGATGATAGGTGTCACCGTATTCGGGCTGTTCCTCACCCCGGTGTTTTATGTGCTGATGCGCCGTCTGTCCGGCAACCGGCCACTGAAGCTGCACGGCGAAGTGCCGCATCTGGACCCGATCGCCCAGCCGCCCATGGGGCATGAGCACGGCCATGCACTGCACCCGGCTGCCCAGCAACACCATGTCGAATAAGGAAGCGGATAGATGATCAACAGAATCACCCTGGGCCTGTTGCTGGCGGCTGCGCTGAGCGCCTGCGCCACGCCGCCCGCCATCGATGGCAGCCAGCTGCCGGCCACCCCGGCCAGCTACAAGAACCCGCCAGCGGCCACACTGGCCGACGGCAGCTGGACGCTGGCCGCACCGGCCGATGCCGCCACCCGTGGCGACTGGTGGCTGGCGTATCAGGACAGCACGCTGAACCGGCTGATCGACACCGCGCTGCAACACAATACCGACCTTGCCGCCGCAGCGGCCCGTCTGCAACAGGCTCGTGCCGCACTGGGCGTGGCCGATGCCGACCGCATGCCGCAGCTGGGCGTGAATGTCGGCAATGCGCGCGGCACGCAGGCCGGGGCCGGGCCGTCCGGTACCAGCCTGCTGAACAGCAGCAACACCACGCCGGTGAAGCTGACCAGCGTCGGGGCCAATTTCAGCTATGAAGTCGACCTGGCCGGTCGCCTGTCCGGTACCAGCCGCGCCGCCGCGCTGGATGCCGAAGCCAGCGCCGCACTGCTGCAGGGCGGCCGTCTGCTGGTTGCCAGCCAGGTGGCACAGGCTTACTTCAGCCTGCGCCTGCTCGACCAGCAACGTCAGTTGCTGCAAGACACCGTGCAGTCCTATGCCCGCACGGCACAGCTCACCCGCCAGCGCTATCAGGCTGGCGAGGAGTCCGGCCTGTCACTGGCGCGCATCGAAGCCGACAGCGAAGCCACCCGCGCCCAGGCCATTGCGCTGGACCGCCAACGCGCCCAACTGGAAAACGCACTGGCAGTGCTGACCGGCCAGCCGGCGTCCGGCTTCAGGCTGGAAGAAAGCCGCTGGAATGCCAGCCTGCCGCAGATTCCCGCGGGCTTGCCCGCCGCCATGCTGGCGCGCCGTCCTGATGTGGCAGCCGCCCAGCGCAAGCTGCTGGCCGCCCAGACCCGTGTCGGCGTGGCGCAAGCCGCCTGGTTTCCGGATCTGACACTGACCTCGGCCGGTGGCTATGCCAGCTCGCAGCTGCGCGACATCTTCCGCTGGTCGGCCCGCGCCTGGTCGGTGGAAGGCCTGCTGTCCCTGCCGCTGCTCGATGGTGGCCGCCGTCAGGCACTGCTGGGTTCGGCCCGTGCCGACATGGAGGTGGCGATGGCGGATTACCGCCACAGCATCCTGCAGTCTCTGGCAGAAGTGGAGGATTCGCTCAGCGACATCCGCCTGCTGGCGCAGCAGGAAGTAGCCCAGCAGCAAGCAGTGGACAGCGCCGCCCGCGCCAGTGCGCTGGCGGACTCACGCTATCGCAATGGCCAGACCGGCCAACTGGAACTGCTGGACGCCCAGCGCAGCGAATTGAGCATCCGGCGTCAGGCCTTGAGCATCCGACAGGACCGCTATCTGGCCTCGCTCAGCCTGATCCGCGCACTGGGAGGCAGCTGGGATGACAACGCCAGCCAGCAAACATCAACAAATCCGAAACCAAATTAAAGGAAACAGCATGAACAAATTCATCGCCCCCATCCTGCTGCTGGTGGCATGCAGCAGCCAGGTCTTTGCCTCCGATACTCCGGCGCAAAGCCAGACAACCCAGCAACATGCCCAGCGCAATGCCAATGATGACTTCTGCACCGCCGGAACCCCGTGCGAGGTAAACCGCCAGCGTGCAGGTGAGCATCACTGAGTCAGTGTCCCGTAATCCGTGATGAACCATAAAAAAGGCCATGCAGTGCATGGCCTTTTTTTACGGATAGCGTTAATCGGTGGTATGCACGCTGCTTAGCCGCTGTGCTCAGCCAATAGCTGCGCCACTTCTTCCCGCGTGGGTGCATGCGCACCATGCTGTCTTGCCGTGCAGGCCGCAGCGGCGGCAACAAAGCGCAGCAAGTCTTGCGGCGTGGCCTCCGGCTGGTGCAGCAAGTGCGTCATCCAGCTACCCATGGCTGTGTCGCCGCAGCCGACGGTATCGGCCACTGTTACCTGCATGGCAGCCTGCTGGTACTGTTTGCCGTTGGCAAACAGCGTCATGCCGTCGGCACCCCGGGTGAACAGGATGCAGGCTTGCGGAGCCTGTTGGCGCAAGGTGGCCAGTGCCGCGTGCTTGTCCAGTTCGGGATACAAGCCGAACAGGTCATCGTCCGCCACCTTGATGTAGTCAGCCAGGCATAGCATGGCCTTGAAATGTACCCGGTAACCTGGCGTGTGCATGCTGTTGCGGAAGTTGGGGTCAAAGGCAATCCGGCAGCCTTGTGCCGCCAGTTGTCTGGCCAGTTGCACCAGACGACTGGCCAGCGGTTCGCGTGCCAGGCTGATGCAGCCAAAATGGGCAATGCGTACCGACTGCTCCCAAGCCGCAGGCAGGTGGGCGGGGTCGAAGTGCAGGTCGGCACTGTTGTCGCCAATGAAAAAATATTGCGGTGGCCGGGTGGATGGCACCATGGCCAGCAGCGGCGGGTAGGGCAGTTGCTGGGTGTAGCGCATGTCCAGGCCCGCTGCTTGCGCGCCTTGCCACAGGGCATCGCCAAAACGGTCCTGGCTGACTGCTCCGGCAAAGGCTGCGTGGGCACCCAGCCGTGCCGCCACGCGCGCCACATTCCAGCAGGAGCCGCCCGGATAGTCTTGCCAGCGGCCATCGTCTTGCAGGATGAAGTCGGTCAGTGCTTCACCAAAAACCAGATAGTGCGGGTGCGTCATGCTGTCAGGCTTTCTCCGCTTGCGGCCATGCGTACCGGCATGGCATTGAGTGGCCAGAACGCCAGTTGCTCGATATAGATGTCGCCCTCTGTTTGCAGGCTGATGCCCTGGGCGTCTGCATCAGGGAAGATGCAGGCCGACATCACCACTGTGCCGTCAACGGCGAAGATTTCCAGCGTGCTGCGATCCAGCAGCAGATGCAATTGCAGCCTGTTGCCAGCGGGGAGTGGTGCGCGGCTGATACGGCCTTGTGCGCTGCCACTGTGACGGGTGTCCAGCACTAGCTCGGCCGTGGCTGGCAGCCAGCTCAGCCGGGTGTGACAGTGCTGGCCTTGTCGCAAGACAAGGTGACAGGCGCTGGCGTCCTCGCTGTGCAGGCTCAGTTGCAGTTCGGCGCACTCGCCGTGCACGGCGGCATGCTGCCAGTTGCCGTGAATGGCCTGATTGGTCAGTAACAGGCCTTCGCCACGCAAGGCTTGCAGTGCCGGGTGCGGTTGCTGGCTCAGTTCACCGTCATGCCAGCTCAGCAACCGTGGCGCGCTCAGGCAGTGGCTCCAGCCATCGGCCACGCTGGGGGTGTCGGGCTGTTCCGGCCTGCCCATCCAGCCCCACAGGATGTGTTCTCCATGCGGGCCGTGCAGGGTTTGCGGGGCGTAGAAGTCCGGGCCGTAATCCAGCGCCTGCGGAAGGTCAAATACAGCGCTGTCTTGCGGCCTGCTGGTGTAGCAGCTGGCATTGGCATTGGGCCAGGGCCAGCCTGTGCCGGCCTGCCCTTGCGGGCAGAACAGCAGCAGCTGGCGGTCTTGCAGGGTGAGCAGGTCCGGGCATTCGCACATATAGCCGTTGTTGCTGCCGGGTAACAGCTCGCCGCGCAGCGTCCATTTTTCCAGCGTAGGGCTGTGAAAATGCAGCACCGTGCCACTGCCGTTGTTGCGCTGCGCGCCCAGTACCAGGTGAAAACCGTCCCGTTCCCGCCATAGCCGCGGGTCGCGGAAATGGCTGGTATAACCGGCGGGCGGCTGCTGCAGCGTCGGGCCCAGTTTGGTGAAGTGGATGCCGTCGTCGGACACCGCCAGGCACTGGTAGCTGTGGCGTACTTCACCGTCACGCACATTGCCGGTGTATATCAGCCACAGCCGCTCGTCCATTACCCAGGCGGAGCCGGAATAACAGCCGTGGCTGTCATAACGCTCGCCCGGTTGCAGTGCAGGCGGGTGCAGGGTCCAGTCCAGCAGGTCCGGGCTGCTGGCATGGCCCCATGATTTGGCACCATGTGTGCAGGCATTGGGGTTCCACTGGAAAAACACATGGTAACGCCCGGCAAAATAAACCAGTCCGTTGGGGTCGTTCAGCAGCCCTTGCGGGGGCGACAGGTGAAAGGCCGGTCGCCAGTTGCCAGTGGCTGCGTGGTGCTTATTGCTCACGCTTTGCATCCTGTGTTTTCAGGCCTAACAGCCAGCTGGCGGCAAAGGCGCTGCCAAAGGCAATCAGCAGGCCGGCAATGTAAGACAGCATGCTGCCGGCCGGGACAATGGCAATGCCGGGCAGGCCGGTGACGCCGATGGCAGTCATCGACACCTGGTTGAACACTACCCAGGCGCCGCCCAGTGCGCCACCCAGCGCCGCGGCGACAAAGGGACGGACAAAGCGCAGGTTGACGCCGAAGATGGCAGCCTCGGTAATGCCCAGCAGGCAGGACAGGGCGGCCGGCAGGGCGATCTGTCTGACCTTGTTGTCACGGGTGCGGAAAAACACCGCCAGCGCGGCACCGCCTTGCGCCACATTGGCCATCGACCAGATGGGCAGCAGGAAATTCTTGCCAATGGCCGGGTTGCTGAGCAAACCCGCTTCGATGGCATGGAAGCTGTGATGCACACCGGTAATCACCACCAGCGAATACAGGCCACCAAACAGCAGGCCGGCCAGTGCACCGCCATGCTGGTAGATCAGCATCAGGCTGATGGAAATGGCATCCCCCAGCATGCGGCCGAAGGGGCCGATCAGCAGCAGCGCAATCAGCGCACTGCACATCAGCGTGAGAAACGGGGTCAGGATCAGATCCAGACTGTTGGGGACGATGCGGCGCAACTGGCGCTCGATATGACTTTGCACCCATACCGCCAGCAACACCGGCAACACCGTGCCCTGGTAGCCCACCTTGGCCACATGCATGCCGAACAGCGTCCAGTATTCATGAATGCCGGAACCAAGCGTCCAGGCATTCTGCAGGGCAGGGTGAATCATGATGCCGCCCAGCGCGGCTGCCAGGAATGGGTTGCCATTGAATTCGCGCGCGGCGGAGAAGGCAATCAGGATGGGCAGGAACACGAAGGCGGTGTTGGAGAACATGTCCACCATCTGCAGCCAGGGCGTGTTACTGGCCAGCCCCAGTGTCTTGGCGGTGCCGATGACGCCCATCAGCAGGCCACAGGCCACGATGACCGGAATGATGGGCACAAAGATATTGGACAGGGTCTGCGCCAGTCGCTGGGCCAGCCCCAGGCGGGCTGCCGCCAGTTTCTTGCTTTCCTGGGTGGAGGCCTGATTCAGTCCGGTGCTGGCAATCAACGCCGCGCAGACGTGGTTGACCAGCCCTTGCCCCAGCACGATCTGGAACTGACCGCCATTGACAAAGCTGCCTTTCACGCTGTCCAGCGCATCCAGCGCGGCCTTGTCCACCCGCTGCGTGTCGCGCAGCACCAGGCGTAGCCGGGTGGCGCAATGGGCAATGCTGTCGATGTTCTCTGCGCCGCCTACCAGGGGCAGGATATCGGCGGCAATTTGTTGGTAATTCATTGTCTCCTCCATATGGTAACGTTACCACATTTGCGTTTTAAAAAGCCCCAAAGTGTTACGGGGCCAACTGCCGTGCGCTATCGCGCATCTTGATGGTGAACGGCATCACCAGCTTGCTGCTGGTGGCCGTCTTTTGCTGCAACTGGTCCAGCAGCAATTGCGCTGCCTGGCGGCCACTGGCCTGGTAATCGTAATGCACGGTGGAAAGGCGCGGCTGCATCATGGCGGCAATATCGATATCGCCCATGCCGGCCACCGAAACATCTTGCGGCACGCGCAAGCCCAGTTCTGTCAGACGGCTGATGGCGCCAATGGCCAGCCGGTCGGTGGCCGCCAGCAGGGCAGTGGGCCGCTGCGACAGGGCCATCAGCAGGTCCACGGCCTGTGCCGCGCTGGCAAAATCAAAGCCGCCTGCCGTCATCAGGGTGTCATCCGGTGTAATGCCTGCTGCTGCCAGGGCGTTCTGGTACCCGCGCTTGCGCTCGCCGCCTACTTGAACGTCGCGGGCATTGACGCCGATAAAGCCAATGCGCCGATGGCCGCGCTCCAGCAAGGCCTGGGTCAGCGCGGTGGCGGCGGCGCATTCGTCCTGCAATACGCAGCTGAGGCCCAGTGCCGAAGCGTCCTGACCCAGCACCACCAGCGGGCGTTGCAGCATGGCAAAAGCCTGGCGGTGTTGCTCGCCCAGTTCGGCAGCCAGCAGCAGCACGCCGTTGACGCGTTGCTCCTTGAACAGTTGCAGGGCCTTGAGTTCGCGCTCGGCCTGATTGTCGGTATGCGCCAGCAGCAGGCTGTAGCCCGCAGCTTCCAGCACGGCGGAAATGCCCGCCACCATGGCGCTGATGCTGTAGGAGTCGATACGCGGAATCACCACGCCCACCAGCGAGGACTGTTTGCGCTGCAAGCCCTTGGCCACGGCGCTGGGGACAAAGCCGGTGGCGGCAATCACCCGTTCGATGCGCTCGCGTACCTCGGCTTTGACATAGCCGGACTGGTTGAGCACCCGCGACACGGTGGAGACGGAAGTCTGCGCCAGCGCAGCCACTTCGCGAATGCTGTTGGCAGTTTGTGGTAACGTTTCCATGTTGCGCAGGCTAACCGCAGGGCCGGGGCCTTGTCAATCGGCTTGGCTGTTGTGTGGCTGGTGTATTGCGTGGTGGGGCAGGGCCTGCCTGTGCGGCTTCTGGCCGGTTTCAGGCAGGCTGGCGCAGCCGGGCCAGCAGAAAGTCGACAAATGCCCGCACCCGTGCCGACAGGTGACGGTTTTGCGGGTAGGTGACGGAAAACTGCCGTGCCCGGCCAGCGTGATCCGGCATCACCTCCACCAGCTCGCCGCGTGCCAGTGCGGGCGCGGCAATGAAATGGTAGGTCTGGAACAGTCCGCCTCCGGCCATCCCCCAGCTGATGCAGCCCTGGGCATCGTCCAGCAGGCGCAGGCGGCTGTGGAACTGATGGTCCAGCGCTTCGCCACCGGGCAGGGTCAGCAGCCATGGCATGGCGCGGCCGGTGCTGGGCAGGATGAATTGCAGGCAGTCATGCCCGGCCAGCTCATCAATCTGCCGCGGCACGCCGCGCCGGGCGAGATAACCGGGTGTGGCAAAGATGCCAAGCGTGGCGTCTTCCAGCTTCTGCACCACCAGGCGGGAATCCTGTGGTGTGCCGATGCGGATGGCCAGGTCGTAGCCTTCTTCGACAATATCAGCCACCCGGTTGGATAGGCTCAGCTCCAGTTCGATCTGCGGATAGGCGCTGGTGAATTCCTCCAGCAAGGGCAGCAAGCGGTAATTGGCGTACAGGGTGCCAACACTGATGCGCAGCAGGCCGCTGGGCACTTTCTGCCGGCCGGTGATGGTGCGCTCGGCTTCGGCAATCTGGTCCAGTGCCTGGCGGCATTGCTGCCAGTACAGTTCGCCTTCGTGGGTCAGCCGCATGGTGCGTGTGGTGCGTGCAAACAGGCGTACACCCAGCCGTTCTTCCAGACGCTTGATGGCCCGGCTGACCGAGGCTGGCGTCAGCCCCAGCGCTTCCGCCGCCGCGGAAAAACTGCTCAGCTCTGCCGCTTTGCAAAACAGGGCGATGGTGCTGATCTGGGTGGCGTCGAATGCGGGCATATTTGTTCTTTTATGTAACAGATGATGTGATTTTACCGCCATTTATTCGCTGATGTGCAATGCGTACAGTAGCAGCAGACTTTCTTACTGTTAACTGCCGCAAGGAAAACATCATGAGCGACATTATCTGGCCGGCCGGCTATGTGCCCGGCTTTACCGACAATTACTGTTCCAATGAAGTGATTGTCACTGGCGTGACCATCGAAAAACTGTGGACCTTGCTGAACACACCGCAGCTGTGGCCTGGCTACTATGCCAATTCGGCCAATCCGCGCTTTTACGATGGCAAGGGGCCGGAACTGGCCATGGGCGACCGTTTTTACTTTGAAACCTTCGGCTTCCCGGTGGAGGCGCAAGTGGTGGAGTACATCGCGCCAGTCCCCGGCCAGGCTGCCCGCATTGCCTGGCATGGCTGGGCCGGCAGCACGGCGGAAGACAGGCTGGATGTACATCACGCCTGGCTGATTGAAGAGCTTTCTGCTGGCCGGGTGCGCATCCTCACGCAGGAAACCCAGGTGGGCAAGCCGGCGCAGGCGCTGGCCCAAACCAGGCCCAATCCCATGATCAACGGCCATCAGGACTGGCTGGATGGCATGGTGGCCGCTGCACGGCAGTCATGAACGTGGCCGGAGGGCTGTCCGCGTCGCATTCCTGCGCCGGATAGCCCTCCGGTTCTGTCATGACGACCATGTGCTTACAGCATCATCCCGCCCGAAGCTTCAATCCGCTGGCCGGTAATCCAGTTGCTGTCCGCGGTCAGCAAGGCGGCGATGGCGTCGCCAATGTCGTCGGGCAGTCCGGCCCGGCCCATGGCGGTATTGGCGGCAATCATGGCATTCACCTGCGGGTTGTCACGTGTCTGGCCGCCGCCGAAGTCGGTTTCGATGGCACCGGGTGCCAGCACGTTTACCGAAATGCCGCGCGGCCCCAGCTCCCTGGCCAGGTAGCGGGTGAGGGTTTCCACCGCGCCTTTCATGGTGGCGTAGGCGGCATAGCCGGGGAAGCTGAAGCGCGCGAGGCCGCTGGATATGTTAAGGATGCGTCCGCCGTCGGCTATCAAGGGCAGCAGGGTCTGGGTGAGGAAGAACACCCCCTTCAGGTGCACATTCATCAGTGCATCGAATTGTTCCTCGGTGGTTTCGGCAAAGCTGCCGTAAATGCCCATGCCTGCATTGTTCACCAGATGGTGAATCCGCCCGGTTTGCCATTTGTCCTGCAGCACGGTTTTCAGCTGTTCTGCAAAGGTGGCAAAGCTGCGCACATTGCCGGCATCCAGCTGCAGCGCTGCCGCGCGGCGGCCCAGTTGTTCTAGCTGGTGGACCAGCGCGTCGGCTTCGTCCCGCCGGGTGTGGTAGGTGATGATGACATCGATGCCCTTGGAGGCAAGCTTGAGTGCTGCATTCTTGCCAAGGCCACGGCTGCCGCCGGTGATGAGTGCGATGCGTTGTTGCATGGTGTTCTCCTGCGAGAGGTGGAGTGGGGCATTGCCTGCCGGATGCTGTGCAGTCTATTGCCGATTAATTTGCCGATAAACATGCAATTTATGGCTAGACTGTCCAGTATTTGCTAACAATAAGGCGCACCACCATGAATCAATTCGACGCCATGCAGGTTTTTGTCCGCGTTGCCGAACTGTCCGGCTTTACTGCCGCGGCAGAAAGCCTGGGGCTGCCCAAGGCAACGGTTTCACTGGCGGTGCAGCAGCTGGAGAACCAGCTGGGCACCCGCTTGTTGCACCGGACCACGCGCAGCGTGCAACTGACGCAGGACGGGCAGGTGGTGCTGGAGCGCTGCAAGGACCTGCTGGCCGACATGAGCGAATTGCAGCAGATGTTTCGCTCAGAGCCTGCCGCGCTCAGCGGGCGCTTGCGGGTGGACATGCCGCTGGCCATTGCGCGCGAGCTGGTGATTCCGCAACTGCCGGACTTTCTGCGTCAGCATCCGGCCTTGCAGCTGGAATTGAGCAGCACCGACCGGCGGGTGGACCTGGTGCGTGAGGGCTTTGACTGTGTGTTGCGGGTGGGAACCTTGCTGGATTCCAGCCTGATTGCCAAGCCGGTCGGGCAGTACCGGATGATCAACTGCGCCAGCCCGCGCTATATCGCCGAATACGGCATGCCGCAGTCACCGGCCGAGCTGGACCGGCACCGGCTGGTGCATTACCAGGCCAATTTTGGCGGGCGGGACCCCGGTTTTGAATATGTCGACCCGCAAGCGCCGGGCAGCGTGCACCATGTCGCCATGGCCGGTGTGCTCACCGTTAACAATTCCGAAGCCTATACCGCAGCCTGCCTGGCTGGCCTTGGCATCGTGCAGTCGCCCGAGCCGGGCATGCGCAGCTATCTTGCCAGCGGGCAGCTGGTGGAAATACTGCCCGACTATCGCCCGGCACCGATGCCGATTTCCTTTATCTATGCCAACCGTCGCCAGCTGCCGCAGCGGGTGCAGGTATTCATGAACTGGATGACCGACTTGTTACAGTCCCGCTTGCAGAAGATGGACGGGTAGTATGCCACCGGTGGTCTGCCGGATTATTGATTGCCGCCTGCGTGGTTCTGTTGCCGTAACTGGAAGGAGGCTCAACGCAGTTTCCATTTGATGATGTGTTGCTTGCTGTTGCAGGACCAAGCAGAGATGGGGGCATGTACATAGTGCAAAGTGAGTGGAGTATTCGCAGCAATACCATGCTTGGGGAATGAAGGAAGGGGCTGACCGGGGAGAGGCCAGCCCGTGTGGTGCGGGTTTACACCTTGAAGCGGCTGAACATTTCGCGCATTTTCGAGGCGGCGTCATTTAGGGTGGACAGTGTACTGTGCACGCCCTGCAAGGACTGGTCGCTGTCGATGATGCGGTTGTTGATGCGTTCGGTGCTTTGCGAAATGGCAGTGGTGGCGTTGTGCTGTTCCTTGGTGGACAGCGAAATCTCGTTCATCTTGTTCACCACGTCCTGCATGGCCTGGCGGATGTCGTCGATACGCTTGACCGCGCCCTGGGTGATTTCCACCCCGCCATCCACCGAGTTGACGGTCTGCTGCATATTGCTCACCGCCTGGCTGGTTTCGCTGCGGATGGTGTTCACCATGCTGGTGATTTCCAGTGTGGCTTGCGCCGTGCGCTCGGCCAGCTTGCGTACTTCGTCCGCCACCACGGCAAAGCCGCGGCCCATCTCGCCGGCGCGTGCCGCTTCGATGGCGGCATTCAGGGCCAGCAGATTGGTTTGATCGGCAATATCCTTGATGACATTGGTAATGCCGGTAATCTGCTGCGAACGGTTGTCCAGGGTTTCCAGAATGCCGGACAGGCCCTTGACGGCATCCACCGTGCGCGCCATTTCGGACGAAATCTGCTTGATGTCACTGGCGCTCTGGGTGGAGGCGCTGTCGGTCTGGCTCACCAGCTGGTCTGCTTCGCGGGTGGATTCGGCAATATGGGCAATGCTGACCGTGATTTGCTCCAGCGTGGCGGCGTTGCCGCTGAATACGTCGGAAATCTCGCGTGAGTCCTCGGCCACCCGGCGTACCGTGCTGCCGGCTTCATCGACTCCGCTGATCACCCGGTCCGCTTCCTGTTTGACCTGGCGGAACATGTCACGCAGATGATCGACGAACAGATTGAAGGCATGGGCGGTTTCGGCAATTTCATCCTGACCGGATACCTCGATGCGGCGGGTGAGGTCGGCTTCGCCACGGGCAATTTCATTCATGGCCTGGTTCAGGTGACGCAGGCCCTTGAGCATGGAGGCCAGAATCACGCTGGCAATGGGCACCAGCACCAGCAGCGAAACAACGGCGATGATGACAATGGTCAGCAGCAGCTTGTTCAGTGGTTCGCGGATCACGCTGTCGTTCATCACCACGCCCAGCAACCAGTCGGTACCCGGAATGGCCACCACCTTCACGTATTTGTTGCTGTCTTCCATCTGGATCAACTGCATGGCATTGCTGCTGGCCAGGCTGTTCAGCTGTTCGGCCGACAGGGTGGGGGCAATGCTGCTGATGGGTTTGAGTGTCAGCTGCTGATTGTGGTGGGCGATGATGTTGCCGCTCTTGTCCACCAGGAAGGCATAGCCATCGCCGCGCAGCTTGATCGACAGCACGGTCTTTACCAGGGCGTCGATGAAAATGTCACCGCCCACCACGGCCTTGAGTGCGCCGCCAGAGGACACCGGGGAAACAAAGGTCAGGCACAGCTTGCCGGTATCAAAGTCCACATAAGGGGCCGACACCGTGGCCTTGCCTGCGGCTACGGCCTGCTGGTACCAGGGGCGCTTGGCCGGGTCGTAGCCGGGCTTCTGGGCGTGGCCGTCGGAATAGACAATGTGGTGATCGGCAAAGCCGACATAGGTCAGCGAGAAACCACCGGCTTCATTGATGCGGGCCAGGGTGGGGACAGGGTCCGGATGGTCGGCCAGCGGGTTACCTGCCACCACGGCGCGCAACTTCTCGTCGTACCAGCTTTTGACAAAAGTGCCATAGCCGTTGGCTGTGCCACTTAATTCGTTTTCCACCCCGGTGACAATACTGCTGCGCATCTGGTTGTACACCAGCGCGGCAATACAGGTGCTCAGGATGGCCAGCAATATTGCAACAAAGACAATCAGTTTGGCTTTTAACGACCGCATTATCCACACTCCTTTATAGTTTTATGTTCCGGCTAGCAGGTGCCGTGGGCAGTATCCACCTGCCTTGTTGCCAGTTGATTTCAGACGCAAGACGTCTTCGCCAGATAGTATGGATGCTTGCCTGCGGAAAATAAAACATATTTCAAAGTGAAGCTTATTATTAAATCTTTTTCTTTCAAGTCTCACCAGCAATAGATGCACCATTACAAAGCCATTCTGCTAAATGAATGGCCATGTTTTGCCGGGCGAGTAGGTATTTGTTGCGAATGTCTGCCTGCATGCCAATTATTATGGATACCTGGCAAGCCACCGGGTGCTGGCGGAACAGGGCGGCTACACACAGCCAAATGGCCAGCACATTTTGCGATTTGCGCTGTAGTGAAAAAATCATTACCTGACAAAAAACGGTAAGCTCGCTTGAGAATGTGTGGTGTTTGCCCCAGCCTTATTGGCAGCAACTCCCGCTTTATATCAAACAAAACCGGTAAAGGCATGAGCAAGCCGCCTGGGTGGGCTATGCTGGCTTGACCATTCAAGGTACATGCTGCGGGGAGAGCTTCATGACTAAGCCAGCAACGGAAAATACTTGGTTTATCGATTCCTTCCAGAATGCACAGCATTTTGTGCATGTGCTGGAAAATATTTTTGACCCATTTGGCATGAACAGATCTGCCATCCACACCCAGCTGGCCTGGTTGTGCCATCCCGCCCAGCTGGCTGAATCCAATGCCCGGCTGTCACAAAAGCTGTTCAATCTGCAGCAGTATGCCGCCAGACGCTGCCTTGGGGTGAAAGGGCCGGAAGTAGAGTCACCCCATCCGG
Source organism: Aquitalea pelogenes (assembly GCF_041914625.1). Taxonomy (NCBI): domain Bacteria; kingdom Pseudomonadati; phylum Pseudomonadota; class Betaproteobacteria; order Neisseriales; family Chromobacteriaceae; genus Aquitalea; species Aquitalea pelogenes. The sequence goes on along the minus strand of NZ_JAYSDA010000024.1, from coordinate 13,761 downwards.
AAGATACCCGGTTTGTGGAGGCGGAATGGTCGGATACCGTCAGTTTTGATATCGCCAAACAGTGGTATCTGATCCTGACCCATCACCTGCAAGACATGGTGTACGAAACCCCAGGCCAGTCGGCGCGCACTACCCGACAGGCGGCGTTCTGGAGCCGTAACTGGCTGAATGCACTGGCACCCAGCAATTTCTTCTGGAGCAACCCGGTTGCCATGCGTCGGGCGGCCGAAACCAATGGCGAAAGCCTGCGGCTGGGCTGGCAGAATTTTCTGGAAGATGCCCGTCAGGGCGCGGTGCGCATGAGCAGTACCGATGAATTCAAGGTAGGGGAGAACCTGGGCACCACGCCGGGCAAGGTGGTGTTCCGTAATGCCTTGTTCGAGCTGATTCATTACACCCCCACTGTCAAGGCGGTGCATCAGGTGCCGGTGTTGATTGTGCCACCGTGCATCAACAAGTTTTACGTGCTGGACCTCACCCCGAAAAAGAGCATGATCCGCTATCTGCTGGAGCAGGGGCTGGACACCTATATCATCAGCTGGCGCAATCCGGGCGCGGATCAGGCCGGCACAACCTTCGACCAATACCTGCAGGACGGGCTGGACCAGGCTTTCCGGGTGGCATGCGCGCTGTCCGGTCAGCCGCAGGTCAATGCGGTGGGTTATTGCATAGGCGGGGCCATGCTGGCCACCTGGCTGGCATGGAGCAGCCAGCACTACACCAATGGCGATAATCCGGTAGCAAGCGCCACCTTTTTTGCCACGCTGGTGGACTATCACAGTCCGGGCGACATCGAGGTATTCATCGACCCGGCCACGCTGGACTGGCTGGACGGGAAAATGGCCGAAACCGGCTATCTGGATGGCAAGGACATGGCCATGTCCTTCCGCATGCTGCGTCCCAACAGCCTGATCTGGCACTACGTGGTGCATGGCTGGCTGTACGGTGAAAAACCTTCGGCCTTCGATGTGCTGTACTGGAATATGGACACCACCCGCATGCCGGCAACCATGCATTCCTGGTATCTGCGCCAGTTTTACCAGCACAATAATCTGATCAAGCCCAACGTGCTGACCGTGGCTGGTCACCCCATCAATCTGGAGAACATCAGCCAGCCGGTGTATGCCGTTGCCGCCGAAGACGACCACATCGCACCGTGGAAACAATCCTTCCGGCTCAATCACTTCCTGTCTGGCGACAAGCGCTTCGTGCTGTCTACCTCCGGCCACATCCTGGGCATCGTCAACCCGCCGGTCAATCCGCCCAAGCGCGCGTTCTGGGTGGCCCCGGCGGAGCGCCACCAAAGCCCGGAACACTGGAAGCAAGCGGCCGAACATCATCAGGGCAGCTGGTGGGATGACTGGATGCAATGGCTGAAACCACGCTCGGGTGCGCTGGGCAAGGCACCGTCGGTCAGCAGCCGGCAATACCCGGCACTGGGTGATGCGCCTGGCAGTTATGTGCTGGAGAGCTGAGCCAGGCTATTTGGTCGATAGCGCATGATGTTCACCTGCCCGCAGCTTGCTGTGGGCAGGCGGCCCGATGCCTTAGGCCAGGGAAATCATGATCAGTAGCGGGCTGACAAGGGTCAGCACAAAGCCGCTGATCAGGGCCAGCGATACATGATGAGTGCCGCATTTCTGCCGGATCAGGGGCAGGGTGGCATCCAGTGCGGTGGCACCGCAAATGCCGATGGCCTCCCTGCTGAAACGTGCGCCCAGCAGGTACAGCATGGCAATGGCCATCAGCTCCCGGAACAGGTCGGTCAGCATGGCAATGGCCCCATAGTTGCTGCCCAGCTTGCTGCTCACCAGAATGCTGGACAGGGTGACCCAGCCAAAACCGCTGGACAGCGCCAATGAAGTCCACACCCCTTCGCCGGTAAACACGGCCGCCGCCATGCCCCCGGCCAGCGAGCCGATGATGACCAGAACCGGCAGCACCATCACCTCCGGCGTGCGCCAGGCACTGCCCAGCTTCAGCTCCACCAGGTCGATGCCAACCAGCACAATCAGCAGGTAAAGCAATTGGCTGGTGCTGATGGCATCCAGCCAGCCCAGCTGAAACCCGGATGCAACGGCCCCCATGCCCACCATGCCCAGGGCCAGCAGGCAGTCGCGCAGTGCATGCAAAAACTGCGTGACGGGCGGGCGTTCGGCTGGCTCTGTTTTGCCGCTGGCACGCGGCTGACGCATGCACAGCACAATCAGCCCCCATGGCAGCAAGCTGGTCAGGGACGCAAAAATCAGCGCCGTCCCCAGGGTTTTACCCAGCATGCTGCCATCACTCAGCACCGTGCCGAAGCCCTTGCCGCAAAAGAACAGCAACAGCCAGATCAGCGGCGTCAGCAGGCGGGCACAATGCCGGGTATGGCGGCGCGGCAGCAGCAGGCCGATGCCGTAACCGCACAATAGCGCCAGCATGATGGGGAGAATGGATGCCAGGATCAGTTGCATGGCGGGCTCATTTCAAGGCAGGGCGAAGGTGTAAACATGATTGTTTTTTTCATGGTGATTGCTATGCGCAGTCGTACTGCTTGGCGCGGGAGGCCGTCAGTATCACCAATTGCTGAATTCTCAGGAATGGATGAAACAAGCTTTTTGAATTCCCGAAACAGGAATAAGCTGCCCGGTATCACAAGGGGAGTGGATGCATGCTGAATCGACTGGAAATGCTGCGAATCTTCTGTACTGCGGCGGAAGCACGCAATTTCAAGGAAGCCGCGCAGCAACTTGGCATCTCGCCACAGGTGGTGACCCGTGCCATCCAGGAGCTGGAAAGCCAGTTCGGCGAGCTATTGTTCCATCGCAATACCCGCCAGTGCCGGATTACCCGCGAAGGCGAGCGTCTGGCACATATCGCCAGGCAAGGCGTGGAGGGGATTGATTGCCTGTTCCGCGGCGCGGAAGCCAATGCGGCCCAGCAGGTGGAAGGCACGGTAAGGCTGACCGCGCCGGAGGCCATCGGCCAGACCAGCCTGGTACACAGCCTGGCACGCTTGCGCCAGCAGTATCCGGGCCTGCATTTCGAACTGCATCTGGAAGATGATGAAACCGATGTGGTGGATGAGCAGATTGATATCGGCATCCGCCACGGCTTGATCCGGGACAGCCGCTTTGTAGCGCGGCAAGTGGCCGAAGTGCCGTTCTACATGGTGGCCGCCCCCGGCTTGCTGGCCCGCTGCGGGGTACCGCGCACGCTGAAGGACGTGCAGCAACAGCCAGTGGTCGGCACCATCGACCAGCGCACCGGCAAACCGTGGCCCTGGTTTTTCCGCCAGGAGTCGCAGTGGATTCCGCGGGAGCTGGCATTCATCAGCAACAGTACGCAAGCCGAGTGTGCCGCGGTATTGGCAGGCTTTGGTTTTGCCCAGATGCCCGGTTTTGTCGCCATACCGCACCTGCGCAGCGGCGAGCTGGTGGAGGTGCTGCCCGAGCTGGCACCTACCCCGTGGGCGCTGAGTGTGTACCGGCCACAACGCAGCCCGGTTCCAGCGCGGGTTCGCGTGGTATACGACTGGCTGGTCAGTGACTTTTCCAATCCCGCGTTTTTCCCGCTCCTGCCCTGAAACCGCAGCCAGTCCAATATCGGCCTGTGACAGCGTGCTGACTCCCCGCTAGCGCCTTTTCAAATCGCCACCCGTCATCAGGGAAGGCAGCGTGGCCAGGCAGGGGCGCTCATGGCGTGCAGTTTGCCAGCGTGGGGCTGGCACGACGGTCCAGTGCGCCGGACCAGGTGGTGAGCGCCAGTGCCAGCAGTACGATCAGCGCGCCAATCCACGGGGTGGCCATGATGCCCATTGCCTCGACAATCAGGCCGCCCGCCCAGGCACCGAATGCAATGCCCAGGTTGAATGCGGCAATGTTCAGGCCGGATGCCACATCCACCGCATGCGGTGCATCGCGCTGGGCTTGTTGCACCACGTAAAGCTGCAGGCCGGCCACATTGCCGAATGCCACCGCACCCCACAGCAAGATGGTGAGCACCACCAGCCATTGCGAACTGGCGGTCAGCGCCAGCAATACCAGCGCAAGGGCCAGGCCTGCAAAGATGATCTGCAGCGCCCGTACCGGGCCTTTGCGGTCGGCCAGGCGGCCACCCCAGACATTACCCACTGCAACCGAAATACCGTAAACCAGCATCAGCACGCCGGTGGCCGAGGCTTTGAAGCCGCTGACCTGCTCCAGCATCGGGGCAAGATAGGTAAACGCAATGAATGAACCGCCGTAGCCCAGCGCCGTCATGGCATACACCAGCAACAACCGCGGCTTGCCCAGTACCGAAAACTGGCCGAGCAAGGAGGTGGGCGCCGTGCGGGCGATGTTGTCCGGCACCAGCAGCCAGCTGCCGGCAAGGGCGATCAGGCCAAGGCCGGAGACGGCAAGAAAAGTGGTTTGCCAGCCAAAGGTCTGGCCGATGAAGGTGCCCAGTGGCACACCGGTCACCAGGGCAACCGTCAGGCCGGAAAACATCAGCGCAATGGCCGAGGCGGCTTTCTGCCTGGGCACCAGGCTGGTGGCAATGGTGGAACCTATCGAGAAAAACACACCGTGGGTCAGGCCGGTCAGCACGCGGGCGATGGCCAGCGTGCCATACGCCGGAGCCTGCCAGGCCAGCAGGTTGCCCAGCGTGAACAGGGCCATCAGGGTCAGCAGCAGGGTTTTGCGTGGCAGGCGGCTGCTGAGGGCGGTCAGTACCGGCGCGCCAATGGCCACACCCAGCGCATACAGGCTGACCAGCATGCCGGCAGAGGGCAGCGATACGTGCAGGCTGGCGGCAATGGTCGGAATCAGCCCGACGATGACAAATTCGGTGGTGCCGATGGCAAACGCGCTGAGTGTCAGCGCCCAGAGGGCAAGTGGCATGCAAAAACTCCTTAAAGCAGTGTGAGGGCATCACCGGTGACCCGTACTCCGCTCCTGCCGGTGCAGCTGGGGGCCAGTTGCGGATGGCGGACACCGGACTGCCCCGGCACGAGTTTGCGTGGAGGTCGGTTGGCAATGCAGGAAGAGTTCGCATTATCATTGCTTGAAAAAGCAGGAAAAATACGTCTGAAACCCAATGTCTTGTGACTAGAAATCAACAATGCTGAGCACAGAAACCATGCAGGCTTTTGTCACCGTGATCGAGGAGGGCTCGTTTTCTGCTGCGGCAGAACAGCTGGGGCTGACTCCATCCGGCATCAGCCGCAGTATCGGCAAGCTGGAAAAACAGCTGGGTGTGCGCTTGATCAGGCGCACCACGCGGCGGCTGGATCTGACCGATGAGGGGCGCTGGTTCCTGGAGAATGCCCGCGACATCCTGGGCCGCATGCAGGCAACGGAGCTGACGCTGCAGTCGGCGGCGGAGCATCCGTCCGGCCTGTTGCGCATCAATGCCGCCACGCCGGTGTTCGATCATGTGCTGGCCCCCTTGTTGCCCGCGTTCTGTCGTCGTTATCCGCGCATACGGCTGGAGCTGACCAGTGGCGAGATGGTAGGGGACCTGATTGAACAGGGGGCCGATGTGGCCTTGCGCGTCGGCCAGTTGCAGGACTCCACCCTGAATGCGCGCTTGCTGTTTGAAAGCCGCTGGCGTCTGGTGGCGTCGCCAGCCTATCTGGCCGAACACGGTGCGCCGGACTCGGTGGCCGAGCTTGCCCGCCAGCGCCTGCTGGGCTTCTCCCAGCCCTCGTCCTTGAACCTGTGGCCCTTGCGGCATGGTCATGTTGACGGTTTGGCGATAGAGCCGACGATGACCGCTTCCAATGGCGAGACGCTACGCTATCTGGCGCTGGCCGGTAACGGCATTGCCTGCCTGTCGGATTTTCTGGTCGACCGGGATATTGCCGCCGGTCATCTCACCGCCTTGCTGCCCGATGACATGCTGCCGTGGCGGCAGCCGGTGTGGGCGGTGTATTACCGTCAGGGTTTTCTGGCGGCGCGGGTGGCGTGCTTTGTCGACTTTCTGTCCGGACAGTTGCGCGCGCACAGTCAGCAGCCATGAGCCGTGCGCCGGGTGCCAGTCAGCAGTCGCTGGGCAGCCGGATGATACTGGCGCTGGTATGCAGTGCCGCAGGCCGCACGACAGGTTCAAGCTGGCCTGAAACCGCTTGCATCCTGCTGGGTTCATGGCCTGTATTCATGCCAGTTTTTTGCTTGTGCTGCTTATTCAGCCTGGAGCTGCTAACAAAAAACCTGCTGCGGCGTTGCGCCTCCTTGCCGTACCCTTGTACTGTCTGCGTCGGCGCGCCTGGCACCAGGGATGCTACGCTATTTTGTCAGCCGCTCTCAGGCTGGCATTTCACCATTACTTCGAACAAGCGAGGCCCGGTCATGCACATTGCCATTCTTACCTTCGACGGATACAACGAACTGGACTCGCTGATTGCCTTTGGCATCCTGAACCGCATCAGGAAGCCGGACTGGCGGGTATCCATTGCCAGTCCGACGGCACGGGTGACGTCCATGAATGGCGTGGTGCTGGAATCGCACATTTCGCTGGCCCAGGCCTGCGAGGCGGATGCCGTGATTGTTGGCAGCGGCCTGAAAACGCGGGATGTAGTGGCCGACGAAACGCTGATGGCGCAGCTGCGGCTGGACCCCTCCCGTCAGCTGCTGGCGGGCCAATGCTCGGGCACGCTGATACTGGCCAGGCTTGGACTGTTGCAGGACATCCCGGCCTGTACCGACCTCATTACCAAGCCCTGGGTGCAGGAGGCGGGTATCAGCGTGTTGAACCAGCCGTTTTTTGCCAGAGGCAATGTGGCAACGGCAGGGGGCTGCCTGGCCTCGCAATATCTGGCTTTCTGGCTGATTGCCAGGCTTGAAGGCATGCAGGCCGCCCGGGAGGCACTGCATTACGTGGCCCCGGTGGGGGAGAAGGAAGACTACCTGGCACGTGCTTTACAGCATGTGTCGCCCTACCTGAGCGCGGACAGCGTGGCCTGAGCAAGGCTGACCGCCTGTTTGCCGGTGTGGGCCTGCACGCCATTGTGCTGCCGCGCAGGCCTGCCGTGCTCAGTCCGCCTGTACGCTGGCGATGTGCCCGGTTTGCTGCCAGCAGTCCAGCGCCTGAATCTGGCCGAACCAGCGGACGATTTCCCCGAACTCTTTGAGCGGCAGGCGGGCCTGCTGCCAGTCGGCCAGCGGGGCGGCAATGGCCAGATCCGCCAGCGATGGCTGTTGGCCGCATATCCACTCCCGCCCGGCAAGGTGCTGATCGAGAATCTGGCCGGCGGCGACAAAACCGGCTTCCGCCCGTTCTACTTCCACCGCGCTGGCCGGGCCTTGCCCGGCCATTTGCTTGATTGCGTTCTCCCAATTAAGGCTGCTGATTGGCGGCATCAGGTGCTGGGCACACCAGAACATCCAGCGGCTGGCGTCGGCCCGTTCGCGTGCACTGGCTGCATGCAGGGACTGATCCGGCGTCAGCTCTGCCAGGTATTGCATGATGGCGTAAGACTCCCACAGCACATGGCCATTGTCTTCCAGCACAGGAACCTGATGATTCGGGTTCAGCTGCAGGAAGGCGGGTGTGTTCTGCTCGCCACGGAACAGATCAACCTGTATCAGTTCAAGCGGCAAACCAAGTTGCCGGGCAACAAGCAGCACGCGGCGGCTGCAAGACGACAGGGGGTGGTAATAAAGACGCATGGCATTCACTCCGGTGGGTTGATCTCGAGTGATGCCATTGTCACGCCAGCCACTGACAGTTTTTGTCAGTAGTCAGCTGTTGTTACTGTTTTTGGCCTGCCGGGCGGCATCGGCTGCTCGCCACGCTTTCAGCAGCTCGTGCTTTCTGTGCGGGTAGTGCTCCTTGCCCGCACGCAGGGCAAAGATGCGGTCTGTCCGGAAATGACGGAAATCCTGCCGTGTTTCACACCATGCGGCCAGCATGCGTACGTGGTCGAAATAGCCCAAGGCCAGCGGCCAGATGGTGCGCTGGGTGACATTGCCCTGTAAGTCGCAGTAGTCGATGCTCAGCTTGTACCCGGCGCGAATGGCCTGACGGATGATGGACAAGTCCACCGCATCGGCTTCTGCCTGTGAAGGGGAGCCCACCAGCAGCGAACTGTTATCCAGACTGTGGCGCAATGCAGCGGGCAGCACTGCGGAAATCTTGGCCAGCGCATTCTGTGCGGCACGGCCTAGTTGGGTGTCGGTGCGCTTGGCCACCCATTGCGAGCCCAGTACCAGTGCTTCGATTTCCTCTGCGCTGAACATCAGCGGCGGCAGCATGAAGCCGGGTCGCAACACATAGCCCAGGCCGGGTTCGCCTTCAATCTCGGCACCTTGTGCCTGCAGGGTGGCGATATCGCGGTACAGCGTGCGCAGGCTGATGCCCAGCTCATCGGCGAGGCTGGCCCCGGTCACCGGGAAACGGTGTTGCCGCAGGGCTTGCAACAGGGTGAACAATCTTTCCGTACGTGACATGAAATACTGGTCTGGTGATAAGTACGCAGCGATCTTGCCACAGCGGCGCGGGTGACAGGCATGCATTTGCGCGGACACGGCAGCATGGTGACGGTATCGGGATGCTGCTCAGGCACCGCCCAGTCCATGCAGATAGTCCTGCAAGGACTGGCTGACAATGTCTGACAAGCGTTCGCAGCCGACTGTGGCGGTGGATTCGGCACGATACAACATGAGGCGGATGTCGGGCAGGGCGGGCAGGTCCTGCCGCAATTGCAGCGTATCCGGCACGCCGACCGGGGTGCGCACCGTCACGCCCAGCCCGGCGGCAACGGCAGCCCATATCCCGCTCAGGCTGCTGCTGCTAAAAGCCTGCCGCCAGGCCAGATTGGCCTGTTCCAGTGCGGCGCAGGCGGCTGCCCGCATCAGGCAGGGGGCTTCAAATGCCACCAGCGGCAGGGCGCTGTCCGCCGGGTATGGCCACGGGTTGGCCTTGCTGTCTATCCAGCACAGTGGCAGCGTGCCCATCACCTGTTGATATGGCCAGGGCTGGCCGCCATCCCAGGCCAGGACCAGATCAAGCTCTCCTTTGGCCAGACCATCCAGCAATTGCTGATTGCGTGCCACTTTTACCTCCAGCCGGAACTGCGGATGGGCACGGGAAAACTGCCCCAGAATGGCCGGCAACAGTGATTCGCCAAAGTCTTCCTGCATGCCGAAGCGTATCCAGCCTTGCTCCAGCCCGCTGCCTTGCACCGCCTGTACCGCCTCGTCATTCAGTGCCAGCAGTCGGCGGGCATAGGCCAGCATGACTTCCCCGGCGGGTGTCAGTACCAGGCCCCGGCCTGCCTTGCGCGTAAGGGGCTGGCCGGCTTGCTCTTCCAGCTTTTTCAGCTGGGCGCTGATGGCGGAAGTGGAGCGGTTCATGCGCTGGGCGGCCATGGCAAAGCTGCCCATCTCCACACCGGTCACAAAGCTGCGCAGCACATCCAGGTCCAGGCTGATGCGGCTCACGGTAATAGTCCTGAAAAAGTGAACAGTAATGCAAAAACATTTTGATTATCAAAATCATTCTGACTGCTTAAGCTGGGTGCTGTCAAAAACGACAGGGAAATCAGGCATGACCAGCTCTTCTTCACGCAGCATGCAGAACATGACAGCCGAGGCCCCCAGGCTGGCTGAAATTACCCAATCGCTCCTGTTTGGCGATGTCTGGCAACGCTCCGGCCTGAGTCCGCGCGAGCGCAGCATTGCCACGGTCGCCGCGCTCACCGCGCTATACCGGCTGGAACAGCTGCCGTTTCACTTGCAGCTGGCCATGGACAATGGCATCAGCCGGGCCGAACTGGGCGAGCTCATCACCCATCTGGCCTTTTACGCCGGCTGGCCTGCCGCTGCATCGGCGGTGGATGTGCTGGCCGCCATTCCGCACGGAAAGTGAGCCGGCCATGCCTTATACCCGTATCGCACTGGCGGCCGGCAAGCCGGAGTCCTGGCTCCGGGCCATCTCGCACAGCCTGCAGCAGGCGCTGGAAGAAAGCTTCGAGGTACCGGCGGGCGACTGTTTTCAGGTGTTCCAGCAATGTGGGGCTGGCGAGCTGGTGTTTGACCGGGACTATCTCGCCACCGAAGGTGCGCGCAGCGCGGACTTCACCCTGTTCCACATTACCGCCGGGCGGGCGCGCAGCACGGCGTGCAAGCGCGCATTCTTTGCCCGGCTGGCAGAGCGGCTGGCGGCCAGCCCCGGCCTGCGCCAGCAAGACATCATGGTGGTGATTACCACCACCGGGCTGGAAGACTGGTCATTTGGCAATGGCAAGTCGGCACTGCCTGAATGCGACAGTTAGGAGACCCATCATGCTTGCCATGCAATACCGTTTTGTCCTGCCCGCCGACTACGACATGGCCATCATCCGGCAGCGCATCCGTGAACGCGGCCATCTGCTGGATGGCTTTCCCCAGCTCGAATGGAAGGCCTATCTCTGGTCCGAACATGATGTCCGGCAGCCGGGCAGCGTCAATGCCTATGCGCCGCTCTACCTGTGGCGGGATAACGAGGGCATCAACCGTTTTCTTTCCAGCCCCGGTTTCAAGGCACTGTGCGCCGACTTTGGCAGGCCGCATGTGGATATCTGGCCGGTCTGGGACAGCATCGGGAGCCATGCCATGCCCACCGCCAGCGTGTGCCTCTGCCAGACGCAAGCCATTTTGCCTGGTCAGCCGTTTGACGCCTTGCGCCAGCAGGAGCAGGAACAGGCCGCCTGGCTACAGCAGCAAGGCGCCGTGTCGGTGTTGACCGCTTACGACCCGCGACAATGGCAGCTGCTGCGGGTATCGGCCTGGCGTAGCGAACAGGACTTCCGGCAGCAGGAGATGGACGGCACCTGTTACCGGATTGGCTATGTGGCGCCCGGGGCCTGAGTGTGCCGCATCAGCGCCAGCAAGCCGTGCAGACGCCGACAGTACATGGAGTACGGCAAGGCGGCGCAACACAGCAGCAGGGTTTTTGTTAGCGGCTCTTAACGCAGTTGCACGATGTCGCCCACGCGGGTGGTGTAGCAGGGCGATTTCTTTTCCTGCTTCATCCGCCAGTCCACGGTCAGGCCTTCGGCCCCCAGCTTGATGGTGCCGCTGCCAAAGTCCCGGTTGAGCTTGTCGATGGCGGCCATCAGCCGGTTGCGTTTGGGGTCGGGCAGCGGGCAGAACATATCCTGCTGCTGACGGGTGGCCGGGCCGATGTCCATCAGGATGACTCCAGCCTTGTGGTAGCTGAACTCCTTGCGCCAGATGGCGCGTAGCGCTGCCTGGGCCGCCTGGTTGAGCAGCAGGGTGTCGGCACTGGGGTGCACCAGCGGCACGCAGGTGTAGCCGTGGTACTGTCCCAGGTCGCGAAACGGGTTGGTGCGGATGCTGACGCCAATCAGCCCGGCGGCGCAGCCCTGGGCGCGCAGCTTTTCCGCTGCGCGGGCCACGTGGTGGCTGATGCTGGCCGACAGCGAGGGCAGGTCGTGCACCAGGCGGCTGAAGCTGCGGCTGGAGATGATTTGCTGCTTGGCCGGAGCCACGTCTTCCAGTGCCAGGCAGGCTACGCCGTTCAGCTCTGCCACCGTGCGCTCCACCACCACATTGAACTTGCGCTTGATGTGGCGCGGGTCGGCCAGTTTCAGGTCCAAAGCACTGTGGATATTCATCAGGGTCAGCTTTTCGGCAATGCGTCGGCCAATCCCCCACACTGAACCGACCGGGAATTCGGCCAGCAGCCGGTCCGCCTCGCGCGGGTTCAGCCAGTCCCATTCAAACACGCCGTTCCACTCCGGCCGCTTCTTGGCCACATGGTTGGCCAGCTTGGCCAGCGTCTTGCTGCTACCCATGCCCACGCAGGTGGGAATACCCAGCCCCTGCCACACCGCCTGGCGGATGCGATGGCCGTGGCTGTCCAGGTCCGGGATGCCTGTGACGTCCAGAAAGCATTCGTCGATGCTGTAGATTTCCTGCTGCGGGGCAAAGCGCGACAGCACACTCATCATGCGGCGCGACATGTCACCGTACAGCGCGTAATTGCTGGAGAACACCGCCACACGGTGCTTGTAGCACTGTTGCTGTATCTGGAAAAAAGGCAGGAAAGCCGGAATGCCCAGCGCCTTGGCCTCGGCCGAACGGGCCACCACGCAGCCATCGTTATTGGACAGCACGATGATGGGGCGGCCGATGAGGTCCGGGCGGAACACCCGCTCGCAACTGGCGTAAAAGCTGTTGCCATCCACCAGTGCAAAGGTGCTCATACCAGCCGCCGCACCACGGCAATCACCACCCCCCATATCTGCAAGGTGTAATCACCTTCTGCCGGAATCAGCGGATAGCCGGGCGCATCGGCCAGCAGCGCCAGCATGCCTTGCTGCTTGTGCAGGCGGCGCAGCACAAAGCCGTCCTCATGCGCGGCCACCACCACATTGCCGTGTACCGGACTGCGTGCTTTGTCGATCAGCACATAGTCGCCCTTGAAAATACCGTGGATGGCATCGTTGCTGGCCATCATCAGGAAGGTGCAGTCCGGGTCGTCCACCAGCAGGGTGTTGAGGTTGATATTGTCCTGCACGTAGTCGTCGGCCGGGCTGGGAAAACCGGCACGCACGCTGCTGGCCACCAGTGGAATGCGCAGCGGGCTGGAGCGGGACAGGGGAATGGGGTAGTGCATGGCAACTGCTCGATATGATTATGTACAAAATCAAATATAGCAGAAAGCAGGCAGTGCAGGGTGAGGATTTGCGCGAGAAAAACCGAAGCCGTTACGCTTGGCAAGGCCGGGCCGGACGGCATACCATGCCGCCATGTGCATCAACTTCATGCCCCCAAACCCGCGCCAGCTGGCAAGCCATTTCAATCTGCCAGCTGGCGACCTGCTGTGGCCGGACGAGTGCTGGCAAGACTATCTGGCACCCATCATTGTCAAAGGCCGCCACGGCGAAGCGATGCTGCAGCTGGCCAGCTACGGCATGGTGCCCAAACGCCACCAGCCACCCGGCGTGCGCATCAGCACCATGAATGCGCGCGCCGAAACCATTGGTGAACTGTTTAACTACCGCCGTGCCTGGCAGCAGCAGAACCTGTGCCTGGTGCCCATGCAGCACTTTTACGAGCCGTGTTATGAATCCGGCCGCGCCGAGCGCTGGAAAATCGGCATGGCCGACGGCAGTCCGTTTGCCGTGGCCGGCCTGTGGCGCGCCTGGTCCGAGCCGGATGGCAGCATCAGCCACACCTTTACCCAGATCACCATCAACGCCGACCACCATCCGCTGATGAAGCGCATGCACCGGCCGGGCGATGAAAAGCGCTCGCTGGTGATTGTGCCGCCGGATCAGTACATGCACTGGCTGAACTGCTCCAATCCCGAACAGGCACGCAGCTTTCTTACTCACTACCCCGCCGAACTGATGACCGCCGCTCCCGCACCGCTCAAGCCGAAAGAAGCCGCACCGGAGCAGGGCAGCTTGTTTGATTGAGCTGTAATCATTCCTTCTTTTCCTGATGGCTTGAAAGCCTCATACTGGCTTTTATGCAAAAGTCATTGATTGGGCGTTTCCCCAAAACTTCAAGATCGAAGCTGTCAAGCAGCTTATTGAACGCGGCTATTCCATACCTCCATCACCAAACAGGTCACTCAACTCGGTATGTCTGTTCTCAAGCTGTATTAATGGTTAAAACGCCATATTGGGGAGGTCTGACTTGGGAGCTGAAAGATGTTGCATCAAGGCATGATTGAAGGGGATGGCCGGGTGGTGGTGTCCTTCAAAAAGCCACTGTATACCCCGTAGATGTCCAGTCCCGGACGATTGCTTACGCGCTTTTTGAATAAATCAGGCCGCTGCTT